>CAZWZP010000038.1:7880-12964 GCA_964638925.1 uncultured Stakelama sp. | reverse complement strand
CTCGCGCGCGATCCGCCGCCGCTTCTCCGGCTTCGCGATATGATGGAGCGTGCGCATATTGTGCAGCCGGTCAGCGAGCTTGACCAGCAGCACGCGGATGTCGTCCGACATGGCGAGCAGGAATTTGCGGAGGTTCTCCGCCGCGCGCTCGCTCTCGGTCTGCGCCTCGATCTTGCTGAGCTTGGTCACGCCGTCGACCAGCCGCGCGACATTGGGGCCGAACTTCGCCAGAATTTCTTCCGGTGTGGCGACGGTATCCTCGATCGTGTCGTGCAGGATTGCCGTCGCGATCGTCTCGTCGTCGAGGTGGAGGTCGGTCAGGATGCCCGCCACCTCGATCGGATGGCTGAAATAGGGGTCGCCACTGGCGCGCTTCTGGCTGCCATGTGCGTGCATCGAAAACACATAGGCGCGGTTAAGCAGCGCCTCATCGGCTTCGGGGTCGTAGGACAGGACCCGGTCGACTAGTTCATATTGACGCAGCACAATTCAAAGATGGGGGTGGGTGGTGCTGCTTTGCAACAGGATTCACGCGAAACGGGCACCGACCTGCGCCGATGCCCGTTTCAGTGTTGCGTCGATGTGACGGGTGTGTCGCTTACTTGGCGCGCGTGTTGCAGGCGGCAAGTGCCTCGGCATCGAACGCGGTGCCGCCGACGGTGAATGCGGTGAGGGTGCCGACGCGCTGGACGACGCGCTCGCACATTACCTTCTCGCTCATCGTCGACTTGGGTGCGACGCAGCTGCCGTCCTTGCACTTCCAGACCGTGGTCTGGGTGATGAAGCTGGCCTTCTTGGGCGCTTCTGCAGGGGTGGCGGTGTAATGGCCCGACTGGGCGAAAGCGGGGGTCGCGGCGCTGGCGAGGCAGAGCGCGGCAGCGGCGATCGGGGCAAGGCGGATCATGTTACTCTCCCAGGGGTGCACTGCAACAAAGGTTGCGAATCGCCACTTACTACCCTAGGTTTTCAGTTGCAACTAGAAACTGTTGCTGCACTGCAAGGAACTAATCGCGTTGTGCGGCGGTGAAAATGAGGTAGATTCAGCGGTTATGGGCCACAACGGACTGCGAGAGCCGCTTCGACAGCTCGCCACCAATTGCAGCCTTCCGGCCGCGCTGGAGGCGATGGGTGAGCGCTGGTCCTTTCTGATCCTGCGCGCGTCGTTCAACGGCCTCTATCATTTTGAAGAGTTTCAGTCGGAACTCGGGATCGCGCGCAACATCCTCGCCAATAGGCTGGCTCGTCTCGTCGATCATGGCATCCTCGCGCGACAGACATGTGACGATGATCGCCGCAAGGTCGAATATCGCCTGACCGAAAAGGGGTTCGCGCTGCTGCCGACCATGGTTGCGTTGCGGCAATGGGGCGAGCGGTGGGAGACGGGGATGCCCGCCACGCCGGTGCTGGTCGATGCGCGCGACCATCGCCGCATCGCCCCGGTTCAGGTGATGAGCCATGACGGGCGCGTGCTGGGCAAGCATGATCTACTCTGGTCGCTGCCCGAGGATGTCGTGGGCGAGACTGCGGCCGCGGCGGCCGAATAGTCAGGCTGCGGCCAGTTCGCTGCGATTGCGACCGTGCGATTTGGCGCGATAGAGTGCGGCATCGGCGATACGAAACACCTCGTCCGACGACAGATCGGGGCGGATCGGTGCGACACCGGCACTTACGGTGATCGTGAACGTCGTACCTCCGGCATGAATCCGGGCATCCTGAAGCGAGCTGCGCACCCGCTCGCACGCGGCCATTGCAGCGGTCGTTGACAGGCCGGGGAACAGCACCGCAAACTCCTCTCCGCCCAGCCGTCCGATCACATCCTCGATGCGCAGATTGGCGCGCAGCACATCGGCAAAGTGCAGCAATGCCGCGTCGCCTGCGTCATGGCCGTGGCCGTCATTGACCTGCTTGAAATGGTCAAGGTCGAACAAGGCGAGCGTTCCGGGACGGTCGGGCGTATTCTCGCGAAACTGGTCGATCCGGTCCTGGAATGCGCGGCGGTTGAGTACGCCGGTCATCGGATCGGTATTGGCCTGGCGCAGCAGATCGGCCTCGCGCGCCTTGCGCTGGCTGACCTCGCGTACCACCGTGACGACGCTCAATACCGCTTGATCCGCGTTGCGGACGGCGCGCGCAGTGGTTTCGAACCAGCGGATTCCGCCGGTTGCGGTCTGGCCGCGAAATTCAAACCGGTGGATCATCTCGGGCTCGGACAACACCCGCCGGTACGCTTCGCGCACCCGTTCACGATCGACCTCGTGAACCAGTTCGACCGGGCTCTTGCCGACAATTGATTGGGGCGTGTGACCGGTCACCTCGCGCATCGAGGGGGAGGCGAATTGCACGACCCCGTTCGGATCGAGCGTCAGGACCACGTCGGAAACATGGTCGGAGATCAGCCGATAGCGCGCCTCGCTCACCGCGACCGCCGCAGCAAGCCGCTGGTTCTGCGCGATCATCGTCGCGAAGGGGACCGCGATGAGGAACAGCACGGCCAGATAGAATTGGAAGAACTGCAGCCGGAACCCTTCGCTACCCGCGATCAGCTCGACCGGTCCCATTCCGGCGACGGTAAAGCCAGCGCCGATCACAGCGATCAGGAATACCCCAAGCGTCGCCCCGGCGACGCGGAACGCCATCGTTGCCGCGATCAACGGCAGGATCGGGACAAATAACAGCGGCAGCCGGGTCTGCGCGAAGCACAATGCGGTCACGGCAACCATCAGCGTGGTGATCGTGGCAATGCGCGGGATCGTGCTGCGGCACGTCAGGCGGTCGCAATAGGTTGCCCCGGCGAGTGCCAGCAAGGCGATCGGGGTCACGATCAGCGCGCCGAGGCCATGGCCAATCCCCCAGCTCATCCACATCACCCAGGGGTCGCCCCCCTGATACAGCGCCAGCGTCGCAGCGGGTATGATCCCGGCGACCAGCGGCGCGATCACGCCCGCCGCTGCCACGAACCCTGCCAGCGCCCGCAGTGAGAGGAACACACGCGCATCGGCACCAAAGCGGTGCAACAATGCCCAGGCGATCAGCGCTTCCGCGACGTTCGCGACTCCGAACATCGGGGCGAGTACGGTGTAAGGCGATACCGCGACCGTTGCCGCGACCGAGGCGGCGAAGCAGCTAGCGATGTGCAGGGGGCGTTCAGTTGCGGGGCGGCTGAGCAATGCGGCGATCAACACCCCATTGGCGACCCACAACAGCGCGACATCGCCGCTCAGCCGGGTAAAGCTGATCGCGCCCGCCGCGCACAGGAAATAGGTAAACGCGACTGCGGCAACCGCCAGCAGGTTCGTTCGAAACAGGCGGTCGTGACGCATGAACCGACGCTAGAGAGCGCCGGTTAACAGCGCGTTTCCTGCGGACCCGTTCGACCGCGTATCGCGGGCGTATCAATCGGTGGAAAGCATCCGCGCGCGGATCGCTGGCGGGATTGGCGCAGACTGTCCGGCGTCGAGATCGACATTGACATGGACGAGCTCGATCACCGTGTGCAACACGCCGGTTTGCGCATGGACCAGCTCGATCCGGTTGGTGATGCTCGATGTCCCGATCCGTTCGGTGCGGGCATGGGCGTCGAATTCGTCATCGTAGCGGAGCGGCAGCTTGTAATCGACGGTGGCGCGGGCGACGTGGAATTCCATCACCCGCCATTCGGGCAGGTCGGCGAGCCGCAGCCAGCGCCAATATTCGCTGAGCGCGACATCGGCATATTCAAGGTAGCGTGAGTTGAAGACGACCTTCTGTCCGTCAATTTCGGCATAGCGCACGCGCAGTCGGTGAGAAAAGGCAAAGCCGGGACGAGTCATGTCGTTGCAGTGGCGCAACACTGTCCCGAATTCAATTACCTGTTCCCGGGTTCGCAAGAAATTCCGATGGACGGCGAAGTCATGCGGCAATATCGGCAGCGCGCCCGTCGAATCAAGCACTTATGGCGGGTAGTTCAGGCCATTCCGGCCACCGATAAAGGGGGAATTATGAAGAAGCTTCTGGTCGCCGCGGCGGCCCTTTCGTGCGCGCCTGGCATCGCGTTCGCGCAGGAAGAACAATCGTCTGGCAATCTGTTCGACGGCGCGCGCATCGAGGCACGTCTCGGCTACGAGACCCCGACCGTCAGCGGCGATGGTGACATCTACAAGATCGGCAGCGCGGTGTCCTATGGCGCGGAGATCGGTTTCGACCTCGCGGTCAGCAACAAGGTCACCGTCGGCCCGTTCGTGAATTATGAATTTTCGGGCGTCGAGCTGTGCGACGGTCCCGACTGCCTCAAGGTCAAGGGCAACCTGGCCGCTGGCGGCCGCGTCGGCGTCGAACTGAGCCCGACCACGGCGCTCTACGGCAAGCTCGGCTATGCCTCGCTGACGATCGAAGCGAGCAGCGGCGCGACCACCGCGTCCGACAGCAAGGGCGGCGTCTATGGCGCGCTCGGCGTTGAGATTTCGGTGTCGAAGAATGCCTATATCAATGTCGAAGGCGCTTATGCGGATTTCGGCGATTTCTACGGCACCGGCTTCAACCTGCAGCGCCGTCAGGCGTCGGTCGGTTTTGGCTTCCGCTTCTGATCCGCAGCGATCTTAGAATAGGGAAGGGGCGCTCCGACCGGGGCGCCCCTTTTTGCGTTCAGGCCGATTTCGCGCCGGTGTTGACGCCCATCGATTGCAGGTATTTCTTCACATTGCGCGCTGCCTGGCGCAGTCGTTGTTCATTCTCGACCATCGCGATGCGCACGAACCCTTCGCCATTCTCGCCATAGCCGACGCCCGGCGCGACCGCGACCTTGGCATGGGTCAGCAGCTGCTTCGAGAATTCAAGGCTCCCCAGATGCGCCAGCGCGGGCGGGAGCGGTGCCCAGGCGAACATCGACGCGGGCGGGGGCGGGATGTCCCACCCCGCGCGCCCGAAGCTCTCGACCAGCACGTCGCGGCGCTTGTGATAGAGCTGGCGGTTCTTCTCGACGATGTCCTGCGGGCCGTTGAGCGCTGCGCAGGCAGCGGCCTGGATCGGGGTGAAGGCGCCATAGTCGAGATAGGATTTGACCCGCGTCATCGCGGCGATCAGCTGCTTGTTGCCGACCGCAAAGCCCA
>CAZWZP010000038.1:7597-7854 GCA_964638925.1 uncultured Stakelama sp. | reverse complement strand
TCTTGCTGAGCGAGGTAAACTCGATCGCGATATCCTTCGCGCCCGGCACCTGCAGGATCGAGACGGTCGGCTTGCCGTCGAAATACAGCTCCGAATAGGCAAGGTCGGACAGGATCCAGACCTTGTTCTCCTTCGCCCACGCGACCAGCCGCTCGTAGAATGCCAGGTCGACCGTCTCCGCCGTCGGGTTGGATGGATAGTTCACGACCAGGATGCTCGGGCGCGGCACGGTGAAGGCGATCGCGCGCTCAAGGCTC
>CAZWZP010000038.1:4412-7575 GCA_964638925.1 uncultured Stakelama sp. | reverse complement strand
CGGCACGGCGCGGATCGTCGCCCCGGCGAGAATGAAGCCGAAGGTGTGGATCGGATAGCTCGGGTTCGGCGCGAGCACGACATCGCCCGGCGCGGTGATCGCGGTGGCGAGGCTGGCCAGCCCCTCCTTCGACCCCATCGTCACCACGACCTCGCTATCCGGATCGATATCGACGCCGAAGCGGCGGCCATAATAATTCGCCTGGGCGCGGCGCAGGCCGGGGATGCCCTTGGATTGCGAATAGCCGTGCGCGTCGGGCTTGCGCGCGACTTCGATCAGTTTCTCAATGACATGATCGGGCGGGGGCAGGTCGGGATTGGCTCGGGCGTCGGATCGCTCGGGTTACCCATGCCCAGGTCGATAATGTCCTCTCCCGCCGCGCGCGCCGCGGCCCGCATCGCGTTGACTTCGGCGATGACATAGGGGGGCAGGCGCTTCATGCGGTAGAATTCTTCGGACATCGTCTTGGGTTCCGGCTCCTCGGGGTGGTGCGCTGCGCGCGATGCCTCGTTATACAGGGGGCGAGGCGGCAAGCCAGAGGAGAGGCACGTGGCGACGGCAAAGAAAAAGACGACGACCGCAAAGACGAAGCCTGACACCGCCACGACCACCGCAAAGCCCAGGGCGAAGCGCGCGGCAAAGCCGAAACCCGATCCAAAGCCCGCCCCTGAAGCTGAGACCGAAACAAAGCCCGTGCTGGAGGACCTTCAGCACTGGACCTGGGTGTTCGGGCGCGCGCAGCAGATGATGATGGAGCAGGGGCTGGACCTTGCGGGGCAGATGCCCGCCCATATGCCGTCCATGCCGCAAATGCCGGCCATGCCCACGATGCCGCCGGTCGACCCGGCCGCCGCGATGCGCGCGGGCGCGGAGTTCTGGGCCGACACGATGACGTTGTGGCAGCGCTTTCTCGATCCCACCGCCGCACCCAAATTCGAGGAAACCCCCGAACAGGCGCGCGACAAGCGCTTCAAGGCACCGCAATGGCGCGAACAACCGGTGTTCGACTTCATCCGGCAAAGCTACCTCACGCTGTCGAACCATCTGTTGAAAGGCGTCGACCAGATCGAAGGCCTGGCCCCCAAGCAGAAGGAGCAGCTGCGCTTCGCGACGCAGGGCTTCATCGACGCGATGAGCCCGAGCAACTTCCCCGCGACCAACCCGCTGGTGGTCGAACGGACCATCGAGACCAAGGGCGAGAATCTGCTCAAGGGCCTCGCGCACATGCTCGCCGACCTGTCCAAGGGGCAGATGACCCAGACCGTCGAGGGCGCGTTCGCGGTGGGGGAGAATATCGCGACCACGCCGGGCCGCGTGGTCAAGCGCACCCCGCTCTACGAGCTGATTCAGTACTCGCCGACCACCGAAACGGTGTTTGAAACCCCGCTGGTGATCTTCCCGCCGTGGATCAACCGCTTCTACATCCTGGACCTGACGCCGGAGAAAAGCTTCATCCGCTGGGCGGTGGAGCAGGGGCTGACGGTATTCGTCGCGTCGTGGAAGTCAGCCGACGCGACCATGGCTGATGTGGTGTGGGACGATTATGTCGAGCGCGGCCAGATCGACGCGATCGACACGATCCGCGACCTGCTGGGCGTCGAGAGCGTCCACACGATTGGCTATTGCGTGGCCGGCACGACGCTCGCCGCGACGCTGGCGGTGCTCGCCGCGCGGGGGCAGGCGGCGAAGGTCAAGAGCGCGACCTTCTTCACCGCGCAGGTCGATTTCAGCGAGGCGGGCGACCTCAACGTGTTTGTCGATGACGAGCAATTGGCGCTGATCCAGTCGCTGACCAGCGATGGCTTTCTCGACGGGCGCTACATGGCGGCGACCTTCAACCTGCTGCGCGGGCGCGACCTGATCTGGAACTATGTCACCAGCAACTATTTGCTGGGCGAGGATTATACGCCGTTCGACCTGCTCCACTGGTATTCGGACGTCACCAACCTGCCGGCATATTGGCATACCAGCTATCTGACCGACCTGTATCGCGACAATCTGTTGATCCAGCCCGGCGCGCTGGCGATCGGGGGGACGCCGATCGACCTGACCCGCGTGACGACGCCGGCTTATGTTCAGGCCGGGCGCGAGGATCATATCGCGCCGCCGCGTAGTGTGTGGAAGCTGACCGGACATCTCGCCGGGCCGATCCGCTTCGTGCTCGCCGGATCGGGTCATATTGCGGGGGTGGTGAACCCACCGTCGTCGGGGAAATATCAGTACTGGGTCAATGAAGCAGGCGCAGCAAATCTTGACGATTTTGTTGCAGGCGCGGTTGAGACCAAGGGCAGCTGGTGGCCCGACTGGATCCAGTGGATCGCGCAACTCGATGCCACGCGCGTCCCTGCGAAAAAAGCCAGAATCCCTAGCGTAAATGAGGAACTCGGCGCGGCTCCGGGGCGTTACGTCCGAACCCGCTGAATTTTTTGTGCACTGCACAATAAACCTCTTGAAACACGGTTTACATCGGCGTATATGCTGCAATGCAATAGTCGCAGCGAGGACGTCGATATGGCCAGCAAGGGTCCGCGTACCGGGGCGAAGAAGCCGGTAGCCAAGGCACCGGTCGCAAAGGTCGCGCCAAAGGTCGCAGCAGCAGCGGCACCGGTGGTCGAGCCGAAGCCCGAACCCGTCGTGGAGCCGGTCGTTGAGGCCGTTGCCGCGCCGGTCGAACCGATCGCTGAAGTGGCCGAGCCGGTGATCGAAGAGATTGTCGAACCGGCCATCGAAACTGTCGCGGAAACCGTCGAAACGGTCGCCGCACCTGTAATCGAGATTATCGAAGACGCCGCCCCGCAGATGGCGGACACCGCAAGCAAGGGAATTGAGATCATGGAAGCCATCGAAAAGAGCCAGGCGATGTTCGCCGAACTGAACGACAAGGCGAAGGCCGCTGTCGAAAAGAACACCAAGCTGGTCGGCGAAATGACCGAGCTGGCCAAGGGCAATGTCGAAGCGCTGGTCGAGAGCGGCAAGATCGCAGCCAAGGGTCTCGAGACCATGGGTCAGGACGCTGCGGAATATAGCCGCAAGCAGTTCGAGCAGGCGACCGCCACGATGAAGAGCCTGGCCGCGGTCAAGTCGCCGGCCGACTTCTTCAAGCTGCAGAGCGACTATGTCCGCACCGCGTTCGACTCGATGGTCGCCGAGACCTCGAAGAACA
>CAZWZP010000038.1:0-4385 GCA_964638925.1 uncultured Stakelama sp. | reverse complement strand
CGCTGGCGACGCCGCGCAGCCGGTCTCGAACCGCGTCGCGGTCGCGATGGAGAAGATCAAGACCGCGGCCTGAACCGGCCAAGGGTCCTGATCGGACGAAATTTGGGGCGGTCGCCACGTGCGGCCGCCCCTTTTTTCGGGTTGCGCCGTTGCCGCCAGATTTGAGTGAAACTCAAATCCGCAAATCGGATGCTGCTCCCCCCTTGCCCTCGACTCACCGCTGCCATATTTTCGTAAGTCTCATGACAGCGCTGCGCACCACCAACTCGATGGCTCCGATCACGATGGGCGATTCCGATCGCGACGATGACGAAGGCACCAACACTGGTGTCGTCACCCGCACCCGCGCCAAGACCAAAAAGCCGACGCCCTATCGCGTGCTGATGCTCAACGACGACTATACTCCGATGGAGTTCGTCGTGCTGGTGCTTCAGCGCTTCTTCAAGATGGACATGGAAGAGGCAACGCGGGTGATGCTCGCAGTGCATCAGCGCGGCGTCGGGGTGTGCGGCGTGTTCAGCTACGAGGTCGCCGAGACCAAGGTCGCGCAGGTAATGGACTTCGCGCGGCAGAACCAGCACCCGCTGCAATGCACGCTGGAAAAAGCGTAGTCGCTTAACGGGGCTCCGGCAGCCAGCTCAGGTCCAGTCCCTGGTAGCGGTTCACATAATTCGCTGCGCGCGCCAGCGCCGCTTCGTCGATCAGCGTGACCCGCCCTGATTCGCGGCCGATCATCCCCTCTTCCTCCAGCTGGCGCAGCATCCGGTTGACATGAACCGAGGTCAGGCCAGTCGCATCGCCAATCTCTTCCTGTGTCAGGCCGAGGTTGAACGCCTTGTCGATCGTCTTGTCGGTGCCGCGCAGCCGGTTGCGCAGTTCGAGCAGCAGCGCCGCGACGCGCGCCTTGGCCGATGTGCGGCCGAGCGCGGCGAGCCGGTCAGTAAGCGCCACGCGCTCGATCTGGCACAGCACCAGGATCAGTGATGACAGGCGCGGGTGCTGCACCGTCAACTCGCTGAACGCCTGGCGGTCGAACGGACAGACCACGCAGTCCGACAGCGCGCAGAGCGTTTCGGGTGATTCGCGATAGACGATGCTGGAGATGCCGAGCACGTCGCCGGGGAAGTGAAAGCGCAGAATCTGGCGGCTGCCATCGTCGAGCAGGACGTAGCTCATCACCAGTCCTTTGCGCAGAATATACAGCTCATCGGCCGGCTCATGCTCGCGCAGCAGGATCGCGCCGCGCCGGATATGGCGCTGGCGTTCCTCCAGCCGTTCGAGTGCAGCCTGTTCCCCCGGCACGAGCGGTACCAGCTCGCCCAGGATCTCCGCGAAACAACTCCCTGACACTCTGTCCCTTCCCCCAACTTCCTCCTGCAAAGCATCGCTGCAAAATCAGTGCATTAAAGTCGATCAAGCCGCCGAACGGTCTGTCGCACTTGCGCGCGCCCTTTGACGCGATAGAAGCCCCCAATGGATCGTATTCTCATTCGTGGCGGAAACCGCCTATCCGGTAATATTGCTATATCCGGTGCGAAGAACGCCGCGTTGACGCTGATGCCGTGTGCGCTGTTAACCGACGAGCCGCTGACGCTGCGCAATCTGCCGCGCCTCGCCGATGCCGACAGCTTCGGGCATCTGCTCAACGAGCTGGGTGCCTCGACCGCGATCGAGGGGACGCGGCCCAATGATTTCGGCCGCGTGCTCACCGTCCGCGCCTCCCGCCTGACATCGAGTGTCGCGCCCTATGACATCGTGCGCAAGATGCGCGCGTCGATCTTGGTGCTCGGCCCGCTGCTGGGGCGGGAGGGGCAGGCGACGGTGTCGTTGCCCGGCGGCTGCGCGATCGGCAACCGCCCGATCGACCTGCATCTGAAGGCGCTGGAAGCGATGGGCGCGGAGATCGAGCTGGCAGCGGGCTATGTGAAGGCGACGGCGCCGGGCGGACGTCTGCCTGGCGGCAGCTATCGCTTCCCGGTGGTGTCGGTCGGCGCGACCGAAAATGCGCTGATGGCCGCCGCCACCGCGCGCGGCACCACGGTGCTCGAGAATGCCGCGCGCGAGCCCGAGATCGTCGATCTGTGCAATCTGCTGGTCGCAATGGGCGCGTCGATCCACGGCATCGGCAGCGAGACGCTGACGATCGAGGGCCGCGACCGGCTGCACGGCGCGACCTACAGCGTGATGCCCGACCGGATCGAAGCGGGCAGCTATGCCTGCGCCGCGGCGATCACCGGCGGCGACGTGGTGCTGGAGGGGGCCAAGGCCGACGACATGCGCGCGACGCTCGACGCGCTGGTCGAGGCTGGCGTGACGATCGAGGAACAGGCCAACGGCATCCGCGTCGCCGCGAACGGCCCGCTCAAGCCGATCACCCTGTCGACCGCGCCCTATCCGGGCTTTGCCACCGACATGCAGGCACAGTTCATGGCGATGCTGTGCAAAGCGGACGGTGCCAGCGTGCTGACCGAAACGATTTTCGAAAACCGCTACATGCACGTGCCCGAACTGGCGCGCATGGGGGCGGACATCACCGTCAGCGGGCGCACCGCCGTGGTGCGTGGTGTCGATCGCATGGTCGGCGCGCCGGTGATGGCGACGGATCTGCGCGCATCGATGAGCCTGATCCTCGCCGGCCTGATCGCCGAGGGCGAGACCCAGGTCAGCCGCATCTATCACCTCGACCGCGGCTATGAGCGGTTGGAGGAGAAATTGCAGGGCGTCGGCGCCGACATCGAACGCGTCGGTGACGGCTGACGCGCAGGCTGGTACCTGACCGGCGAACGACTCGCCGGGAGAATGACATGCGCAGAATCGTTGGACTGCTCGCTGGGCTGGCGCTGGGCGGCTGCGCGTCGCAGATGGCGGCGACGCCGACCGCGCCGGTCAGCGTGCGGATCATCGCGTTCAACGACTTCCACGGCGCGCTCGAAACACCGGCACGGCCGATCGATGTGCAGGCGGCAGACGGCACGACGGTGAAGGTGCCCGCTGGCGGTGCCGCCTATTTCGCATCGGCGGTGAAGGCGCTCAAGGCGGGCAATCCCCACAACGTCGTCGTCGCGGCGGGCGATCTGACCAGCGCCAGCCCGCTCGTCTCGTCGCTGTTCCTCGACGAACCGACCGTCAAGGCGCTGAGCATGGCGGGCCTTGAGTATAACGCCGCCGGCAATCACGAATTCGATCGCGGGACGAAGGAGTTGCTGCGGCTCCAGCAGGGCGGCTGCGACAAAAATGCGGTCGCCGCGCCGTGCCAGCTCGAACCCTTCAAGGGCGCGTCCTACACCTATCTCGCCGGAAACACGCTCGACGCATCGGGCAAGAGCCTGATGCCCGCCACCGGCCTCAAGACCTTCGGCAAGGGGCGCAGCAAGATCACCATCGGCTTTATCGGTCTGACCACGCGGATGACCGGCACCTATGTCGATCCGGCGGGGATCACCGGCTACCGCTTCGCCGATGAGGCCGAGACGGCGAACAAGCTGATTCCGCAATTGAAGGCGCAGGGCGCCGACGCGATCGTGATGATGGTGCATGAGGGCGGCTATCCCGCGCGGTCGGACCAGCCGAACCAGTGCGAGGGACTGTCTGGGCCGATTCTCGACATCATGGAGCGGCTCGATCCGGGCGTGGACGTCATCGTCTCCGGCCACACCCACCGCGCCTACGTCTGCGACTAGTCCGCCACCAAGCCGGCCAAGCCGGTGCTGCTGACCAGCGCCGGCAACAATGGGGTGATGGTGACCGGGATTGACCTGACCTTTGACCCTGTCACACGCAAAGTGGCGGCACGCTCGGCGCGGCAGGTGATCGTGCAGGGCGATGGCGCGATCAGCGCGGGCGGGCCTGTGAAAGCGAACCCGGACTTCCCGACCTATCCCGCCGATCCGGCGGTCGCCGCGCATGTCGCGCGCTATGCCGCCGCCGCCGCGCCGCTCGCCCGCCGCCCGGTGGGCAAGGCGTCGGCCCCGATCCTGCGCGACGAGGATAGCGAGATGGTCGAATCGCCGCTCGGCCTGCTGATCGCCGATGCGCAGCTGGCCGCGACGCGCAAGGACGGGGCACAGATCGCGCTGATGAACCCCGGCGGCGTGCGCGCGTCGATCACTCCGGCTGCCGACGGAACGGTGACATTCGGCGACCTCTTCACGACCCAGCCCTTCGGCAATAACCTGCAGGTTCGCGAATATAGCGGCGCGCAATTGCTCGCCGTGCTGGAGCAGCAATTCACCAATGAAGACGGACCGAAGCTGCTGTTCCCGTCGGGCCTGAGCTATAGCTATGACCGGTCGAAACCGGAGGGGCAGCGGATCATTGCGCCTTTGGTGCAGGGTCAGCCGCTCGACCCCGCCGCGACCTATCGCGTGGCGATGAACGGGTTTCTT
>CAZWZP010000037.1:12939-22256 GCA_964638925.1 uncultured Stakelama sp. | reverse complement strand
GTGCAGGCGCTGGGCGGCGCGGGCTATACCAAGGACTGGCCGGTCGAACGCTTCCTGCGCGACGCCAAGCTGCTGGACATCGGCGCGGGGACGAATGAAATTCGCCGGATGCTGATCGGACGGGAGCTTGTGGGAGCCGTATGACTGAAATCGCCGCACCATCGGATGAGGTAAGCCGCCGCCAGCGCGGTTTCCTGGGCTTTGTCGAGCGGGCGGGCAATTTGCTGCCCGAACCGACGATGATCTTCGTCTACCTCATCATCGCGCTGATGGCGGTCAGCGCGATCGGCGACTGGGCCGGATGGTCGGCATCGCTTCCCTATACCGGCGACGAGGCGCCGACCGGCGCGACGCTGGAGGGTGGGGTCCTCACCTACACCGCCGCCAGCCTGTTCTCCGAAGCCAATATCGGCAAGTTGCTGGTCGACATGCCGCGCACGATGAGCGGCTTTGCGCCACTCGGCCTGATCCTCGTGATCATGCTGGGCGCGGCGGTGGCGGAGCGGTCGGGCATGTTCTCCGCGCTCATCCGCGCCAGCCTCGCCAACGCGCCGCGCGCGATCCTGACCCCGATCGTCGCGATCATCGGCATGGTCTCGCACCACGCCTCTGACGCTGCCTATGTCGTGTTCATCCCGCTCGCCGCGATCGTCTATGCCGCCGCCGGACGCCACCCGGTAGCCGGCCTCGCCGCCGCCTTTGCCGCCGTGTCTGGCGGCTATGCGGGGAACATCACCCCGGGCCAGATCGACGTGCTGCTGTTCGGCTTCACGCAAGAGGCCGCGCGGATCGTCGAGCCGGGCTGGACGATGAACCCGGTCGGCAACTGGTGGTTCATCCTGTCGATCGTGATCGTATTCACCCCGGCGGTGTGGTTCATCACCGACAAGCTGGTCGAACCGCGCCTCGGCAAATGGGGCGGCGAAGCGGATGCCGAAGTCACCGCCGAGCTCGCCCGCTCCGAAGTGACCGCCGACGAACGCCGCGGCCTGCGCCGCGCCGGCCTCGCCGCGCTCGCGGTGATCGCCCTCTACCTCGTCCTAACGCTCGCCCCCGGCTACACCCCGCTGATCAACGAAAAGGCCGAGGGGACGGCGCAGCTTCAGCCCTTTTACGGCGCGCTGATCGCGGGCTTCTTCCTGATGTTCGTCAGCTGCGGCATCGCCTTTGGCAGCGCGACCGGTTCGGTCAAATCCGCCGATGACGTCACCCGCATGATGCGCGAAGGCATCGCCAGCCTGGCACCGTACATCGTGTTCGTGTTCTTCGCCGCGCATTTCGTGGCGATGTTCAACTGGTCCAATGTCGGCCCGATCATCGCGATCAACGGCGCCGAAGCGCTTCAGACCTTCGCGCTCCCCGCACCGATCCTGTTGGTCAGCGTGCTGCTGCTGTCGTCCTTCCTCGACCTGTTCATCGGCTCGGCCAGCGCCAAGTGGAGCGCGCTCGCACCGGTCGTGGTGCCGATGTTCATGCTGCTCGGCATCAGCCCGGAAATGACCACGGCGGCGTACCGCATGGGCGACAGCTACACCAACATCATGACCCCGTTGATGAGCTATTTCCCGCTGATCCTCGCCTTTGCGCGGCGCTGGGACGGCTCCTTCGGCGTCGGCTCGCTGCTCGCCTTGATGCTGCCCTATGCGCTGACCTTCATGGCGCTCGGCATCTCGATGGTCATTGCCTGGGTCGCGCTCGACCTGCCGCTCGGGCCGGGGGCAGGGGTGTTCTACGCCCCGCCCACCGGCACAGGACAATGATTGCCGCCGCCGACCCGATCCTGAACCTCGGTACCGCGCTGTTCGAGGACCTCTACCGCCCGCTCGACAGCGGCCGCTGGTCGCTGCTGCCCCCGGCGATGGTGCTGACACGCGGCTATTGGAGCCCGCCCGCGTTGGTCCCCAATGTCCGCGCGCTGACCCGCGACGGCGACACCTGGATGTCGCTGACCCCGCTCGAATTCGAAAGCCAGGGGATCGGCGTCCATTACGCCAGCGGCCATGTCGCGATCTTCGGCCTCGGTATGGGCTGGGTCGCCGCCGCCACTGCATTGCGCGACAGCGTGACGCAGGTAACGGTGGTCGAGCGTGACCCCGACGTCATCGCGCTCCACGCCGATCTCGACCTGTTCGCCCGCCTGCCCGGCGGCGCGGGGGACAAGATCCGCATCGTTGAGGGCGACGCGCTCGACTGGCGTCCCGACGCGCCGGTCGACCTGCTGATGCCCGATATCTGGCTGCCCCTGGTCAGCGATGGCCGGGTCGACGAAGTCCGCCAGATGCAGGCCAATGTCGCCGCCACCAACATCTATTTCTGGGGCCAGGAGCTGGAAATCGCCCGCCACGCCCGCGCCTCGGGCATCGACCTCGACACCGCTGGCGTGGCGCAGGTCATCGCCAGTTTCGGCCTTCCGCTCGTCGGCAACGACCTGCCCGACTATCCCGACCGCATCCGCGCCGCCGCCGACGCATGGATGCAGGGCCGCTGGCTGCCCGACCTACAGGAGAATACAAAGTGAGCGGTCCCGTCCTGAAGTCGCTCGTCAACGCCGAAGACGAAGGCTTCCGCACCAACGCCGCGCACAACCGTGCGCTGGCCGACAAGCTCCGCGCCGACGTCGCACTGGCCGCGCTCGGCGGCAACGAGAAGTCCCGCGAACGCCACACGTCACGCGGCAAACTTCTCCCCCGCGAGCGCGTCGAACGCCTGCTCGACCCCGGCGCACCCTTCCTCGAAATCGGCCAGCTCGCCGCCTGCGACATGTACGAAGGCGAAGTGCCCGGGGCTGGCATGATCGCCGGCATCGGTCGCGTCTCGGGCCGTACCTGCATGATCGTCTGCAACGACGCGACGGTGAAGGGCGGCACCTACTACCCGATGACGGTCAAAAAGCATCTGCGCGCGCAGGAGATTGCCGAGGCCAACCGGCTGCCGTGCATCTACCTCGTCGACAGCGGCGGCGCGAACCTGCCGCATCAAGCCGAGGTCTTCCCCGACCGCGACCATTTCGGCCGCATCTTCTTCAACCAGGCGAACATGTCCGCCAAGGGCATCCCCCAGATCGCCTGCGTCATGGGCAGCTGTACCGCGGGCGGCGCATACGTCCCCGCCATGTCCGACGAGAGCGTGATCGTGCGCGAACAGGGCACGATCTTCCTCGCCGGCCCGCCCTTGGTAAAAGCCGCGACGGGCGAGGAGATCAGCGCCGAGGATCTGGGCGGCGGCGACCTGCACGGGCGCAAATCGGGCGTGGTCGATCATGTCGCCGACAATGACGAACACGCGCTGACCATCGTGCGCGACATCGTCAGCCACCTCCCGGCCGACCGCAAACCCGACATCGAACTCCGCGACCCGCACCCGCCCAAATTCGACGCCGAGGAGCTCTACGGCATCGTCCCCACCGACGTCCGCGCCCCCTATGACGTCCACGAGGTCATCGCGCGGCTGGTCGACGGCAGCGAGTTTCACGAGTTCAAGGCGCTCTACGGCACCACCCTCGTCTGCGGCTTCGCGCACATCTGGGGCATCCCCATCGCGATCCTCGCCAATAACGGCGTGCTGTTCAGCGAAAGCGCGGTCAAGGGCGCACACTTCATCGAACTCGCCTGCCAGCGCCGCATCCCCTTGCTGTTCCTGCAGAATATCAGCGGCTTCATGGTCGGCGGAAAGTACGAAGCCGAGGGCATCGCCAAACACGGCGCCAAACTGGTCACCGCAGTCGCCACCGCCAGCGTGCCCAAGATCACCGTCCTGATCGGCGGCAGCTTCGGCGCCGGCAACTACGGCATGTGCGGCCGCGCCTACAGCCCCCGCTTCCTGTTCAGCTGGCCCAACAGCCGCATCAGCGTGATGGGCGGCGAACAGGCGGCAAGCGTGCTCGCGACCGTCCACCGCGACGCCGCCAACTGGTCGCCCGAGGAAGCCGAAGCCTTCAAACAACCGATCCGCGACGATTACGAAGCGCAAGGCAACCCCTGGCACGCGACGGCGCGGTTATGGGACGACGGCATCATCGACCCGGCCCAGACCCGCGACGTGCTGGGCCTGGCGTTCGCCGCAACGCTCAACGCGCCGGTGGAAGAGGGGACACGCTTTGGCGTGTTCCGGATGTGAGGATTGCGGTGAACGCGGACGCCACATTTCCATCGCCCAGCGACAGTTTTGCACCGACCGTGGAGGTAGGCGGATGGCCTGCGAAGACGTTGGCCAACGACGATACTATTCGCTGCGCGATACTTACCGCCGAAATGCGCAATGACGGAGGTAAGCTCGTCCATGATGCCGTTGATGTGTTTATTGTCAGGCCAGACGGGCGGACGCTGCAGGCGACGCGGTTCACCAAAGGTTGGGGCATCGCGATCGCCGATGACGGAAAGATCATAAATCGAATGGCTGCGCGACGCGGGTCGAAGCACGACCGGCCAGTACCCAAATCCTTTTTTGGTAGAATGTTTGCTGGGCGTGAGTGGTTTAGTTGGCGCGAAGCGGAAGAGATTATGAAACAATTCCTTTTGACGACGACGTATCCTGCGGGGGCTGCGTGGGTCGGAAATGAGGGGGCGTCGAAATGATCCACTCCCTCCTCATCGCCAATCGCGGCGAGATCGCCTGCCGCATCATCCGCACCGCGCGCACGCTCGGCATCCGCACCGTCGCGGTCTATTCCGACGCCGACGCCAACGCGCTCCACGTCCGCAGCGCGGATGAAGCCGTGCATATCGGCGCATCGCCCGCACGCGACTCCTATCTTGTAGGCGAACGCATCATCGCCGCCGCGCAGCAGACCGGCGCACAGGCGATCCACCCCGGCTACGGCTTCCTCTCCGAAAATGCCGAGTTTGCCGAGGCCGTGCAGGCCGCCGGCCTGATCTGGGTCGGCCCCAACCCCGACAGCATCCGCGCCATGGGCCTCAAGGACGCGGCCAAGAAGCTGATGCAGGACGCCCGCGTCCCCGTCACCCCCGGCTATCTCGGCGAAGACCAGTCGCCCGACCGCCTGCAATCCGAAGCCGACCGCATCGGCTACCCCGTGCTGATCAAGGCGGTCGCGGGCGGCGGGGGCAAGGGGATGCGCCGCGTCGACGCCGCCGCCGACTTCGCCGACGCGCTCGCTAGCTGCCAGCGCGAGGCCGCGTCCTCGTTCGGCAACACCCAGGTGTTGATCGAAAAATACATCCTCGCCCCGCGCCATATCGAGGTGCAGGTGTTCGGCGACAGCCACGGCAACATCGTCCATTTGTTCGAACGCGACTGTTCGATGCAGCGCCGCCACCAAAAGGTGATCGAGGAAGCCCCCGCACCCGGCATGGACTCCGCAACCCGCGCCGCCGTGTGCGACGCGGCGGTCAAGGCCGCCCGCGCGGTCAACTATGTCGGCGCCGGCACGATCGAGTTCATCGCCGACGCCTCCGAAGGCCTGCGCGCCGACCGGATCTGGTTCATGGAAATGAACACCCGGCTTCAGGTCGAACACCCGGTGACCGAGGCGATCACCGGCGTCGATCTGGTCGAATGGCAGCTGCGCGTCGCATCGGGTGAGCCCCTCCCGCTGCGGCAGGAGGAGATCGCGATCAACGGCCACGCGATTGAAGCGCGGCTCTATGCCGAAGACCCCGCCAAGGGGTTCCTGCCGAGCATAGGCAAGCTCGAATACTTCAAGCGACCCTATTTGCGACGCGGCAAGACCTGTCGGGTCGATACCGGGGTGGAGCAGGGCGACAGCATCTCGCCTTTCTACGACCCCATGATCGCGAAGCTGATCACCCACGCGGACACGCGTGAAGAAGCGATCACAAACCTGCGGCAGATGACCAAAAACACGAGTTGCTGGCCGGTCAAAACGAACGCGGGTTTCCTTAACCTCCTTTTGTGGGACAGCAATTTCGAGGGCGGGGTGCTCGATACCGGCCTGATCGCACGCGAGGGCGATGCGCTGATCCCCGACGCAGAGGCTCCGGAATCGGTGCTTCAGGCGGTGGCGCATCTGGCGATCGACAATGCGCTCGGCGGTCATGCAACGGACATTCGGGAAACGTGGCTCGCGACCGACAAGGGGCCATGGTCCAATCGCGGCTTCCGCCTGAACCGCGCCGCCGCTCCCGTGACGGTTCGCCTGAATGACGGGCTACAGGATTATGAGGTCCGTTTCGCCGACGGGTCGATCGACAACCTGCCTTGGGTCGAGCGCATCGACGCCGGATGGGTCGTGACCGAAGACGGCGTTACGCGGGTGTTCAACCTTGCCCGCAGCGGTGGCGAGGGTGCCGCCGCAGCGTGCGACGGCGCAATCCTCGCCCCGATGCCCGGCCGCATCGTCTCGGTCGAGGTCAGCGAAGGGCAGGCGGTCACCGCCGGCCAGAAACTGCTGGTGCTGGAGGCAATGAAGATGGAACAGGCGCTGCTCGCCCCGTTCGACGGCGTGGTCGAAACGCTTACTGCTGTCGCAGGCGCGCAGGTCCAGGTCGATACGCTGCTGGCAAAAGTAGTGAAGGCGCAATCGCCCACCAATTGATCATCGCCGCGATTTAACCGTCACCCCCGCGAAAGCGGGGGCCCATCTCCTGCGCTAGCGACAATACTCGCCAGTGCGTTTTGCTGCGCCTCCGGGAGATGGGCCCCCGCTTTCGCGGGGGTGACGGACAGGATGGGCCACTGCATGACCAGCCGCCTGCAAACCCCCGACATTCCCCACCGCAAAAGCCACACACGCTTCGGCACCCACGGCGCGTTCCCCCGCGACATGTTCGCATCGCCGATTCAACCACCCCGCGCCGACTCACCCCGCCACGCCGAACCACCGGTCCAAACGCCCCGCCCGCAACCGCCAAAAAACCCGCAGAAAACCACGGGCTACGGCCCCACGACTTTCCTACAAGAACCCATTTGGCTAAAATGCATTATCACAAACCAACCGAAAAATGAGAATGCACACACAGGTCGCCTACTCCCGCCAGCTGGTATCCACCCGATCCACCAGCCGCACCATCGCCGCAAAATCGGCCGCGCCAGCACCTCCCGGCACCTGCGCCATATGCAGGTCGCGCTGGTGCACCGCGATCACCTCCGGCGACACGGTCAGCGGCTTGCCCATCGACAGCGTCGCCAGCTGGACCTCGCACGCGCGCTGCAGCGACCAATGCTTGATGAACGCCTCGGGCAGCGTCCGTCCCATCGCGACGATGCCATGGTTGCGCAGCAGCAACATGCGCTTGTCGCCCAGGTTCGCGACCAGCCGCGCGCCTTCTTCGTCGCGCACCGTCACGCCCTCGAAATCATGATAGGCGATCTGCCCGGCAAAATTGCACGCGTAGAAATTGATCGGCTGCAACCCGCCTTCGAGGCTCGAAACCGCCATCCCCGCCGTCGTATGCGTATGCATGATGCAATGCACATCGGGCAGATGCCGGTGGAACACCGCATGTTGGACAAACCCGGCGCGGTTCACGGGGTAGGGGCTGTCGTCGAGCTTGTTGCCGTCAATGTCGATCTTGACCAGGTTCGACGCCTTCACCTCGCTGAAATGCAGCCCGAACGGATTGATAAGAAAGGTATTATCTTCCCCCGGCACCTTCAGCGTGATGTGGTTGTAGATCATCTCCGACCAGCCAAGATGGTCGAACACGCGATAGGCGGCGGCGAGCTGCTGGCGCGCCTCCCATTCGGCGTCAGTCATGGTGCGGGGTGCGACGGCGGCAGTGGCCATGATCCTCTCCATTTTTCGTGGTTGCGGTATGTATGCCATGAGCAAGCGGGGCGGGGCAACTTGCAAGCTGCGCGCGAAGCGGCTAGGGGCCGCATCAGTCATCTGGGGAGTAGCCAGCCGTCGCAGGACGGGCCTTCGCGTCAACATACTTGGTCGAGAGACCATGGTGCGAGGGGAGCCGCAAACGGTTCGGGCGAGACCAATGGCGCCATGCTTTCCGTCCGGGCTGGGCGGAGGGGCATGGTGTCGTTGGAATTTGCATCCGCCCGGCCCGGAGACTCTATTTGGAACCCTTTCTCACCTCCACCGCGGTCGTTGCGCTCGCCGAAATCGGCGACAAGACGCAATTGCTCGCGATCCTGCTGGCGACGCGGTTCAAGCGGCCGCTGCCGATCGTCGCCGGCATCCTCGCCGCGTTGGTCGGGCAACAGGCGGCGGCGCTGCTGGCGGGCGCATGGTTCCGCTACCTGATCGCCGCGTCCTTCATCGCCATGGCGGCATGGACCCTGGTCCCCGACAAGATCGACGATCTGGAGGACAAGCCCGCGCGCTTCGGGCCGTTCCTCACCACCACGGTCGCCTTCTTCCTGGTCGAAATGGGTGACAAGACCCAGATCGCGACCGTCGCACTGGGCGCGCGCTTTGCCGAGGTCGGCTGGGTCACGGCGGGCACCACGCTCGGGATGATGCTGGCGAACGTCCCCGCAGTCTATCTCGGCAACGAACTGGTCAAGCGCGTGCCGATGAAGACCGTGCGGATCGTCGCGGCTTTGCTGTTCCTCGCCATCGGCATCTGGGTGCTGGTCCAGACGCTGTGGGGTTAATCCAGAAAGCGGATCGTCGGCCCATATTCGTCGCGGACGATCCGCACCTGCACATCATAGAGTGCGGACAGCGTCTGATCGCGCATCACCTCAAGCGCGGGACCGGCGGCGAGGATGCGCCCCTCGCGCACCGCAACCACATCGTCGGCAAAGCGAAAGGCAAGGTCGATGTCGTGGATCGCCATCACCACCGTCCGTCCGGCATCGGCGCGCGCACGCAGGCGGCGCATCGCGTCAATCGCGTGGCGCGGGTCGAGATCGGCGGTCGGCTCATCGACGATCAGCAGTTCGGGATCGCCCACGATCGCGCGGGCAAGCAGCACCCGCGCCAGCTCGCCCCCCGACAGATCGGTGGCTGGCCGGTCGCGCAGGGCGAGCAGATCGCATTCCTCCAGCGCGCGGTCGATCGCGGGCAGCAACGCGGCGGGCAGCCCGCCAAATGTGGGAAGCTGGGGCAGCAGGCCAAGCGCAACCACCCGCTCAACGCTGATCGGCCAATCGACGCCAACGCGCTGGGGCAGATAGGCGCGGCGTTGCGCCAGTTCCTGCCGCCGCAGCGCGGGCAGGGGGGCGTCGCCCAGCCGCACGTCGCCGCCCTCGGGCTTGAGCAGCCCCGCTGCGACCTCCAGCATACTGGACTTGCCCGCACCATTGGGGCCGATCACGGCGGTCAGCCGCCCGGCCGCGAACACGACATCGACGCCCTCCAGCACCAGCCGCCCGCCACGCCTCAGCGTGATCGCTTGAAGGGTAAGCGCGGTCATGGCGTCCGGCTCCGCATCCGCAGC
>CAZWZP010000037.1:0-12899 GCA_964638925.1 uncultured Stakelama sp. | reverse complement strand
CAATGCGGTGAACACGCCAAGGTGGATCGGGCTGTCGAGCCGGATCAGCCGCGTGGCGATATCAGCCGCAGTCAGCAACGCAGCGCCCGCCAAAGCTGCCGGGACCAATGTCGCGGCGGGGCGATGCCCGACAAACGGCCGCACCAGATGCGGTGCGACCAGCCCGATAAAGCCGATTGTGCCGACTACCGCCGTCGCCGCGCCGACGCCCAGCCCGGTGCCTGCCAGCGCGAGCAGCCGCGTCCGCCGCACATCGACGCCAAGGCTTTCGGCCTGCAACTCGCCCAGCGCCAGCGCGTCGAGCGACCGCGCGGTGGCAAGCAGTGCGACCCCGCCGACCACGATCAGCGGCGCGGCGAGCAGAATCTCCTCCCACCCGCGATTGGCGAGCGAACCCATCAGCCAGGTCATGATCTCATAAGCCGCATAGGGATTGGGCGCGAGATTGAGCGCAAGGCTGATCCCCGCACCCGCAAGGCTCGAAATCGCGGCTCCCGCAAGGATCAGCGCCAGCGTCCCCCCACCGCGCGACAGCAGCAACGCCGCGAACCCCGCCGCCATCGCTCCAGCCAGCCCCGCCAGCGGCGCAGCCAGCGGCGCGACCGCCGCCAGTCCGTAATATATCGCGATCACCGCGCCCAGCGACGCACCCCCCGAAATGCCGAGCAGCCCCGGTTCGGCCAGCGGATTGCGCAGCAACCCCTGCAGCACCGCGCCCGACAGCCCTAAAATCGCCCCGGTCAGCACGCCGAGCAGCATCCGCGGCAGGCGGATTTCGGTAATGACCACGCCGGTCAGCCGTGCGGCGCCGGTCGTTTCCCCGCCCAGCCATCCGGCATAATCGAGCCCCAACGTGCCGATGCCGAGCGAGATCAGGCCCAGCACCAGGGTCAGCACCACCAGCACCGGGATCAGCAACCGCCCGCTCATCGCGCAGCCTCAAGCTGGGCACGCAGATCGGCTGCGGCCTCAGCAATCAGCGGCGTGCCGCAAATATAGGCGCGCGGGCTGACCGCGACCTGACGTCCGGCCCATTGCCGACGCACCAGCGGGTGCCGCGCTACACGATCGCGCAGGCTCTGCCCGATCACGCCGCCGACCGGGGCGACCAGGATATCGGGGTTGAGCGCCAGCAGCGCCTCGACATCGGTGCCCGCCACCCCCTCCTTCGCCGCATTGCGCGCACCCGCTGCGTCGAGCACCGCGTCATACAGCGCGCCCTCGCCGCGCGAGAGCCCGTCGCCGCTCCACGATGCAACGCGCAGGTTGAGGGCAGGGCGGCGCGCCAGCTCGGCGAGCCGCGCGTCCATCCCCGCGATCAGCGCCTCGCCGCGCGCGACCGTACCGAACTGCGCGGCGAGCGTGCGCACCGTGACGCGGATCTCGTCGAAGCTCTGCGGCTGTGCCACCTCGACCATCGGAAAGCCGAAGCGGCGCAGCGCCGCGCGGGTCGCCGCCGAGCCAAAGCTGTCGGCGACGATCAGGTCCGGCTGCTGCCGCACCACATCCTCGATCTCGCCGCGATTGACCGCAACGCCGCGCGCCCGCGCTGCCATCAGCGACAGCAGCGGATCGCGCGACAGCCAGGTCACCGACGCGATCCGCTCGGGCGGAAGCAGCATCAGCACCAGTTGGTCGGTGCACTGGTTGATCGACATCACGCGCATGGGCAGCGTTGCAGGCGCAGGTGGCGGAGCGCTGCCGGCCGAAACCGGCAGCGCCATTGCCGCGATCGCCAGCAGGATGCCGGCGCGTCGCATCACAGCTTCACGCGCACGCCGGCTAACGCGCCGATGCCGGGCGTCGCAAAGCTGAACACCTCTTCGTAATCGACGTCGAACAAATTCTCGACGCGGCCGAACAGCTGCACCTTCTCCACCACATCGAACGCGATATTGACGTTCACCAGCGTGTACGGCTTAAGCGACACTCGCACCGGGGTGTAGCTGGGGTCGGTGAAGGCCACGTCGGTCATCCGCCCGTTATGCCGCACGGTCAGCGTGGTCGAAAGCCGCTCGTCGCTGGAGATATAGGTCGCGTTGAAGCTTGCGATGTCGCCCGGACGGCGCACTTCCTCGACCCCATTCTCCTTGGCTTTCAGATGGGTGTAGCTTGCGTCGAACCGCAGCTGCGGGACCGGTCGTGCACTCGCGAACAGCTCGACGCCATGCTGCTTGGACAGGGTCGTGCGATTGGCCGGCGTCGCGACATAGGTCGGGGCGGGGTAGGTGGTGTAGATCTCGCCCTTCAGCGTGGAGTCGAAATAGGTCGCGCCGAACGTGACCGCGTCGTCGGCGAAGCTCTGCTCGATCCCGGCTTCCCAGCCTTCCGACTTTTCCGGCTTCAAATTGGGATTGCCGATATAACGCCCGTCCGAAAAGCCATAGAGCTCATAATAGCCAGGGTTCTTGACGCCGGTGCCATAGGCGCCGCGCACGCGCGTGCCGGTGGGCAGGCGATAGCTGCCCTGCACGCGCCAGGTGGTGGCGTCGTCAAAGCGGTTATTGTCGTCGTGCCGCACCGATGCGCCGCCCGCAAAGCCGCCAGCGGTCAGCTGGTACTGCGCGACCAGGCCGAGATTGTCGGTGCTGCGCTTGCCGGTAAAGGCGTCCCACGGCGCGCCGGTACCGGGCGTGGTGTTGCGGAACTCCTCACGCTCGACATCGACCGCGCCCGTCACGCGATGCGTAACCGCGTCGCTGCCGAAGCGCAGGCTCGACACCAGCGAGCCCTTGTAGCGCGTGCCGACATTGCCGAAATCGACCACGACATTGGCGCGGTACATCGTCCGCTCGGTATCGGCGAACTGGCCCGACAGGCTGGTGGTCCAGCGGCCGTCGAGTGCGCTGAACTGCGCGCTGAGCAGGCCGTAAAAGCCGCGATTGCGGTAATGCACGCCGGGGCTGTCGATCGTGTAGCCAAAGGTGGGGCTGGCCGGGTTGCCATCGCTATTGTTCGCATCGGCATCGGTCACCGCATAGCGCAGCACGCCGGTGAGCTTCAGGCTGTCGCTCGGAGTCCAGTTGAACTTGCCGCTCAGCGCCCCGCTTTCCGATCCGATATTGCGGGTGCCGCCGCGTGCGGTGGGGGTGCCATCGGTCAGATAGCCGGTGGCCGACAGCGCATAGTCGAAGTCACCCGATACGCCCGCCGCGCGCGCCGCCGCGCTGACCGTGCCGAACGAACCGCCCTCGATCCGCGCGCTGAGCCCCGGTGCCTCACGGCCCGACAGAGTCAGATAGTGGATCACGCCGCCGATCGCGTCGGAGCCATAGAGCGAGCTTTGCTGACCGCGCAGCACCTCGACCCGCGCCGCGCTGTCGGCGAGCACGCCACTATAGTCGAACTCGCCCTGGAACGGGTCGGACACCTCGATCCCGTCGATCAGCGTCAGGACGTGGTTACCCTCGGTCCCGCGAATGCGGACCTGCGTCAGCCCGCCGATCTGGCGGCTCACCGCAACGCCCGGCACGTCGCGCAGCACGTCGGACAGGTTGCGCGTCTGGCGCTGCTCAAGTGCCTCGGCATCGATCACGGTGACGGAGGCACCGACCTCGTCGATCGGAACGGCTTCGCCCGAACGCGATGCGGAGACGACCACCGTCTCGCTGGCGTCTTCGGCAATAACAGTTTCGCGCGCAAAGGCGGGCGATGCCGCGGCGATGGCGAGCGTGGAAACAGACAGTAACTTCAACATGGGAAACTTGACCCCCGGCGCCGTGCAACGAGGGCAGGGGCCTGCCGTCCAGTCCGAACGGCCGGTATGCACGCGCCAGCCGGGCGCATGAACGCCTGACGCACGACACCGACGCGGCCCCCGCCGCTTGGTTCGTCGCTCAGACGGAGGACCGTGCCGCGGCCATTCCCTGGACCAAGGCAAGAGCGACCATGCGCCGGCAGGTCTCCTGGCTCGCGGGTCAGGGCTTGATGCACGGCCTTCCCGGGCCAATGCCCAGTGGCTGTTCCCTCGAACGGGAACCAGTGCATCGCGCTCGCCGCTTACAGTTGCAGGGACAGCTGCGGATTAGGACGGCCAAGGCCACCCGCACCGCATTCCCGTTTAAGCCCCTTTCGGGGCACCGGCGCGATCATGAAACATGGGGTTGCCCCCGTGTCTCGAGCGGGTCTTTACGCCCGCCCCGGCGGCTCGGCAAGTCCAATATAAAGAATTCTTTATATCTCGCTTTGGCGCTTAGCTGCCCGGCGCCGTGCCGGGGCGGAGATAGGCGAACATGTGCGCGACATAATCGACCTTGCCCAGATCCACCCCCTGCGCGCGCAGGATCGCATAGGCGGTCATCAGGTGGAAGTAGAATTGCGGCAGCGCCCAGTCGCGCACGAACTGCTGCGCCGTCAGGTCGAACACCATGCCCTGGGGCAGGGTGTGGGCGATCGGTTCCGCCGGGTCGATCGCGGGCATGTCGTCGCGCAGCTGCTCCAGCAGCGCCAGCGTCTCGGCGATCCGCGTGCGGGCGTCGGCAATCGTGCCGGGGCGCTCGCCAGCGTTGCGGCCCTCATCCAGCAATTCGGTGACCGTCGCCGGAAATGCCTCGCCGCGCAGGCGATACACGCCTTCCTGCGCCTGGACGCAGGCAAAGCGGATCTGGGTCGCGAGCGGGAACATATCGGGCGCCAGCCGCGCGGCCATGATCGCATCGCCGCTGCCCTGCGCCTCGGCCTTGCCCAGCCACCCGGACAGCGCACCCAGCATCTGGACATAGGTCGGGATGATCAGATCGGGGAGGGTCACGCCGGTCTCCTTGAAGGGCAATGCAATGCTACCGATGCACGGCATCGCCCTGCGAGGGCAACCGAAAAGCGGGCGAGGTCAGAGACTGCGCTGCTGACCCCCCTATATAAATGCCATCAAGATCGCGCTCATCCCCGTTGCGGCAGCAGCGATACCGATGGATCGAATCCGCCCGCTGCAACGCGCTGGAGGTAGCGGGTCGCGCGCCCGAGATAGCCGTGGTCTTTCTCCCAGCGCGCAATGGCATCGAGCGGGCGTGAGGCAGGGTCGACATAGGTCATCGCGTTGAGCGCCTGAAGCGCGACCGATTCAGACCCGGACGACAGCGCCTGCCGAAAACCGTCCCGCGCGCGGGAGCCTTCGCCGACATGAGTCAACGCCTCTGCAATCACCACCCGGACATGGGGCGAGGGTTCTCGATCCAGCGCTGCGATCAGCGCCGCCCGCGCGGGTGCGGCGCGCGCCTTGAGGATGGCCAGCCCGGTTGCGGCCCAATAGCGCATCACGTCATTCGGCGAAGCGAGGGCAGCAGTCAGCTCGGACAGCCTCGCTGGATCGCCCGACGCGGCACGCTCTGCCAGCGCCATGATCCGCGCCAGCGGATAGGCACCGGGTGCGCGGCTCGCCTCATAGCCCTCAAGCGGCGATCCTTCGGGGATGAAGCCGTTGTCGGTGATCGCCAGCATGTGCCGGTCGAGTGCCTTGCGGAACGCCTGCATCCGCGCACGCTCCGCTGGATCGCCCGCGAGGTTGCGAGTCTGATCGGGATCGGCAGTCAGGTCGTACAATTCCTCATAGGGCCGCGGCTCAAAGAAGCGCGATTGCACCGCATCGAGCTGTCCAGCCTGGTAACGCTGGTACACATCCTGATAGCTGCGCAGCATCAGCGGGAAGGCGTTGACCTGCGCCATCGGGCGATGCGGCATGTAATTGCGGATATAGCGGTAGCTGCCGTCCGACACCGTCCGCACGAAATCATACCGCTCGTCCATGCGGTTGCGCATCCCGAACGCCAACCGCTTCGGCGCGGCGATCGTGCGGCCAAGGAACGGCGTGCCGGGCAGCTCGGCCGGCTGGGCGATGCCGGCGATCGACAACAGGGTGGGAACGAAGTCGATGAAGCTGACCGGCGCGGCGATCTCGCTGCCCATCGCCGCCGGAGCATAGTCCGCCCATTTGGCCGGAACATGCACGACCAGCGCGCAGCGCAGCCCTTCTTCGCGGCAGTGCCGTTTCGACCACGGCATACAGCCGCCATTGTCGGAATAATAAAAGACGATGGTATCCTCGGCGAGTCCTGCGCGTTCCAGCTCGGCGAGCTTTTCGCCGACCTGCGCGTCCATCTTCTCCATCATATTGTAATAGCTGGCATAGTCGCGCCGCACGCCGTCGCTGTCGGGCAGGGTGGACGGCACGCGCACGTCCTGCGGTTTTACCCGTCCTTCGGTCACGCCGAACAGCCGCGATTCATGCGTCGTTTCGAAGTTGAACACCGCCATGAACGGGGCGTTCGCGGGCCGGTTGCGATAATGCGCGGTCGCGCTCGAATCGTCCCAGATCGCCTTGGGATCGACCGTCGCGTTGTAATCGGTCTTCTCGTTGTTCGTGCAATAATAGCCCGCCGCGCGCAGATGCTGCGGATAGGTCTTGATGAAGGCGGGAAGGGTCGAATCGGCGCGCATATGGTGTGCCGGGCCGTTCGACTCCGGGTGGATGCCGGTCAGCAGACAAAAGCGCGACGGTGCGCACACCGGTGCGTTGGCATAGACTTTCCGGTAGAGCAGTCCGCCGCGCGCCATCTTGTCGATATTCGGGGTATGCGCCAGCGCGTCGCCATAGGCACCGATAAAGGGACTATTATCCTCGCTCACCAGCCACAGAATGTTCGGGCGGCCACGCGGGTCGGGTCGACTGCCCGCGCCGGTGGTGGCGCAACCGCTGGCGAGACCGGTGCCAGCCATTCCGGCCAGCAGCGTGCGTCGATTGATCGGCATCATTCTCTCCCTTACTCGGTCGCCGCTTTGGGCTTTTCGGTCCGCAACAGCCCCCACAACACGACCACGCCGACCAGATCGAACGCGGCGAGCATGACGAATAGCGGGCTATAGCCAATCACTTCGGCTAGGCCGCCGACGATCAGCGTGAAGATCGCGCCGCCGATCCATCCGATCGACCCCGCCATGCCGGTCGCGGTGCCGACCGCCTTTTTGTCGAACAGGTCAGCCGACAAGGTGAGCAGTGCGCCCGACAGCATCTGGTGCGCGAACCCGCCGACACAGAAGAGCGCGATGGCGACGGCGGGGGACGTCGCCAGCCCGATGCACGCCGGCCCGACCATCAACAGCGCACCCAGCGTCACCGTCAGCTTGCGCGAGGTGAGCAGATCGACCCCGAACCAGCGGATCAGCGCCGGGGCGGCGAGGCCGCCGATCATCGACCCCGCATCCGCAGCAAGGAAAGGCAACCACGCCCACAGCGCCAGATCCTTGAGATTAAAGTCCCACACCGTGACCAGATAGAGCGGGATGAAGAAGTTGAACGTCTGCCACGCCGGTTCGGCGAAAAAGCGCGGGATCGCGATCGACCAGAAGCCGCGCGTCCGCACCACCTCGCGCCAGTGCGCCGGGCGCGCGACCACGCCGGCATCGTCGCCCGCCATCTGGATATGCGCGAGTTCGGCCTGGCTCAGGCGCTTGCTCTGCTCGGGGCTGCGATAGACGAAGTACCATATGAGCGCGAAGACGAGGCTGAGGCCGCCGGTGATCAGGAACGCCGACTGCCACCCGAAATAGAGGATGCAGAAGGCGACAAGCGCTGGCGCGATCATGTTGCCGATCGACGACCCCATGTTGAACACGCCGGTCGCCACCGTGCGCTCGCGCGGGGGGAACCATTCGGACACGACCTTGAGCCCGCCCGGGATCGCCGCCGCCTCGAAACTGCCGAGCAGGCCGCGCCAGAAGGCAAGGCTGAACCAGCCGGTCGCAAAGGCGTGGCACATGTTGGCGACGCCCCAGCCGACGACGAAGATGGCGAAGCCGATCCGCGTGCCGAGCCAGTCGAGGATCGCCCCGCTGAACGTCTGCATGACCGTGTAGGCGGCCTGAAAGGAGAAGACGACCCAGCTATACTGCTGGGTGTTCATGTCGAACACCTGCATCAGCGTCGGCGCGGCGACCGACAGCGACGAGCGTGCCAGATAGTTCAGGATCGTGCCGACCGTCACCAGCGTGATGATCCACCATCGCAGCCCCATGATCGGCATACGCCGTCGTTCGTTCACGCTTAATGCCCCCGAAATTGGCTACGCGGTTCAGCCAAATGCCGCGATGTGCGCGTTCAGCACCGCGCGATCCTCGGGCGTCTGCACCCAGGAAGACGCCATCGGCCCGCCGGCATCGAACAGCGCCGCGCCGATCCCTTCTGCTCCCGCCGTTCGCCACAGCGCCGCCAACTGCTCGGCACGCGGGTCGCTGACATACGGATTGTCGCCACGGACATGGACGATCCATGCGGCGAGTGCCTGAAGGATCGCAGGTGACGCCTTGCCCTGCGCTTGCCGGTCGGCAAGCGTCGCCAGCCAGCGTTGCGGGATCTTTTGCGACCCATCCATCGCGATCTGCGCCAGCCGGTGCGGCAACGCAGGATTGGCAAAGCGCGCAATCAGCGAATCGGCATAGGCGGCCAGATCCTGTTCCGGGGCGGGGGTGAAGCTGTCGGCGGCCTCGTCGCGCATCAGCCGACCGACCAGCGGTCCGATTTCCGGGTCGGCAACCGCTTCGCTGACCAGTTCCAGCCCCTTGGCGAGGCCCAGATAGGCCAGCGCCGAATGCGCGCCGTTGAGCATCCGCAGCTTGGCGGTCTCATAGGGCCGCACGTCTGCGACGATCTGCGCTCCAGCGGCGTCCCAGGCGGGCCGGGGGCCGGCGAAGCTGTCCTCGATCACCCATTGCCGGAACGGCTCGGTGAACACGGCGGCTTCGTCGCGCAGTCCGATTTGCGCCTCCAGCGCATCGAGATCGGCGGGCTGGCTCGCGGGCACGATCCGGTCGACCATCGAATTGGAGAAGGTGCAGTGAACGGCGCACCACGCGGCCAGTGCCGGATCGCGCGCCGTCAGCACGCGCAACAGCATCTCGCGCAGCCGCGTGCCGTTTTCGGCGAGATTGTCGCAGCTCAGGATCGTCAGGCCGTCCAGCCCTTCGGCCCGCCGCCGCTCCAGCCCCTGCGTGAAATAGCCATAGATCGTCTGCGGGGTCGCGCCTGCCGCATCCTCGCTAAGCAGCGCCGGGAGCGCGGCATCGGCGGGGACGAGGTGATAGCCCTTCTCGGTCACGGTCAGCGTCACGACCCGCGTGCGCGGATCAGCCAGGGCCGCGACCACCCGGTCGGGATGTTCAGGCGCAACGATCGCGTCGCCGACACAGCGGACGAGCCGGATTACCGGTTGGCCTTCGCCCTTGCTGGTCACGGTGAACAATTGGTCCTGCGGTGCCAGCTGATCGCGCACCGTCGCGCTGCGCATCGACACGCCGATGATGCGCCAGACCTCGCCCGACGCCGCAATCGCATCCTCGGTCAACACCGCCTGATGCGCGCGGGTGAAGGCGCCGATGCCGAGATGCACGATCTGATGCGCCGCGCCGTCCCGGTCATAACCGACCCGGCGCACGGTATCGGGGAGCGTCGCGGCCGTTGCCTCTGACAGCCTCACAGCTTGTACGCCGCCTTGGCGAGATTGTAGGACAGGTCCTGCGCCAGCTCGGCGGCCTCCCAATCCTCCATGCGATGTTCGGCGACCAAGCGGGCGAGGAAGGCGCAATCGACACGGCGCGCGACATCGTGCCGCGCCGGGATCGACAGGAAAGCACGGGTGTCGTCGTTGAACCCGACGGTGTTGTAGAACCCGGCAGTCTCGGTCACCTGCTCGCGGAACCGGCGCATCCCTTCCGGGCTGTCGTGGAACCACCAGGCCGGACCCAGCTTGAGCGCCGGATAATGCCCGGCGAGCGGCGCGAGTTCGCGGGCATAGCTGGTTTCATCGAGCGTGAAGACGATCACCGACAAACGCGGGTCATTGCCGTATTTGGAAAGCAAGGGCCGCAGCGCGCGGACATATTCGGTCTGCACCGGGATGTCTGCGCCCTTGTCGCGCCCGAAGCGCGCGAACAGCGCCGGATTGTGGTTGCGGAACGACCCCGGATGGATCTGCATGACCAGCCCATCCTCGATGCTCATCCCCGCCATCACCGTCAGCATGTGCGCGCGGAACAGCTCAGCATCGGCGGCGCTGACGTTATCGTGGGCGACACGGTCGAACAGCGCGCGCGCCTCCGCATCGCTCAGGTCTGCAGTCGCGGCGGTCGGGTGGCCATGATCGGTCGAGGTCGCCCCCATCGCCGCGAAATAGGCGCGGCGATTGCGGTGCGCGGCGAGATAGCCGTCATAGCCGAAGCAATCCTCACCGGTCAGGTCGGACAGGCGGCGCAGATTGTCACGAAACCCTTCGAACTCCGGGTCGATCACCGGATCGGGGCGATAGGCGGTGATGACGCGGCCCGACCAGCCGCTCGCGGCGATCTTGCGATGATGGTCAAGCGGGTCGAGCGGCGATTCGGTGGTCGCGATCACCTCGATCCCGAACCGGTCGAACAGCGCGCGCGGACGGAAATGGTCCTGCGCCAGCTGCTCGCCGATCGCATCGAAATACCTGTCGGCGGTGTCGGCATCGAGCCGCTGCGTCATCCCGAACACCTCGGCGAACACCCAGTCGAGCCACATGCGCGACGGCGTGCCTCGAAACAGGTGATAGTGCGCGGCAAAGGTGCGCCATGCTTCGCGCGCGGACACTTGCGGCTGTTCTCCGCGCGGCGTCACGCCCAGCTGCTCCATTGCGATGCCCTGGCTGTAGAGCATCCGCAGCACATAATGATCGGGGGTCAGCAGCAGTTCGGCGGCGTTGGTAAAGGGCTGATCGTCAGCAAACCACTGCGGGTCGGTATGGCCGTGCGGGCTGATGATCGGCAAGTCCGCGACCTGCGCATAAAGCGCGCGGGCGATGTCCCGTGTGGTCGCATCCGCCGGAAACAGGCGGTCGGGATGCAGCTTCAGCGGGTTCATGTCCCTCTCCATGGTTGTTGAAATCATCTCTTGCCATACAATGTCTGACCAATCTACTATTGATTGTAAGACGATGCCGAGTGGGGCACCGGAGGGGAGTTAAGCCTGTCATGAAGATCACCGCCGCTCGGGTCATCGTGACCTGCCCCGGACGCAATTTCGTGACGCTGAAGATCGAGACCGATCAGGGCGTCTATGGCATCGGCGACGCCACGCTGAACGGGCGTGAGCTGTCGGTCGTCTCCTACCTTCAGGATCATGTCGCGCCGTGCCTGATCGGCATGGACCCGCGCCGGATCGAGGATATCTGGCAGTATCTGTATCGCGGTGCCTATTGGCGGCGCGGGCCGGTGACGATGCGCGCGATCGCTGCGGTCGATGTCGCGCTGTGGGACATCAAGGCCAAGATGGCGAACATGCCGCTCTACCAGCTGCTCGGCGGACGCAGCCGCGATGGGGTGATGGTCTATGGCCATGCCAATGGCTCCGATATCGAGGAAACCGTCGATGCGGTCGGCCGCTATATCGACATGGGGTACAAGGCGATCCGCGCGCAGACCGGCGTGCCGGGCATCAAGGACGCCTATGGGGTCGGGCGTGGCACGATGTATTACGAGCCGGCCGATGCGGCGCTGCCCTCGGTCACCGGCTGGGATACGCGCAAGGCGCTGAACTACATCCCCAAGATGTTCGACAAGGTGCGCGCGACCTATGGTTTCGACCATCATCTGCTGCATGACGGGCATCACCGCTACACCCCGCAGGAAGCCGCCAATCTCGGCAAGATGCTCGAACCCTATCAGCTGTTCTGGCTGGAGGACGTGACCCCGGCGGAGAATCAGGAGGCGTTCAAGCTGATCCGTCAGCACACGGTGACACCGCTGGCGGTGGGCGAGATTTTCAACACGATCTGGGACGCGAAGGACCTGATCCAGAACCAGCTGATCGACTATATCCGGACCACCATCGTGGGCGCGGGCGGCGTCACACATCTGCGCCGCATCGCCGATCTGGCGGCGCTCTATCAGGTGCGGACCGGTTGCCATGGCGCGACCGACCTGTCGCCGGTGACGATGGGCACCGCGCTGCATTTCGACACCTGGGTGCCGAATTTCGGGATCCAGGAATATATGCGCCACACCGAAGAGACCGACGCGGTGTTCCCGCACGATTACCGGTTCGAGGACGGCTACCTGTTCTGCGGCGAAACCCCGGGTCACGGCGTCGACATCGATGAGAAGCTGGCCGCGAAATATCCCTACAAGCCCGCCTATCTCCCGGTCGCGCGCCTGTCGGACGGGAGCATGTGGAACTGGTGATCATCGTTCCACACCGACCCCATGATGACAGGACGCTGACCATGCCCAAGCCTCGCCGGCTTTGCCTCGCGACTTCAATCCTGGTGGTCAGCGTTGTGCTGAGCGGGTGCGCGACCACGCGCGACGTTGCGCAGGCGCCGACACAGCCGCTGGTCGCGGCGCGGGGCAAGCCGATCCTCACCATCGACGGGCTGCGGTTCAAGGACCTCAACGCATCGGGCACGCTCGACGCTTACGAGGATTGGCGGCTGACCCCGGAGGCGCGAGCGCGCGATCTCGTCGCCCGCATGACCCTCGCCGAAAAGGCGGGGATGATGCTGATCGCGACGCAAAATCCCGATTGCGACGGGTCGGTCACGACCGAAGGGCGCGCGCTGATCGAAAAAGAGGAGATGAGCCGCTTCATCCTGCGCGCCACCGTCGCGACCCAGCCCGCCGATTGTACGGTCAAGCTGACCGGTTTCCGCCTGCGCGGCGGCTATCGCCAGACGCCCGACCAGATGGCGCGCTTCACCAATGCGGTGCAGGAATTGCGCGAGGGCACGCGCCTCGGCATCCCGGCGCTGTTCAAGGACAATGCCCGCAACCATGTCGAGGTCAGCCCGACCTTCGGCATCGGCCAGGGCGCGGGGGCCTTCACCGAATTCCCCAAGGAGGCCGGCCTCGCCGCCGCCGCGCTCGGCGCCGCTGCCCCGCCGCGCGCCGATGCC
>CAZWZP010000036.1:12739-22404 GCA_964638925.1 uncultured Stakelama sp. | reverse complement strand
GGCTGATGATGTATGGCCAGATGACGGCCGGCTCCTGGATCTATATCGGCACGCAGGGCATCGTTCAGGGCACCTACGAAACCTTCGTGGAAGCCGGGCGTCAGCATTATGGCGGCGACCTGTCGGGCCGCTGGATCCTCACCGCCGGGCTTGGCGGCATGGGGGGTGCCCAGCCGCTCGCCGCGACCATGGCTGGCGCATCGTGCCTCACGATCGAATGCCAGCCGAGCCGGATCGAGGTGCGCCTCCGCACCCGCTACCTCGATCGCGCTGCCAACAGCATCGACGAAGCGCTTGAAATCATTCGCACGTCGGACACGCCCGTCTCGGTCGGCCTACTCGGCAACGCCGCCGAAGTGCTTCCCGAACTGGTCGCGCGCGGCATCCGCCCCGACCTGGTCACCGACCAGACCAGCGCGCACGATCCGATCAACGGCTACCTCCCCGCCGGCTGGACGCTCGACCAATGGTTCGCCAAGCGCGAGACCGCTCCGCACGAGGTCGAAGCCGCCGCCCGCGCCTCGATGGCCACGCATGTCCGGGCAATGCTCGCGTTCGAGGAGATGGGCGTCCCCACCTTCGACTATGGCAACAATATCCGTCAGGTCGCGAAGGACGCCGGCGTCGCCAATGCCTTCGCCTTCCCCGGCTTCGTCCCCGCCTATATCCGCCCGCTATTCTGCCGCGGCATCGGCCCGTTCCGCTGGGCCGCGCTGTCGGGCAATCCGGAGGATATCTACAAGACCGACGCAAAGGTGAAGGAACTGCTCCCCGGCAATCACCACCTCCACAACTGGCTCGACATGGCGCGCGACCGCATCGCGTTTCAGGGCCTCCCGGCGCGAATCTGCTGGGTGGGCCTCGGCGACCGCCACCGCCTCGCGCTCGCCTTCAACGAGATGGTGGAATCGGGCGAACTCGAAGCCCCGATCGTCATCGGCCGCGACCATCTCGACAGCGGCTCGGTCGCCAGCCCCAACCGCGAGACCGAGGCGATGCGCGATGGCTCCGACGCAGTATCCGACTGGTCCCTGCTCAACGCCCTGCTCAACACCGCCAGCGGCGCAACCTGGGTCTCGCTCCACCATGGCGGCGGCGTCGGCATGGGCTACTCCCAGCATTCAGGCATGGTCATCGTCGCCGACGGTACCCCCGAAGCAGCCAAGCGGCTGGAACGCGTGCTGTGGAACGACCCGGCCACCGGCGTGATGCGCCATGCGGACGCGGGGTATGAGATCGCGAAGAGCTGCGCCCGGGAGATGGGTCTGGATCTGCCAAGCCTCAAATGACTAATTCCTCCCCCGGAGGGGGAGGGGGACCGGCGCAGCCGGTGGAGGGGTAGCTCAACGCTTGGCGACGGCCCCCGACGAAACTACCCCTCCGTCAGCGCTTCGCGCTGCCACCTCCCCCTCCGGGGGAGGAATGAAGATCAAGCCACCACCCGCCCCCGCCAGTTCGCCACATGCGCCCCGGCGAGCAACAGGCTCCCGGCCACCGTCACCCCGGTCTCGACCGCCACCCAGTCCTCGAACGCCAGCCCTGCGGCCAGCAGCGCCAGTCCCGCTGCACCCACGAACAACGGCGTCAGCCCGCGATGCCGCCGCCATCCCTCGCCCAGCGCAACCGCGCTGACCGGAAGCGCGAACGCCAGCACGCCAAGGTGGAACCCCTCGCCCAGATCAAGCCGCCCCGCCAGCGCGGGCAAAGCGGCAATCAGGATCGGCAGGCCCAGGCAATGGATCAGGCACAGCGCCGAAGCGCCCACCGCCAGCCCATCAAACCACTTCGCCACCATCACCCGCATTGCAAACTCCTTCGTTCGCAGCGCAGATGATACTTTGTCACACGGTTTTCAACCGCCCGCCAACGCCGGCGCCTCGGGCGGCAGCGCCGCGTTGCGCCAGCGCGCCACCGGCACCGTCGTCACCGCCCCCTCCGCCGACTTCCGCCGCTGGATCAGCGTCGCCCCCTGCTGCACCGTGTCACCGATCTTCGCGCGCACCCGCACCCAATAGGTCTTGGAGCTGAACGCCGTCCCCGGCGGCTGGCTGACCTTCAGGTCCGACAGGTCGCGCAACGTAATCTGCCCATTGCGCTTGCGGATCGCGACGATCCGCTCGGCGGCAACCGGATCGCCGATCAGGAACGCGAGCAGCTCCTGATCCGCCGCATTCAGGTTGATCGTGGTCTTGCCGGGCAGCGCGGTGACCATCCGCTCAAGCCGCGCAATCGCCGCCGGGTCGGCGCCAGGGATCAGCCGGATCGGGCGGATGTCGCTGACCGGCCCTTGCGTGCGGATATAGGCAATCGCCTCGACCGTCTGCTGCTCGTCCAGCCCGGCGATCCGCGCCAGTTTCTGGAACAGGATCACCGGCACGGCGTCACCGCTGCGCAGCATGTTGACGTTGAACCGCCCCTCGGCGTCGCTCACTGCCAGGTCGAACGTCCCGCCATCGATCGTCGCGCCATTCGCCCCGATCGCTGCCCAGGGTTCGCCGACATGATCGACCTGCGGTGCCGTCAGTGCATCGCGCTGCAACGCCGCAATCGCCGACAGCTCGCCGCCGCGCACCACCGCCGCCGCCCGCGCCGCCTCACGACTGCGCAGCGCGCGGTCGAGCGCCAATTCCTCGCGCCCGATCATCAGCAGCACCAGCCCGCTGGCGATGGCGACGAACATCAGCACATTGACCAGGATCATGCCCTGCTCGTCATCGCGCCGGGTCATTGCGCCTCATCCTGCGGCTGAACCGGCAGCGCGACCACGCGGCGCAGCGACCCCTGCGGCCCGCGCGCGCCCGCCAGCTGCATCTCGACCTGCACCGCGCGCGGCCAGTCGTCCTTGCGCTCCTCATTCGGTGGCCAGCGGTCGACCCAGCGCTGTCCGTCAAGGAAACGCCAGCGCACCCCGCTGACCCCGGTCAGCAACAGCTGCGGCTGCGGCGCCGCGCGGACCAATGCCCCCCCGGTCGCGGCATAGCGCAACGGCACCGGCGGCCCGCCCATGCCCGCAGCAACGCGGGTAAAGGCGATGCTACTCCCCCCGCCGCTCACCGCGCCACGCGTGATCTGGTCGAGGTCGCTCTGCAGCACGAACATCGTCCGCTGGATCGCCGCCGTCCGGTCGAGCCGCCCCTCAGTCCGCTCCTGCGTCGCCATCACACTGTTGAGCAACGTCAGCCCCGCCACCGCGATCAACGCGAACAGGCCGAGCGAGATAATGAGTTCGAGCAGGGTGAACCCCTCCTCGCCAGCCCCTTCTTTCACGCCCCCAGGCTCACCGCCACCGGCTCATAGCCCTGCGCACCGGCGACCAGAATCGCCAGCTCGCGCGCGACGCTTCCATCGCTGCGAAACCGCGCATTGCCGGTGACGCAGGTATAATTGGTCTCCGCCAGCAACGCCGCCTCGTCGAGCGCCCCCTTCGCGCGAAGCGTCTTGACCACGCCGCCCGCATCATAGGCCAGCGCGGCGAGCGCCCCCGGCGTGCCGCCATGGCGTGACCGGAACTCGCCTGCGAACCGCCCGAACGCCGCCGGATCGGGGCTGGCAATCCACGCGCCCTCCAGCGTTTCCAGTGCCGCTGGCCGATGATCCAGCGCCTGCACCGTGCCCAGCAACTGCACGCCGCTGCCCTTCAGGTTGCGCGCCGCTGCCAGCAGTGTCTCGCTACTGCCCGGCAACAGCACCGCATCGGGCGCATCGCCGGCGGCGGGCAAGGGCTGCCCCTCGACCACCGTCAGCGACCGGACATCCAGTCCGACCTCGCTCTGCATCTTCCCCGCCGCCAGCGCCGCCGCGACGCTCCACGGCGACCCGTCATCGACCACCACCACGCTGCGCACCCCGCGCGAACGGGCATAGCGCAGCACCGCGCTGGTCACCTGCGCCGGGGTAATCCCGAACACGAAGCTGCCCGCCCCGCGCGCCACGGAGTTGTTCGTAAAGGCAATCACCGGCACCCGCCGCGCGACCTCCGCCGTCACCGCGTTCAGCTCCTCTGCGGTCACTGGCCCCAGGATCATCGCAGCTTTGGCTTTCAGCGCATTGCGCGCCGCCAGCGCCGCCCCATCGGGCGTTCCGCCGGTATCATAAGCGATGATTTCCGGCCCAGAATCAGCGAGCAACACCGCTTGCCTCATGCTAAGGCCCAACGCGGCACGCGGCCCGCTCAACGGCAGCAGCAACGCCACCGGTCGCTTGTCACGCTTGACCTTGTCGGCCGCAAACGCATGGGGACTTGCAAACAATGCCGACGGCAACACCAGCCCTGATCCCAGAGCAGTCAGCAGCGCACGGCGGCGAATCGGCAGCATTTTCACGGGCATCCTGGTCGGCTCGCCGGCGTCTTACCGTCTTCGTCGTGCTCGGGATAGCCGCTTATGCCCTCGCGATGGTCGCGACCATGCCCGCCAGCGTTGTGGTCAAGAACCGCCCGTGGCGCACCGGCGTCGCCGGAACGGTGTGGAATGGCGAAGTCGGCGTCGCAGGCGGCAGCAAGTTCGAATGGCAGTGGGCGCCGCTGCGCTCGCTCACCAGCCTCGCCTGCGCCGCCAACTGGGCCGCGACCGGGCCCGACACCGACATGGGCGGCCGCGCGCTCGCCGGGTTCAGCAGCACCGTGCTCGATAAGGTCAGCGGCAGCGCGCACGCGAACCTGCTCCAGGCGCTCCAGCCCAACCTGCCCTTCACCTGCGACTTGGTGATGCAGCTCGAATTCGACCGGATCGCGGTCGGCGGGTCGCGCCAGGGCATTGACGGCCGCCTCACCACCGACGCCGGCACCTGCACCCCCAAGGGCGGCGGCGTTCCGGTCCCCGTCCCCCCGCTGCTGCTGGTTTCCGAAAAGATCGGCACCACCACCCAGATCCGCCTCACCCCCCGTGCGCAGCAGCGTCAGATCCTGATGACCGCAACGCTCAGCGAGGACGGCCAGCTGACGATCCGCATGACGCCCGAAGGCGCGCGTATCCTGCCGTTCGCCGGATTGCCCGCAGGGGCGAGCATCGCGGGGGAGTTGTAGGCGCTTCCCCCTCCCCAACCCCTTCATGCTGAACCTGTTTCAGCATCCACCGTGCCCCCAGCGACTGTGTCGCCGCAGGAGGGGTGGACCCTGAAACAAGTTTAGGGTGACGAGCAATTGGGTGGATTGCGAAGACCTACAACGTCACCAGATCATTCAGATTGATGATCGGGAGCAGGATCGCCAGCACCATCATCAGTACCATCCCGCCCATCAGCAACAGTACCATCGGCTCGACCAGCGCAACCAGCGCGGTCGTCACCGCGTCCAGCTCACGATCCAGCTCATCTGCCGCGCGCGACAGCGCTGGGCCGAGCTTGCCCGAAGCCTCGCCCGATGCAACGATCGCGGTCAGCATCAGCGGAAATACCCCCGCCTCGGCCATCGCCGCGCGCAGGCTGATGCCTTCACGCACCCGCGCGGCGACGTGCATCGCCCGCGCCCGCACCCACAGGTTCGGCGTCACCGCTGCCGCAGCGTGCAGCGCATCGACCAACGGCACCGCGCTCTCGACCAGCGTCGCCAGGCTCCCGGCAAAGCGCGCGGCATTATGCTGGCGGGAAAAGCGCTTGAACGGCCAGCGCTCGGTAAAACCGCGATGGACCTTGAGCTTGTTGGCGGGGATCGCCGCCCAGCGATTAAAGGCGAGATACGCCGCCAACCCCGCGATCAGCAGGTACAGCCCCCAAGCCTGCAGAAATCCCGACACCGCGATCAGCACACGGGTCAGCAGCGGCAGGTCGGTCCCGCGCGACACGAACACATTGACGATGTCCGGGATGACATAGACCAGCAGCAGCACGATCACGCCCAGCGACACCGTCGCCAACAGCCCCGGATAGAGCAACGCCAGCTGCAATTTCTGCGCATTGGCCTGTCGGTTCTCGACGAAATGCGCGAGGTGGCCGAGCACGTCGGTCAGCTTCCCCGACGCCTCCCCTGCCGCGACCGATGCGCGGTAGAATTCGGGAAAGGTCTTGGGATGGGTCGCCAGCGCGCTGGCAAAGCTGCGCCCGTCGAGGATCGCGCCGCGCACCTCCATCAGGATGCCCGAAACCCGCTGCGTCTCCGACTGGTTCGCCGCGAGGCGCAGCGCCTCCTCGACCGGAATGTCCGATCCGACCAGGGTCGAAATCTGCCGCGTCGCCGTCGCCAGCTCGCGCGCGCTCATCCCCGAGCGGCCCAGCTTGGGCAGTTGGATCGACCCGATCGACCGCCGCTCCCCCGCCGCCTCGACCGCGAGCGGCAACAGCCCCTGATCGCGCAACATTGCCCGCGCGGCGGCGGCGCTGGAGGCTTCGACCGTGCCCTTCCTCTGCGCGCCGGAGCGATCGGCAGCGCGATAGGTGAAGGCGGGCATGTTAGACCCAGCCCTCAGCCGTCACGCCGGCGAACGCCGGGGCCCATCTCCCGGAATAGCGGCAAACCAGGCGGTCGTATTTCGCGGAGCGTTCAGGAGATGGGCCCCCGCTTTCGCGGGGGTGACGATGCGCAATCACGCCTCTTCCCTCACCACGCGCGCCACTTCCTCGACCGTCGTCACCCCGGCGCGCACCTTGTCCACGCCGTCGTCAAGCAGCGAGGGATTGTCCCGCCGGGCATGGGCTTCCAGCTCCGCTTCAGACGCGCCGTCATGGATCATCGCCTGAAACTTCTCGTCCACCGCAACGACCTCATACAGCCCCGCACGCCCGCGATAGCCATCGCCATGGCAGTCATCGCACCCGACCGCGCGCCACAATTTCTTGCCCGGCTTCAGCGCCCCGCCCAGCAGCAGCGAATCGCCTTCGCTCGCCACATCCTGCTTGCGACAGCTCGGGCACAGCCGCCGCACCAGCCGCTGTGCCGCCACCCCGACCAGCATCGGCGCGAGCAGATAGCGCTCGACCCCCATATCGATCAGCCGCGTCACCGATCCGACCGCACTGTTGGTGTGCAGCGTCGACAACACGAAATGTCCGGTCATCGCCGATCGCACCGCGACCTCGGCGGTCTCCTGATCGCGGATTTCGCCGACCATGATGACGTCCGGATCCTGCCGCAAAATCGCGCGCAGCCCGCGTGCAAAGGTCATGCCGGTGCGCGTATTCACCTGAGTCTGCGCGACCCCGGCCAGTTCATATTCGATGGGATCTTCCACCGTCATGATGTTGCGTTTGCGGTCGTTCAACCGATGGAGCGCGGCATAAAGGCTGGTCGTCTTCCCCGATCCGGTCGGCCCGGTGACCAGCAGCATCCCATGCGGCCGTTCGAGCAGCCGCCCGAACACCTCACGGTCGCGCGCGCTCATCCCCAGCGCTTCCATGTCGAGGCTGAGCGAGCCCTTCTCAAGCAGGCGCATAACCACCCGCTCGCCATGCTGGGTCGGGATGGTCGAGACACGCGCATCGACGTCATGCCCGCCGATCCGCAACGTCACGCGCCCGTCCTGCGGCACGCGCTTTTCGGCAATGTCGAGCTTCGCCATCACCTTGATCCGGCTGACCAGCAACGGCGCGAGTTCGCGGCGCGGCTCCAGCTTGTCGCGCAGCACGCCGTCGATTCGGAAACGGACGACGACGCGCTTCTCCTGCGTCTCGACATGAACGTCCGACGCGCCTTCCTTCACCGCTTCGAGCAACAGCGCGTTGATCAGGCGGATGACGGGCGAATCGTCACGCGAATCGAGCAGATCATCAACTGCCGCCGCGCTGTCCGCCAGCGCGGCAAGGTCCATGCCGCCCAGGTCAAACTCCGCCGCCGCGCCCGCGCTGCCCGAATAGCTCGCCGCCAACGCCTGATCGAACTCGGCACCAGAAACCGCGACGAACCGCGCACCCGGCGCGACCCGCTGCACTTCCAGCAGCGCGTCCAGCGCCGCATCGGGCCGATGCACGCACTCCACACCCCCGGCGCCCACGCGCAGCACCACACCATGGTTGCGCGCATAGCTATAAGGCAGGCTCGGCAAATCCATCGTCACGGCATTCACTGGCCGAACTCCACGCTCGCGCTCACCCGGCCCGGCGCGCTGCCCTTGGTCATCTCCACCCGCCGCGCGCGCAACACCGTGGTGCGCTCGACCGCCGCGATCCAGCCGACCACGGCTTCGTAACTCGCCTCGGCAACCTGCCCGGTCGCGCCAGCGCCACCGGGGGTCAGCGTCACGCTCAGCCCGGCTGCGCTCGCTGCCGCCTGCGCCGCCTCGATCGGCGGCCCGTCGCTCAGCTTCGGCTGAGTGCCCGGTGCGACCAGCGTTCCCGCCGCGCGCACCCGCGCCGCCAGTGTCTCGTGGCTCCGAATATCGGCGATCGCATCCGCACGCGCACCCTGCAGCGGCTTCACAATGCCGAACACCAGCACCAGCCCGCCAAGGATCACACCCAGCGTGCCCACCAACACCCGCTCGCGCGAACTAAGGCCGCTCCACCATAGCTGAAACCGCAGCACCGCCGCGTCGATGGTTGGCGAACGTTCGATCTTCATGCCGTCACCGTCACGCGAATGACTCCATCCGCCCCTGCCCCAATCTGCGCCGGAACCGCCGCCGCGCGGAATGCAGCGCGGATACGTTCAACCAAATCCGGAGCGCCCGGCTCGATATCGAGCACCAGCGCGTTGCCCTCAAACCGCATTGCCCGCGCGGTAACGACGCTCGACAGCGGCGCCAACGCGCGCGACGCTGCGGTCACCACAGGAACGAACCGGCCCGGCGGAGGTCCGGACACCGGCAGCATCCCGACCACCGCCGCCTCGAGGTCGCCCGACAGATTGGCACCCGGTGCCGCCTGCGCCACCGCCGACCGCACATCTTCCGCGCGCCGCTCGGCAATCACCCGCAGCATCACCACATCCGCCGCCGCGATCACGACATGCGCCGCGATTCCCGCCGCCGCGATCCATGCCAGCCGCCGCCTCCAACTGCTCCCGCTCGTGCCGCGCCGGGCATAGACGCCCTGTCGCAGGTCGATCACCGGGCTCACCAGCCGCTCGGCCAGCCCGCCGCCCCCCGACCAGGGCGTTTGCGGCAGATCACCCACCGGCAGCGGCCCGCAATTCCAGATGCGCGGGCTCCCTGCCCGTTCCCACGCCGGCCCAACCAAAGCGACCGGCAGCGCAAATCCGGTCCCGTCGCCGCTGCGCACCAGCACCCGACCATCGCGCGCTTCGGCGCTCCATTCGCCCGATCCCGGCTCAGGCAACGCCAGCGCATCAGGCACAATGGCCGCATGGCCCAGCCCACCCAGCTCGGCCGCCTCGACCCATGCCGCCATCTGCGTGTGCCGCACCACGGCAACCAGATAGGTCTGCGGCGCGATCTCCGCGCCCAGCGCGATATGGACCGATTCGATCGGGTCGGCGATCCGGTCCTCGATCGCAAAGGGCAACGCTTCGATCCGCTTCGCCCGGCTCGCCAGCGGCAGCTCGACGCGCAGCAGTGACACCGATTCGCTCGGGACAAGGATGGTTGCAGGGCCATCAGGCTCGGCTATGATCGTCCGACCGCCCGCCAGCGTCCACACGCCGGTGACGCGGGGCTCCGGGACGCTCGAATTGACTTTGCCGGTCATGCTCTGGGGTGCTCCGGCTGTAACATGGCTTTCACGATGGGAACGCATGGGGCCGCGATGCGCAGAGCTTTGAGACAGTTCGGTGACCCCGT
>CAZWZP010000036.1:0-12672 GCA_964638925.1 uncultured Stakelama sp. | reverse complement strand
GATGATCGTCGTCCTCGTCATCATCGCGATCGTCGCCGGGCTGGTGACGATGAACGTCGTCGGCCGCCCCGATCAGGCGCGGGTGACCACGACCAAGACCAACCTCGTCACCCTGTCCAGCGCACTCACCACCTATCGCCTCGACAATGGCCAATATCCGCCCACCGAACAGGGGCTGAAGGCGCTGGTGGAAAGGCCGACCACTCCGCCGCTGCCGACCGCCTGGCCCGAGGGCGGCTATGTGAAGTCCGCTCCGGTCGACGCCTGGGGCAATCCCTACACCTATGTCTCGACCGGCAGCAGCTTCGAGCTGAAATCGCTTGGCCGCGATGGCAAGCCGGGCGGCACCGATCTCGACGCCGACCTCGATTCGCGCGACGCGGCCCAGACGCCCGCCAAGGGCGGATAAGGCCCGTGCGGGGGGCGACCATCCGCAGCGGTGAGCGCGGCATGACGCTCATCGAAATGCTGATCGTGCTCGTCATCATCGGTGTCGCAGCGGGGGGAGTCGCGCTCGGCATCGGCTCGGCCACCCGCGCGCCCTCGGTCGAAACCGAAGCCCGCCGCCTCGCCTTGCGGCTTCAGGCTGCAGCCGACGACGCCATGATCGGCGACCGCATCATCGCCTTCACGGTCGAAAAGGACGGCTATGGTTTCGCGGCAGTCGGCCGCGACGGATCGATGGCGCCGCTGTCCGATGGCCTCGCCTTCCACCGCCTCCCCGGCGGGATCGCAGTCGAACTCGATGTGACGCCCCCGGTCATGATGGGCGTCGATGGCGCGGGCAAGCCGCTCAATGCCACGATCAGCAATGGCGAGCAGGTCTGGGTCGTGCGCTATGACGGCATGACCGCCACCGCCAGCCGGGCCGAAGCCTCGTGAAGGACGAACAGGGTTTCTCGCTGATCGAGGCGCTGGTCGCACTCGCCGTGCTCGCCGTCGCCACCGTTGGGCTAGTGCGCGCGGTCGAGAGCCATGTCGACTCCACGCGCGGCCTCGAACGCCGCGCCGCTGCGATGTGGGTGGCGGAAAACCGCCTTGCCGAACTCCAGCTCGCCGACCCCGCCGCCGCGCAGAAGCAGGTCGAACTGCTCGGCCAGCAATGGGAGGTCGATGTCGCCCGCACCCGCACCGAAGACCCCGCAATCGACAAGGTCCGCATCCAGGTGATTCCGGTGGGCGAGCGTTCGCCGCTTGCATCGCTCGACGGCTTCGTGGAGGGCACACGGACATGATCCGCTTCCCCGAACTCTCGCCGCGTCAGGCGCGCACGACGCTCGACCTCGTCGCGGGTGCCGTCATCGTGTCGGTCGCGGTCGCGCTGGCGGGCCTCGCCTGGCGGATCGCGGGCCATGCCAGCACCGGCGCGGTCACCATTCCCTCGGGCGCGCGCCCCGTCGCGGTCACCGCCGACGTCACTCCCGCCCTCGCCTTCGCCCCCTTCGGCAAGGGGTCGGTGACCGATGCGACCCAGCCGACCGCGCTGCCGCTCAAGCTCAAAGGCGTGTTCGCCGCCAGCCCTGCCAGCCTTTCGGTCGCCTATATCGAGGTCGGCGGCGAAGCAGCAAAGCCCTTCCGCGTCGGCGAAGCGCCCGGCGGCGGGACGATCGAGGGCATCTTGCGCGACCGCGTGATCCTGCGCGTCGCTGGCCGCATCGAGTATCTTGCCTTCCCCGATCCGACACTGACCGCAGAGCAGCAGACAGCGGCGGCGGCACCTCCCGCAACGCCCGCCGCCCCTGCACAATCAGCAGCCGCGCCCGCAACCGCCGCCGCTGGCGTCCTCGCCGCAATGACCCCCGCGCCCGGCGGCGGAATGCAGGTCGGCGCCAACGCCCCACCCGGCCTTCAGGCCGGCGACGTCATCACCTCGATCGGCGGTACCCCGCTGACCAGTCCCGCCAGCGCCGCCTCCGCCTTTGCCGCCGCCCAGTCGCGCGGCTCCGTCCAAGTCCAGATCACCCGCGATGGAAAGCCCGTGACGCTGACCATCCCGACCCGCTAGGGATCCCATTGTGCCGCACATGATCCGCAAGACCGCTCTTATCTTCGCGCTCGCCGCGATGACCGCCCAGCCGGTGGTGGCCGCACAGGCCGACGGCGCCGACATCGTCGTCAACATGCGCGGGGTCGAGATCGCGGACGTCGCCGACCAGATTTCGCGCCTCACCGGCCGCACCTTGATCCTCGATCCGGCGGTCAAGGGCAGCGTGACTGTTACCTCCGCCACGCCGCTGACCTCGGCCGGCGTGTGGGAGCTGTTCCTGTCGGTCCTGCGCGCCAATGGCTTCGCGGCGGTCCGCTCGGGCCGCGCCTGGCGCATTGTCCCCGCCGGCAACGCGGTGCGCGACGGCGGCGTGTCGTCGCGCTCCGCTTCGGGGCAGGAACTGGTCACGCGGATGATCCGCCTGTCCAACGTGCCCTCCGCGGAAGCCGCCCGCGTCGTCCGCCCGCTGGTCGCCAGCTTCGGCAGCGTCGAACCGCTGGCCCAGCCCAACGCCGTCGTGGTCACCGACTATGCCGACAATGTCCGCCGCGTAGAGGCGATCCTCCGCTCGCTCGACGGCAATGGCAGCGGCATGACCTTCGCCACCATCACCCTGCGCAACGGTAGCGCGCCGGAAGTGGCGCAAGCGCTCCAGACCGTGCTCGGCGACGCCGCATCGGGCGGCGCGCGCGTCGCGGCAGATGCGCGCAGCAACACGATCATCGTGCGCGGTTCGCCCGCCGCCGTCGCCGATGCACGCCGCATGGCCGCCTCGCTCGACGCGCCCGGCGGTGCCACGCCGATGACGCGGGTGTTCCGCCTGAACTATGCCGATGCCGAATCGGTAACCGACGTGCTGCGCGGCATCCTCGGCCAGGAAGGCACCACCACTAACCCGGTCGCCCGCAGCCTGTCGGGATCGCGCAACAATCCACGCAGCCCGACTGGCGTGCTTGGTGGCCTGATCGCCTCGGGTGGGACCAGTCCGGCTCAGACCGCTGCGGCAGCCGCAGCAGCCGCCACCGCGCAATCGGCCCAGCTCGGCCAGCAGCAGGAGGCGACGCCACAGGGCTTCTCGACGCCCGAAATCACCGTCCAGCCCTCGGCCGACATCAACGCGGTCGTCGTGCGCGGCACGCCCAGCGCGATTGCAGCGATCGAGGCAATCATCACCGACCTCGACGTCCGCCGTCCGCAGGTGCTGATCGAAGCCGCCATCGCCGAAATCACCGGTGAAGAGGCCGAGGCACTCGCGGTCCAGCTCGGCACCAGCGGTGCCGCACTGCGCGGTATCGAAGGTGCCGGAACTTCGTTCAACACTGCGGGGCCGTCACTCGGCGCGATTTTGACTGCGCTGGGCGTCCCCGCTGGCGCGATCCTGGGGCAAGGGTTCACCGGTAACGTCGCAATCGGCAACGAATTCTCGATCCTCGTCCAGGCGCTCGGCACCTCGTCCAAGTCGAACCTGCTCTCCACGCCCCAGATCACGACGCTCGACAACAAGGTCGGCGAGTTCGTGGTGGCACAGGAAGTGCCGTTCGTGACGGGATCAATCCTGACCGATTCCAGCGACGTGCGCCCCTACACCTCGATCGAGCGCAAGGATGTCGGCATCACGCTCAAGGTGCTGCCGCGCATCAACGCCGGCGACACGATCCGGCTTGAGGTGGTGCAGGAAGCATCGTCGATCGCCGCTACGCAGCTCAGCCAGGCGACCGACCTGATCACCAATCGCCGCGCGATCAACACCACCGTCCTTGCTGACAATGGCCAGACGATCGTGCTTGGCGGCCTCACCTCCGACGATTATGGTCAGGTGAAGAGCCAGGTGCCGATCCTCGGCGACATCCCGATCATCGGCGAGTTGTTCAAGGCACGTCGCGAGACGCGGCAAAAGCGCACGCTGTTCATCTTCTTGAAGCCAACCATCCTGCGCAATGGCGAGGACGCGGCGGCGGTGGCAAAGGCGAAATATGCCCGGTTGCGTTCCGAGGAACTCGACCTCAATTCGCCCAGCAACCTGCTGCTCAAACCGCTTCAGCCACGGCTGACGCTGGAGATTGACGGGATCTATTGATCCGGCACGACCATCGCGCAACTGTCAGATTTGGTTTGAAGAACCCGTTGCTTGAAATAGGGTGAAGCTTCCTGGCATCACACGGAGATGCCTGTGAGGGATGTTGTATGCGTCTGCTGATTTCGGGTCTGATTGTCACGCTGCTTCCTTCAGCGGCACCGGCGCAGAACAACCAGTCCACCGCACAGGGTGAGATCAAGGCGCTGCTGGAGCGGGTGCGCGCGCCCATGTTCACCGCCACCGGCACAACGCTGCCGGACAAGACAGCGACCTATTCGGTGTCCGGCACCGGTTGCGCGTCCCGAATCGAAGTCAGCTTCCCTTCGCACCAGATCGGCGGCACGTCGCACCCGGCGCGCACCGACACGCATAACATCGCGTGGAACAAGGTGCAGTCGACGCGACTGTCGAACGGCGATAGCTATGTCGTGGTTGTTGCGCCCGATCAGCCGGCGCGGGGCCGGTTTCTCTATGCCGGCGCATCGGCTGTGGCATTGAAGGCGGCGATCGACCGGCTCGTCCGCGCGTGCGGAGGCACGACCGACATTCCCATGGTCGCGCCGCCAACTCCACCCGCCCCGTCTCAGCCGGCGATCAAGATCGAAACCGTTGCGGGCAAAGGCTTCGCCGCCGTGGTGGACACATTCCCGGTGACGCAACTTGCCTCGGTCAGCGATCGTGTCAGCGCGCTGGCGAAACAGCGCTGCGGCCAGCTGTCGGCGCGCATGGGCCGGTATAAATATTTCACCAGCACCGATGGGCAGGGCCGGGCAGCGCTGACCCAATATCGCGCTAGCTTCACCTGCTACGACCCGGCAACCGATCCGTATGAACGTGCGCCTGCCGACTGGAAGCCGAGCGCGCAGGATCAGGCCGACCTCACCGCCTTTGCCCAGCGTTACATGGGCCTGCTCGACCGCGGCGATTACCTCGCCGGGATGCCTATGATGGAACCGATCCTCGAGATCGAGAAAGACGAATGGCTCAGCGTACCCAACATGCTGAAGCAGCATTCCGGCGGTCCGGGCCGCTGGACGCTGCAAACGCTTGGGTGGGTCAACAATCCCGAGGGTGCGTCGCATCCCGGGCGCTATGCCTTCGTCAAGGTGACCGGAAACTATCCCAAGATTGCGGCCTATTGCGGCACGCTGGTGATTTACCGCCAGCGACCGGGGTCGTATCTGATCACACAGCAGAATTTGAGTGTGATCCCGGAAAGCTGGATCGCCAGCGGACGCACGACGCGGGCGGAGGCGCTCAAGGCCTGCGACCAATAGCTAGTCGCCGGGCACCGGTTCGTCCTGCATCGCCACCCGCACCCGCTCACGCCCGCGCGTGAAGAACGCGGCGTCGATTGCCAGGCTTTCCAGCCGCCAGCCATCGACGCTCTCACCCACTGCCAATGTCCGCGCGCTGCCATCGGCGGTGCGCACCAGCGCCACCGCATCGCGGTTGAGTCGCCCGGCAATCCCGGTCAGCACCGGCGCGTCGGCGGGCGCAGCGTCACGCTCCACGGTGCCGAACAATGGCCGGTCAAAGACGCGGGCGGGCGCGGCAGCAGGCGGCGGGGCGATTGTCGCGATCGCTGATGTCTCACCGGGCTTTGGCTCCAGCGCATAGGGAAAGAGCGCGACGAACGGCATCGCCAGCGCCGCGAGCCCGGCCATCATCAGCGCGCGCGCTTCGCCCCGGCTCATTGCCATGCCGCCACCAACTCCCCTTCGACCCGCACCCCGCCATCGGTCAGCGCGGTCGCGCGCCAGGCGCGAAACCGGGTCAGCGGCGTCCCGCGCTCGATGCCGTCGATCAGCGCGATCACCGCCTTTTCCGGACCCGACAGGCGGACGCGCAGCGTGACGATGTCGGAGCGGGGCGCCGTCGGCACAATCGCTTCAACCAGCACCCCGGCCGCGCCGGCTGAATCGCGCACGCGCGTGGCAATCATCCGCGCGGCGGTCGCGTGGTCAGGCGCGCGCAGGGCAAGCCCCGGCGCGACAAGCGACCGCATCGGTTCGGGCGGCTCAGCAATCCGGGCGGCGAGGTCGGCTCTGGTCTGACGCGCCGACCATAGGTCGCCCAGCGCGCTGACCATGGGCACGGCCAGCAATGCGCAGGCCACCGCCCCGCCGCCCAGCCCCAGCGCGATGCTCGCACGGTTCATGGGCGCGACCGTAACGTCACGACGACGCGCGCATCCGGGGTCCGCCGCTGCCCGCTTTCGCGCAGCGCGGCGAGCAATGGATCGCGCCGCAGCGCGCCGCGCAGTACATCCGGGTCGCTCGCCGCAATCTCGACCTGCAACTGCCCGTCCGCGTCGCGCGCCACGGCCACCAGCCGGGCATCGTCAGGAAGCGCGCGCGCCAGCCGCTCCAGCGTCGCGATCAATCCCGGCTGACGCACCGCATCGCGCAACATCGCCGCAGACTCGCGCCGCTCCGCCTGTGGTGCAGTCAGCGTCTGCAACCGTGCCTGCAGCGCCTGGTTCTCCGTATCCACCCGCGCCAGCAATAAGGTCGCACCCAGGATGGTGAGCAACGGAGCAAGTGCAATAATCCCCGCAAGTGCCCCCGCGCGCCGCACATCGGTGACGGTCAGCGCTGGCCGCGTCCGCGCCATGCGCGTCGCCGATCGGACAAGCCGGTGGGTCAAACTCTCGCGGGGTTGCGTCATCGCGTTGCCTCTAGCGAAGCCACCCGGCCCTGCCCAGCCGTCATCAAAACGCCTCCATATCGCAATGGCTTCGTCTGCAAATCTGCATCACGGCGTAAAGCGCCGCGCCCACAGACAAACCCGAGCCGAGTCCACTCAGGACGCGGTGTCAGGGGACACAGACATGACCGAACTCTCTGCGCATGGCTTCGCGTATAGCGATGGCGACGTCGATACCAACACCAGCGGCAATCCCAGCCTGAATGCCATGATCGAACAGCGCTATTCGCGCCGTGCGGCGCTGCGCTCGGGCGCAGTAGCGGCGTCGGCAGCGGTGTTCGGTGGCGCAGTACTCGCCGGGTGCGACAGCGCCGCATCCAGCTCCGATCCCTTTCCCAACATCATCTCGGTCGGATCGTCGGGCACGACCAAGGCTGGCCGAGTCGTGACGCTGAGCGCCAACGTGACTGATAATGGCGCGGTGACCTCGGCCTGGGTGCAGACTCAGGGGCCGACGGTCACGTTGATCAACCCGACCTCGACGACGCCGTCGTTCATTGCTCCGGCCGTTGCGGGCGGAACCGGTCTGCGCTTCGAGTATCGCGCGACCGACACCGCCGGCCAGACCACGATCGACAGCGTCACGGTGACCGTCGACACTGCCGAACTGGGCTTCACGGCGATCGCGAAGAACCGCAATGACGTCGTCACCGTCCCTGCGGGCTATTCGGTGTCCGTGCTGACACGCCTGGGCGATCCGATCGCGTCGGGCGTCCCGGCCTATAAGAATGACGGCACCGACACCGATTTCGCCAACCGCATCGGCGATCATGGCGACGCGCTCTACTGGTACGGCCTGTCGGCGACCGGCGCGCGCGACGACAACAGCTCGGTGCGCGGTCTGATGGTCCAGAACCATGAGAATCTCAGCGTTCAGTATCTCCACCCCGCCGGCCCCACCGCGCCGGGCGGCGTGCGCCCCGAAGCCGAGGCGCTCAAGGAGATCGAGGCGCACGGCGTGTCGGTCGTCGAATATGTCGAAGGTGCGAACCGCGCATGGACCTATGTCCAGAACTCGACCTTCAACCGCCGCATCACCCCGAACACCCCCGTCGTCTTCAACGGCCCGGTGCGCGGGTCGGCGCTGCTGCGCACTCCCTATTCGACCGACGGCACCGCCGGTCGCGGCACCATCAACAACTGCGCGAACGGCCATACGCTGTGGGGCACCAACCTGACCTGCGAAGAAAACTGGGCCGGCTATTTCCGCCGCAGCGGCGACGATGCCCAGCGCACCACGCGTGAACTGGTCGCGCTGCGCCGCTATGGCGTCAGCAGCAGCAGCGGCGGCTATGGCTGGGGCAGCGTCACCGCGTCCGACCCGTCCAACACCACGTTCCGTCGCTGGGACGCACGCGCCACCGTCGGTGGATCGGCAACGACCGACTGGCGCAACGAGCCGAACCAGTTCGGCTGGTGCGTCGAGTTCGATCCCTATGACAAGACCAAGGCACCGCGCAAGCGCACCGCGCTCGGTCGTATCGCGCATGAAGGCGCGTGGTTCGGCGCATTCATCCCGGGCAAGAAGCTCGCCGTTTATCAGGGCGACGATTCGCGCGGCGAATATTTCTACAAGTTCGTCTCGAACGCGACCTGGACCGCGAGCGATGCACAGGCCGCCGACCGCCTTGCGATCGGCGACAAATATCTCGACACCGGCACGCTCTATGTCGCCCGCTTCGGCGCCGACGGTTCGGGCCGCTGGCTGCCGCTGGTGTTCGGCCAGGTTCCGAACCGTCCAGCGGTCGGCTCCGATCCCGAATATGTCTTCGCCGATCAGGCCGACATCCTGACCCATGCCCGCCTTGCCGCCGATGCGGTCGGCGCGACGCGCATGGATCGCCCGGAATGGACCGCGACCAACCCGGTCACCGGCGAAATCTACCTGACGCTGACCAATAACAATGCGACGCTGCGTCCGATCACCGGCACCGATGCTGCCAACCCGCGCCACTATAACGACCTCAAGGCCGGGGCGAACCAGTATGGCAACCCCAACGGCCACATCCTGCGCCTGCGCGAGCTGGCCGACGATCCCGCCGCGCTCGGCTTCGTGTGGGACATCTACCTGTTCGGTGCCGACTCGGCCGAAGCGAACAGCGACGTCAACATCTCTGGCCTCACCGCGAACAACGACTTTTCCAGCCCGGACGGCCTGTGGTTCTCGCGCCCGACCAACCCGGGTGGCCAGGTCAAGCCGCTGCTGTGGATTCAGACCGATGACGGTGCCTTCACCGATCGCACCAACAACCAGATGCTGCTCGCGATGCCGGGCGTCACCAATGACGGTGCGAGCGTGACGATCACCAACCGCGGCAGCGGGGGGACCACCGCCACCCAGACCACCCGTCGCGGTGCGCTGGCGAGCGATGCGACGCTCAAGCGCTTCCTGGTCGGCCCGATCGGGTGCGAGATCACCGGCGTCGATACCACGCCGGATGGCCGCACCCTGTTCGTCGGCATCCAGCATCCGGGCGAGGACGGCACCTCGGCTGCCCCGGACAGCAGCTGGCCCGCCACTCAGGCAACCGGCACCGCACCCGCTGGCACCCGTCCGCGTTCGGCGGTCGTGGTGATCACCAAGAATGACGGCGGTGTCGTCGGCCTCTGACCCTGTGAACCCCAACTGAAAAGGGGGCGGTCTCACGACCGCCCCCTTCTTTGTATCTGCATCGTAGCTGCGTTGAACCCGGATCAGGAACGGCTGCGAATCTGCGCCGTGCCGTCCGGTGTGATCTCGACCACATAGGGTTCGCGATTGTCGCACACCACGCGCCAGCGTGCCTTGCCGCCGCGGTCCTCGACGCGCGTCAGTTCAGTCACGCTCTGGCAAGTCAATTTCGCATCGCGGATCGCGCGCAACATCACGCCATCCTGCAGCCGCTTGGGCAGTGCGATGATCTTCTTCTGCACCTCGCTGAACGCCGCTGGCGTCTTCGCCGCAGCCGGTTCGGCCTCACTACCCGCGTCGGAAGCACCGCCGCACCCGGCCACCAGCACAGCGCCCGCAACAATTGCCATCATGGTTCGCATCGTTCGCACCTCCATGCCGCTAACAACGTCGATCGTCACGGCTTCGATCCGATCATTTTCAGAAACAGTCGCGTCGCGCGCTCAACCCGCGCCCGGATCGCCTCGGGCGATGGCAGCGGCTCCAGCCCCAGCTTCATCCCCATATCCGCCGCGCCCTTCCACAGCCCGCACAGATCCTGCGCCGCCAGCGTGGGATCATCGACCTCGACCTCGCCCCGCGCCTGCGCCTCGGCCAAAACTTCAGCCAGACGCCCGAAGCACAGCCCCAGCCCGGCCTCATAGAAGCGGCGCGCAAGGGTCGGGATCTGCGAAATCTCGTTCAGCAGCACCCGGTCGATCGCAACGTGATCCTCGCTGAACATGAAGGTGAGCAACGCGACACCATAAGCGTTGAGCTGGTCCTCCAGCGAACGCTGATCGGCGACCTGTGCGTCGAACGCCTCGGCCATCCGCGTGCTTTCGGCGCGGATCACTTCCTCGAACAACGTCTCCTTGTCGCCAAAGCGGCTATAGACGGTGACCTTCGATACTCCGGCAGCCTGCGCAATCTCCTCAATCGTCGCGGCGTGGAAGCCACGGGTGAAAAAGGCATCGCGCGCCGCCTCGACGATCGCCGCATATTTTACGGGATCGCGCGGGCGGCCTGCGCGGCGCGGCTCTTCGCCCGCACAGGCCGGATGCAGCGGAACGTTCAGCGCTCGTACGCCTTGGGCAAGGCGCCTTCCTTCGGATCGAAGTAGCGTTTGCGCAGTTGATCCTGCCGCGTCTCGATCGGCTGCTCGACGCCGTCAATAAACAGCTTCACGACCGCAGTTCCGATCTCCAGCGGGTCGCCGTCCCACACCACCACGTCGCCGCGACGGCCCGGGCGCAGCGAACCATAATCGCCGCCCATGCCCATCGCTTCGGCAGGTTTGGAACTGATCGTTGCGAATGCCTGGCCCCAGTCCAGCCCTGAAGCGCCCGGCACCTTGGTCAGCGCAACCAGATTGCCGGCATATTGTTTGATGAGCCGCGCCTGACGCGCCTCATCATCGTTGATCATGCCGATGCCGACCGTCACGCCAGCGGCCTGCATCCGCCCGATATTGGACTGGGTCGCCGCCAGCTGCTCGAACGATGCCGGAAGGTCCGACAACGCCGACGCGAGCACCGGCACCTTCGCCGCCGCGATCTGCCGCGCCACGGTCCACCCCTCATTCGCACCGACCAGCACCAGCTTGAGCGCCGGCACCTCGCGCTTGAGATCCAGCACGACCAGAATGTCCGATGCACGCTCGACATGCACCAGCAACGGAACCTGGCCCGTGACCACCGGCACCAGCGCCTGCGCATCGGCGCGGGTCAGCAACGCGTCCTTGCCCCGGCCGGCAAAGCTGCCCGGCGCACGGGCATAGTCGCGCACCTCGAACAGGATGTTCTTGAGCATCGCGATCGCTGCCGGGCGGCTGCCACCGGCGCGGCGCGCGCCCTCTTCGCCATAGACCATGAACTGGAAGGCGCGCGGCTTGCTCACCGCGTCCATATCCGCGCCCAGGTCGATGATCGCGCCCTGCCCGGCAAACACCGAACCGCGTGCCTCGGGTGCCACAACGGCACGCGTGACGCCCTCGGCGCGGTTGACGGTGATCGCGCTGGTTTTTGGGTTTACCGCGGGCGCAACGTCGATCGCCGCGTTGAACGGCGATCCGCTCGCCGCGCTGTCGTCGGTCTCGCTGACGCCATCGACCTCGACAATGCCCAGCTTGGTGAAGCCGGCGAACAAGCCGGGCGTCACCCAGCGGCCTCCGGCATCGACCACCGGCACCCCGGCCGGGACAGCAACGCCTGCCCCAGCGGCGACGACCCGCCCATCGCGCACGACCACGGTGCCATTCTCAACCGGAGCCGACCCGTCGCCAATGACCAGACGCGCATTGGTCACCGCCACAGTTTGTGCGGTCGCGGGGAATGCGGCGCCCATCGCCACTGCTGCCATCAGGAGCTTCTTCACTTCACGTCTCCCGATCCGGGCTGGCCCAGCTCGAAGTCGGATACCGGCCGCAATTTGGGATTGTGCATGTCGAACAGCAGCGCGCCGTCGACCCATACCTTCTCAGGGCGGCTATAGACGCTGAACGGGTTGCCGTTCCACAGCACCACATCGGCCATCTTGCCCGCCTTCAGGCTGCCGGTGACCTTGTCGATGCCCAGCGCCTTGGCCGGCGTGATCGCCGCCCATTTCCACGCGATTTCCTCAGGGATCACGAACCCCGCACGCTTGGCGGCGGCGCGGACCTTGGCGATTTCCTGGTTGAGCCGCTGGATGCCGTTGGCGTCGTCCGAATGGATCATGCCGCACGCACCCTCGCGTTCGAGGATGGCGAGGTTTTCTGAGACGGCGTCGTACGACTCCATCTTGAACCCCCACCAGTCGGCCCAGACTGCGGCGCACGTGCCATTGGCCTTGAGCAGATCGGCGATCTTGTACGCCTCGACCGCGTGGTGGAACGTGCCGACCTTGTAGCCGAACTCCTTTGCCATATCGAGCACGATGGCCATTTCATCGGCGCGATAGCAGTGGTTGTGGACGATGATCTCGCCCGCCAGAACACCGCGCAGCGTGTCCATCGCCATGTCGCGCGCGGGCGGCTCGCCGCCATTTTCCTCATAACGGTCCCAGCGCTTCTTATAGTCCTGCGCCCGCGCCCAGGTCTGGCGGTCGACCGCGATATTGCCCATGCGGGTCGATGGCATCCGCCCCTTGCCGCCATAGACGCGCTTGGGGTTCTCACCGCACGCCATCTTGAGGCCATAGGGCGCACCGGGGAACTTCATCCCCTGCATCGTGCGGGCATAGACATTCTTGAGCGTCACGCCGCGCCCG
>CAZWZP010000035.1:11234-23012 GCA_964638925.1 uncultured Stakelama sp. | reverse complement strand
ACATAGATGTCGTCGGGGCCGGCAAGATAGTTGGACTGCGGGCTGCGCAGGAAGCCGAAGCCGTCCTGAAGCACCTCGATCGTGCCCTCGCCCATGATCAGCTCGCCATTTTCGGCCTGGGCCTTGAGGATGGCAAACATCAAATCCTGCTTGCGCAGCGTGGACGCGCTCTCGACGCCGAGTTCCTCGGCCATCGTCACCAGTTCGGCGGGCGCGGTTTTCTTCAAATCTTTCAAGTGCATGGGGGAAGTCCGTCTGGCGATCGCTGAAGGTTTTCGGGCGTTTGGACGCGCGGTACGCGATGGCTTGAGGAAAAAAGGAGGGACGCCGGGCCGCCGCCAGGACGGCGACGCGACCCCAGCGGATTAGGTTTCACCCCCCGCCAAGTCAAGCGGTCAGAAGGGCCGCACCACCGCGAGGATGACGATCAGCGCGACGAAGATCGCAGGAATCTCGTTGGCGAGGCGCAATTGTTTCGACGTCAGCGCCCCCTGCCCTGTTGCCAGCTTCTTCGAATAGCCGACCGCCCAGCCATGATAGCCGGAGAGCAGCAGCACAAGCAGCAGCTTGGCGTGGAGCCAGCCCAGCCCAGAACCGCCTTCGAGCAAGCCGAGATTGACCGAGAGCGCGAGGCCGAGAACCCAGACGATCACCAGCGACGGGGTGAGGATGACGCGGCGCAATTTGGCTTCGCGCTCGGCCCATGCTTTCGCCTGCACCGGATCGGCAAGTGCCTCCTGATGATGGACGAGGTAGCGCGGCAGGATGAACAGGCCCGCCATCCAGAAGATGACGAAGATGATATGCGCGGCCTTTACCCATAGCCAGGCATTGCCCAGAAATCCGCTCATGCTGCTGTTCCCCGAACGATCGCGATCAGCTGTTCGACATGGGCGATCGGCGTATCCTGCTGAATGCCGTGGCCCAGGTTGAAGATATGGGGGCGATCGCGCAGCGCATCAACCACGCGGGTCACTGCTGCCTTGAGTTCCTCCCCGCCCGCAATCAGCGCGAGCGGGACGAGATTGCCCTGAACCGGCAGACCGGCGGGGAGTTCGCGATGCGCCCAGGCCGGATCGACGGTTTCATCGAGGCCGATCGCATCGACCCCGGTTTCGCGGGCATAGGCCGCGAGCTTGCCGCCTGCGCCCTTGGGGAAGCCGATGATCTTTGCCTGCGGACAGCGGGCGCGGAGGCCAGCGACGATCGCTGCATTGGGGGCGATCACCCAGCGTTCGAACTGCGCGGGGCTCAATGATCCGGCCCAGCTGTCGAACAGCTGCACCGCCTCGACCCCCGCCTCGATCTGCTTGGCGAGATAGTCGATCGACATTGCGACGATCGCGTCGATGATCGCCTGAAACGCGCCCGGATCGGCATAGGCCATGCGGCGCGTTTCGCTCTGGTCGCGGCTGCCCTGCCCGGCGACCATGTAGGTCGCGTTGGTCCAGGGACTTCCTGCAAAGCCCAGAAACGTCACCTCAGGCGGCAACGCGGCGGCGACGCGGGTCACGGTGCCATAGACCGGGTCGAGGCGCTGTGGGGCCGCTGTGAGGCTTTCCAGCGCATGATCGACCAGCTTTGGGGCAAGGCGTGGCCCCTCCCCGGCCTCGAACCACAGATCCTGGCCCAGTGCGTGAGGGACGACAAGGATGTCGGAGAACAGGATTGCGCCGTCGAAGCCGAAGCGGCGGATCGGCTGAAGCGTGACCTCGGCCGCGGCGTCGCTGTCGTTGACCAGTTCGAGAAAGCCGCCCTTTTCGGCCCGGAGTGCGCGATATTCGGGGAGATAGCGGCCGGCCTGGCGCATGAGCCACATGGGGGGCGTATCGACGCGTTCCCCTGACAGCACTCGGAGTAGTTTTTTGGGAGTCACCGGACCGCTCGTCTCTCAACAAAAGAAAGAAATAAGAATCTAATAGGCTGTAGATGTTAGTTGGTGCGTGGATGCTGGGGCTTAGGCGTTCATGCCCATTCTGCCAACAGATTGACGGCGGAGAGTCGTGGCATTCCGCCGCGATTCGATCCGTCCGTCCACAGTATCCACAGGCTGTGCGCAGGATCGCCGCGCTGTGGAGGCGGTTGTGGACGAATGACCCGGAGCGTGGATCGACTCCCCCGCTTGGCGGGTTCGGCGCGTTGCGCTAGCCATTTCCCCCATGTTGTCCACAGATCCGTCCAGACAGGCCATTTTCAGGTGAAACTGCACCTTCATCTCCTGTCGGACTCCACCGGCGAGACGCTGGAGAATATCGCCAAGGCGGCGCTGGCGCAGTTCGACGATGTCGAGGTGCTGCGCCATTTCTGGCCGATGGTGCGCAGCGAGACGCATCTTGAGCGCATTCTGGCGGAGATTGCGCAGAATCCGGGGCTGGTGATCTTCACGCTGGTGAACCCGGAGATCCGCCGCCAGCTGGAGACAAGGTGCCGCGCGATCGGGTTGCCGGCCGTCGCGCCGCTCGATCCGGTGAACCATGCGCTGTCCAACCTGCTGGGGCAGGAGATGAAGGCGCGGCCGGGGCGTCAGCATATGCTCGATGCCGCCTATTTCGCGCGCGTTGACGCGATCCAGTTCACCATTGCGCATGACGATGGCGTCAATTGGGAGAATTGGGAGGAGGCGGACATCGTGCTGGCCGGCGTATCGCGCACGTCGAAGACGCCGACGTCGATCTACCTCGCCAATCGCGGGCTCAAGGTCGCCAACATCCCGATCGTGCCGCAATCGCCCCCGCCCGACCTGCTCTACCGCCTGAAAAACCCGATGGTGGTCGGGCTGACCACCAGTCCCGAGCGGCTGATCCAGGTGCGGCGCAACCGCCTGCTCGCGCTGAACCAGCGGGATGAGACGAGCTATATCGAGCAGGAAGCGGTGCAGAAGGAGGTTGCCTATGCGCGGCGGATGTTCGCCGACAATGGCTGGCCGGTGATCGATGTGACGCGGCGGTCGATCGAGGAAACCGCAGCGGCGATCATCACCATGTCGAACGAACGCGCGAACGCGGCGGCGCGCCAGCCGGATTCCATGGCATGATCGTGCTTGCCTCCACCAGTGCGTCGCGGCGAGCGATGCTGAGCGCTGCGGGCGTGGCGCATGAGGCGTTGCCGGCGCATGTCGATGAGGATGCGGTCAAGGCGGGGCTCGGAGAAGTTGCGCCGCGCGACTTGGCCGATGCGCTGGCCGAGATGAAGGCATTGAAGGTCAGCCAGCGGGTTCCCGGGACGTTGGTGCTGGGTGGGGATTCGGTGGTTGCGATCGAGGACGGGACGTTGCTCGACAAGCCGGTCGATCGCGATGATGCCGAACGGCATCTGCGAATGCTGTCGGGCAAGCGCCACGATCTCTACAGCGCGGCGGTGATCGCGGAGAATGGCCGCGCGGTGTGGCGGCATGTCGATCGCGCGCGGCTATGGGTGCGGCCATTGTCGGACCAGTTCATCGCCGAGTATCTCGACGCGGAATGGCCCGCCATTGCGGGCTGTGTCGGCTGCTACCGGGTCGAGGGGCCGGGAGTGCAGCTGTTCAGCCGGATCGAGGGCAGCCATTACACGATCCTGGGGATGCCGTTGCTCAACATCCTCGATTATCTGCGGACCAGAGGCCAGTTGACGTCATGACCATTCCTCACGCCGAAGTGATCGGCGACCCGATTGCGCAATCCAAATCGCCGCTGATCCATGGCTTCTGGATCGACAAGCTCGGCATCGAGGCGCGCTATGAAAAGACCTTGGTGACGCCCGAGGGGCTGGGTGATTTCTTTGCGGCGCGGCGCGACGATCCGGATTGGCGCGGGTGCAATATCACTGCTCCGCACAAAGTGGCGGCACTCGACCATGTGCCCGATCCGGGCGGAGTGCGCGACAGTATCGGCGCGATCAACACGGTGTTCCGCAGCGCAAGTGGCGCACTGATCGGCACCAACACCGACGCTGCCGGTTTTTATGCGCCGATTTCGGACTTCGATCTGGAGGGCGCGCCGGTCGCGGTGGTCGGTGCGGGCGGTGCGGCGCGGGCGGTGCTGTTCGCGCTGGCGCGGGCGGGGGTGGAGCGGGTGACGATCCTCAATCGGTCGCCGCTCAAGGCGATGGGGCTGCTCGCGACGTTCGGGCTCAAGGGCGATGCCGTGCCGCTCGACGCGCCGCTGCCGCCGGTCGCGTTGCTGGTCAATGCCAGTTCGCTGGGGATGGTGGGGCATCCGCCGCTCGACCTCGACCTCTCCGGCCTGCCTGAGGATGCGTTGGTCTATGACGCGGTCTATGCGCCGCTGGAGACCGGGTTGCTGGCGGCGGCGCGGGCGCGCGATCTGGAGACGGTCGACGGGCTGGAGATGCTGATCGGCCAGGCGGCGCTGGCGTTTGAACTATTCTTCGGGAAGCCCGCCCCGCGTGAACATGACGCAGAGCTGCGCGCGCTGCTGCTGGCGTGAGTTCATCAGCGTTCTTGATCCCCTGCGCAGGCAGGGGGCCAGGGCGGCAGGGCGAATCGCTCGTGGCTCTGGGCTCCTGCCTGCGCAGGAGCACATGAGAGGACGTTGGACATGACCATCGTCCTCGGCCTTACCGGTTCGATCGGCATGGGCAAATCCACCGTCGCGGCGATGTTTGCCGAGGCCGGGGTGCCGGTGTTCGATGCGGATGCGGAGGTGCATCGGTTGCAGGGACCGGGCGGTGCCTTGGTCGCTCGGATCGAGGCGGCGTTTCCGGATACGACGACGGAGCTGGGTGTGGATCGCACGCTGCTCGGCGAAGCGGTGTTCGGCAATCCCGAGGCGTTCAAGCGACTGGAGGGGATTGTCCACCCTGCCGTCGCCCATGCGCGCAATGCGTTTCTGAAGGCCAATGAAGACAAGCCGCTGGTGCTGCTCGACGTGCCCTTGCTGTTCGAGGCCGGGGGGTGGCGGCAGGTGGACAAGATCGTCGTCGTGTCCGCTCCGCCAGAGGTGCAGCGCGCGCGCGTGCTGTCACGGCCCGGCATGACGGTCGAACGGTTCGAGTCGATCCTCGCCCGGCAGCTGCCCGATGCGGAGAAACGCGCGCGCGCCGATTTTGTCATCTCGACCGGCGGGTCCAAGGATGAGACGAGGGCCGAAGTCGCGGCGCTGATCGCTTGCCTCACGCGCGAAACAGGCGGATAAGCAGGCCATGCGCGAAATCGTGTTCGACACTGAAACCACCGGCCTGAGCTACAGCGCCGGGCACCGGCTGGTGGAAATCGGCTGTGTCGAGCTGATCAACCGCGTGCCGACCGGGCGGCACTTCCACCGATATGTGAATCCCGATCGCGACATGCCGGTCGAGGCATTCGCGGTGCATGGCCTGTCCGAGGCATTCCTGGCCGACAAGCCGCGCTTTCACGAGATTTGCGACGAGTTGGTCGAGTTTCTGGGCGATTGCCCGCTGATCGCGCACAATGCGATGTTCGACCTTGGGTTCATGAATGGCGAGCTGGGCGCGTGCGGGCGCGCGCTGCTACCGGTCGATCGCATCGTTGACACGCTGCAGATTGCCCGCACCAAGCATCCGGGGGCCAAGCATACGCTCGACGCGCTGTGCGTGCGCTATGGCATCGACCTGTCGGCGCGCGAGCTGCATGGCGCATTGCTCGACGCGCAGCTGCTGGCGCAGGTGTTCATCGAATTGACCGGCGGGCGCCAGATTGCGCTGGGGCTCGCGGTGGAACAGGCGGCCGGACCCGAGCGGATCGAGTTCGGCGCCGCGAAGACGCATGTGCGCCCGGCACGGGTTTTTGTGCCGAGCGATGCGGAACTGGCCCGCCATTCGGCGTTTATGGCCGGGTTCGAGGACCCTGTGTGGGGAACGGAGGCGTCCGGTTGACGCTCTCGGCCCCCATTCCTAGGTGCTCCTCTTGTTAGGACGGAGGAAAATATGGATATCCGGGTTTCTGGTCATCAGGTGGACACGGGCAATGCGCTGAGGCAGCACGTGGACGACCGGCTCCAGGGTATCGCAGAGAAATATTTCGCCCGAGCGATTTCGGCCAACGTCACGTTCGGCAAGGGGCCACACGACCATGGCTTTACCTGCGACATCGTCGCGCATGTGATGCAGGGTCTGGTGCTCAAGGGCGCACATGCCGCGCAGGAGGCGCATCTCGCTTTTGACGGCGCCGCCGACAAGATCGAAAAGCAGTTGCGCCGCTATATGCGCCGCCTGAAGGACCGCAACAACGGCCAGCAACAGGCGATGATGGAATCCGCTTATGACGCGGGCTACACCGTCTTTCAGGTCGAGGAAGCAGAGGAGGTTGCGGACGCACCCGCGATCATCGCAGAAACCCGCGTCGATGTGCCCGATGCCAGCGTGTCGGACGCGGTGATGATGCTGGACCTGCGCAACACCAATGCGCTGCTGTTCAAGAACACCGGCACTGGCACCTACAACATGGTCTATCGGCGCACCGATGGCACGATCGGCTGGGTCGAACCCAACCGGGCGGCCTGACGCAGCCGATGCATGATCTCCATGATCTGGTGACGCCCGAGGCGGTCGCTTCGGGCGTGACGGCTGGCAGCAAAAAGAAGCTCTTCGCGCTGCTCGCCGATCTGTCGGCGAGCAGCTATGGGCTCGATGCTGTGACCGTTGCCGCGCAGCTGGCGGCGCGCGAGCGTCTGGGCACGACCGGTTTTGGCGGCGGGATTGCGATTCCCCATGCCCGGATCGAGGGGCTGGAAACCGTACGCGGTGCGATGATCCGCCTCGATCGACCGATCGACTTCGGAGCGGTGGACGACAGTCCGGTCGATCTGGTGTTCATGCTGCTTTCGCCGGTGACTGCCGGGGCCGAGCATCTCAAGGCACTGGCGCGCGTATCGCGCCGGTTACGCGACCGCAGTTTCACCGCAAAGTTGCGCGGTGCCGGGTCGGCGGACGCGATCTATGCCTTGCTCGCCGGGACCGAAGCGCGTGACGCAGCAGCCTGAGGCCGGGCCGGCGGTCGGAGCGCAGGCGCATCATCGCGCGCTCGAATCGCTCTATGCTGCGGCTCCGATCAACCAGTTGTTCGAGTCTCGGCTCGAGATCGCGCAGGCCGGCATTGCGCGAATCCACTTTACCATTGATCCCCGGCATTTCCATGCTGGCGGGGCAGCGCACGGCACGAGCTATTTCAAGATGCTCGATGATGCCGCTTTCTATGCCGCAAACAGCCTGGTGACCGACCGCTTCCTGCTGACGACCGCGTTCAACCTGCTCTTCACCAAGCCATTGGGGCCGGGGCCGGTGACTGCAGAAGGGCGCTGGGTCAGTGGGCAGCGGCGGGTATTCGTCGCGGAGGCGCGGCTGATCGACGCGCGCGGCGAGGAGGCGGCGCGCGGCACCGGCACGTTCATGAAATCGCGGATCGCGCTGGCCGGGCTGCCCGGTTATCGCACTGCGTCGTGAGCGCGCGGCTTGCCAGTGGGCTGATCGTCAATGCGCTGATCCGCCGGGTCAATACCGCGGGCGGGAGCGCGATGGTGCTGGCCAAGGGCGACGCCGAGGCGGGGGCGATCCTCATCCTGACGCTGGAGCGCGGCGTGAATCCGGCCTTTTTTGAGCGCGGAATCGGGCCGGATGGCGAGCCTGCGTTGGTGCGCAGTGGCCCATCGGCGTTCGACGATCCGCGTGCGGTGAGCGACTATTGGCAACGTCGCCGCAGTCGCGATCCCGACCTGTGGGTGGTGGAACTGGATATCGCAGCGGCAGAACGGTTCGCCGCTGAAACGATTATCGGTGCTTGACGCACTGCAACATCGTCGGCAGAGGCGCGCGACGATTTAATCGCGTTGTGCCGTCGGGGTCAGAGGCCGGTGGTTACGCAGTCGGGGGGCAAGCCCGATCGGTCCGTGCAGTTGCACCCAGAGAGATCCGATCGCGCACCAACCGCATAGTATCGACGTTGAATGACTTTCTCGATCCGGGCTGCGATGATCGCGGCCACGACTCTCACCATTGCCGCCGGCATTGGTGCAACGGCCCCGGGTGTCGCCGGAGAAGCCGAAAAGACGCCGGTTCAGGCGATTAACGAAGCCGCAGCCGAACAGGTTCCGACCATGGCCGAATCGCTCGCCGCGCTCGAAGCGGATGAAGCACAGGCCACCACCGCCGAACTGGCGGATGCCGACACCAGCCATGCGACGCTCGCCGCCGCTGTTGCCGCACAGGACGCGGTTGCGGTCGATGCCGAGCTCAACTGCCTCGCGATCGGTGTCTACTATGAATCCAAGGGCGAACCGCTCGAAGGCCAACTCGCGGTTGCCGAAGTAATTCTCAACCGCGCCAAGTCGGGCCGCTTCCCCGCATCGGTGTGCGGCGTGCTGACCCAGCGCGGTCAGTTCTCGTTCGTGCGCGGCGGACGCCTGCCCCAACCGCCGGCGGGTGCTCGCGCCTGGAAGACCGCGCTCGCCGTAGCGCAGGTTGCGCGCGACGACGCCTGGGACAGTCGCGTGTCGAACGCGCTGTTCTTCCATGCCCGCTATGTCTCGCCCCGCTGGCGCCTCGCGCGGGTGGGCAGCGTCGGAAACCACATCTTCTATCGGTGATCGCGCGGCGGACGGGCTTTCGTTCGTTCGACAAATGTTCTAAAAGCCGGGGATGGTTTCATATCCTTCCCCGGCTTTTTCGGTCGCCGCTGAGCCTGAACCGGCGACCGCGCCGCTGATCGCCGCCGATGTCACGCGCGGCGTGTGTCGCATGTTGTTGCGCCACGATTGTGTGGCGATGGCGGAGGTGCCGCTGGGCGATGGTCGCCGTGCCGACCTGATGGCGCTCAACCTGCGCGGCGAGATCGTGATCGTTGAGGTCAAGGTGTCGCGCGCCGACCTGATCGGTGACGGCAAATGGACCGATTATCTCGCGCATTGTGACCGCTATTTCTGGGCGGTGCCGGCGGGATTCGATCTGTCCCCCCTCGAACGGCCCGATTTTCTGCCAGAGCGTGCGGGGTTGATCGTCGCCGATCGCTATGACGCGGCGATCGTGCGGGAGGCGCGAACGGTGCCGCTGGCCAGCGCGACGCGGCGCAAATGCACGCTTGCCTTTGCCCGCCGGGCCGCGCGGCGGGTGATCACGCTGACCGATCCTGAGGCTGAGGGGCTGGTCAGGGGATAGCCCGGCTGACCGATTTGCACGATCTGCCGGGCCTTGCTTCAGCGATTTTTCCACGTCACGGCCCAGATGGCTCAGGCCGCGCCACCGCTTACTCCCACCAATAGGGGCGGCGCTTCGCAGTCCCGGTCTCAACTTCGTTCATCGTGCGCGGGTCGTAGATCCGTCCGCCCAGCATGACGCGATGGATTTTGTCACTGTTGCGAATGTCCGCCGTTGGATCGGCGTCGAGCACCAGCAGGTCGGCGAGCTTGCCCGGCTCGAGCGACCCGACATCCTTGGCGTAGCCCAGCGACCTGGCCGAATCGATCGTGCCCGCGCGCAGTGCCTCGACCGGGGTCATGCCGCCGCGCACGAACGACCACAGCTCCCAATGGGCGGCGATGCCCGCCTGTTGCCCATGTGCGCCGATTGCGACCAGCTTGCCGGTTGCGGCGACCTTCTTCGCCTCGCGCGCGCTCTCGTCATCGACGAAATTGCTCTCGGGTGCCTTGGTCACGCGCATCGTATCTGCGCGCAGCTGCGCCGGGGGCGTGTGGACCATCAGCGGGTTTTCCCAGACATTGGTCGCCTGCCGCCAATAAGGATCGCCCGCGAGGCCACCGTAGGTGACGACCAAAGTCGGGGTGTAATTCGTGTCGCTCTGTCCGAAGAACTGGAGCACATCCTTGTAGAACACATCGACCGGGACATTATGCTCCAGCGTCGAGTTGCCGTCGGCGATCAGGTTCATGTCCATGCCGAACAGCGACCCGCCCTCGGCCACAACCTGCATCCCCTCCGCCCGCGCGGCGGCGACGACCATCTGGCGCTGTTCGCGGCGCGGCTGGTTGTAGTTTTTCACCGACCGCGCGCCCTGCGCCTTGAGCCGGCGGACATGGTTGAGCGCGTCGTCATAGCTGTCGATCTGCGCATAGACGTTGGCGTTCTTCGCGCCATAGACGATCTCGCCGGTCGAAAAGAGGCGCGGGGCGAGGATCTTGCCCGCCTGTTGCATCTCTGCGGCGGCAAAGACATGCGCTGCCTGGCTCGACGGATCGTGCAGCGTGGTGGTGCCGAGCGCGAGATTCTGGAGCAGCGACCAGTTCTGCTGCGGGATCAACTCGTCGGTGCCATAGGGGCCGTGCGCGTGCGCATCGACCAGGCCCGGAATGATCGTCTTGCCGGTGACGTCGACCGTCCTGGTCCCGGCGGGAAGCTGGATCGCAGCGGTCGGCGCCACCGCGACGATGCGGTCGCCCTCGATCAGGATCGTGCCATTCTCGATCACCCCGCCATCGGCCCCGGCCATGGTGACGATCCGCGCGCCGGTGAGCGCGACGGTGCCGCTCGCTTTAGCCGCCCTCACCTCCATCGCCATCGACGTTGTGCGCGGGGTCACGGTCACCTTGGTGCCGCCCGGTGCCGAGGCGAAGAATGCGCTGCGGTCGGCGGTATAGAGCGTCGGGCCGAGGCTCCAGTGCAGCCGCGCGCCATCGCCCGACCAGCTGATGTAATCACCGCCATCGCTGCTCACCCGCACCACCGGGAGCGCATCACCCTTCGGCGCGACCGCGACCTGCTGGCCACCGGGCATCAGCGGCATCGCGAATACCTGATAATTCTGGCGGAAGGCGACGCTCTTGCCGTCCGGTGCGACGATGAATTCGGTGGCAAGTTCCCCCGTGGCATGGACGCGCTTGCCCTCGCCATTCAGGTCGGTCGAGACGAGCTGGAGCTTCTCGCCACCCTCGACCATGAAAATGCGGTCGTTCGATGCGCCAAATTGCGGGCGCGACAGGCTGCGCGTGACCATCACCGGTGTGCCGCCAGCGGTGGCGACGCGATAGACACCCGGGTTCTCACCCCATTTGGGCGCAGTCAGCCCGCCGCCATCGCCCTTTTCGAACACGATCGTCTTCCCGTCGGGGGAGAATTGCGGCCGCGCATAATGGCCCGGCTGCTGCGTCACGCTGCGCGCCGCGCCGCCCGCTGCCGACACGACACGGATCGACGCGAGGCTTTCGTCATTCCACTGCACGAACACGATCGAACGCCCGTCGCGCGACCAGGCCGGGAACAGCTCCATCCCCGCGCCATCGGCGAGGTTGGTCAGGCGCTTGGCCGTGCCGCCCGCGACCGGCTTGACCCAGAGTTTGCCCAGGCTCTCGAACACCAGCTGGCTGCCATCGGGCGAGACGGTGGCGAAGCGCGGCATCTTGGTGGTGAAGCTCGCCGGAGCGACCGCGATCTCGGGATGCGGCGCATCGGCGACCGCGCGGGTATCGGCGACGCGGAACGGGATCACCGCGGCATTTGCGCCGTCGGCATCGACGCGGCGGATTTTGCCGCCCGCCCAGAACACGATCGACTTGCTGTCGGGCGTCCAGTCGATGTTGGGATAGACGCCGGTGACCGCCCAGGTTTCCTGCACGTCCTGATCCAGCGCGTCATAGACGATGCGCTCGGTGCCGCTCGCCAGATCCTTGACCCACAGCTTGGACTTGCCCGCCTCACGCCGGACAAACGCGATCGACTTGCCATCGGGCGAGGGCGCGGGGCGCACCGATCCGCCAAGACCCGACACCGCCGTCGTCGTCTCGCCGGTCTCGAGGTCATAGCGTTCGATGTTGAACAAATTGCGGTTCGAATCCTGCGCATATTCGAAGATCGGGCCGGCGGTGATGTTGCGGG
>CAZWZP010000035.1:0-11216 GCA_964638925.1 uncultured Stakelama sp. | reverse complement strand
GTCCGCCGCGTAGATCGGCTCGCCCAGTTCCTTCTGGTGCCGCTCGTTCGGGCGCTTGACCAGCTGTACGCCGGCGCCGCCCGAGACGTGGTAGAGCCAAACTTCGCCCGTGCCGAGCGAGCGGCCCGTGGTGAAATGCTTCTTGGCCACGATATATTGCCCGTCCGGCGACCAGCTTGGCTGGTTGAGCAGGCGGAAATCCTCCTTGGTCAGCTGACGCTTGTCGCTGCCATCGGCATTCATGATCCAGATATTGTCGCCGCCACCGCGGTCGGAGGTGAATGCGATACGGCGGCCATCGGGCGAGAAGCGCGGATGCACTTCCCACGCCATCCCCTCGGCGATCCGCGTCGGCGTGCCGCCCGCGATCGGCAGGGTGTAGATGTCGCCGAGCAGCGCAAAGGCGACGCTCTTGCCATCGGGGCTGACATCGACGTCGATCCAGGTGCCTTCATCGGTGTCGATCTGCGCCTGTTTCAGCGTCGCGCCCTGCGGTGCGTTGACGTCCCATTTGGGCTTTTCGGCGGGCTTGTCCTGCGCGTGAGCCTGACCGAGCACGAAAAGCGCGGCGAGGACGCCGGCGACCGACTGACGCATATGGGACTCCCTGACTATGTTCTGGGAGCAATTGGTAACGGGCGAAACCGGACCCGTCACCCGCGCTTCGTCGAAAATCAGCGCTTCAGCAGGAAGACAGCGTGTTCCGCGCGAAAGTTTGCCGCCGCAGAGCTCGTCAGCTGATCGCCGGACAGGAACCACGCCTGCTCGACCGTGATCCCGCGCTCACGCACATAGGCGCGGAAATCGTCGATCGTGACATGGTGGATATTCGGCGTCTCATACCACGCCACCGGCAGCAACCGCGTCACCGGCATCCGCCCGCCCCACAGCAACGACAGCCGCACCCGCCAATGCGCGAAATTGGGGAAGGACACGACCGCGCGCTCGCCGATGCGCAGCAGATGGTCGAGCACGACATGCGGCCGCATCGTCGTCTGCAGCGTCTGGCTGAGGATCGCATAGTCGAAGCTGGCGTCGGGATAATCGGCCAGATCCGTATCGGCATCCCCCTGAATCACCGAAAGCCCGCGCCCGACCGCCGATGCGACATTATGTGCGTCGATCTCCAGCCCGCGCGCGTCGCACTGCCGCCGGTCACGCAGCGCCGCCATCAACGCCCCGTCGCCGCACCCGACATCGAGCACCCGGCTGCCCGGCGCAACGTTGGACGCGATGATCGCGAGGTCGGGGCGGAGCGCGGTCATTCGCCCGCCCTCAGAAAGCCATCGACCACGCGGTTCAGCTCGGGTGCTTCGAGCAGGAAGGCGTCATGGCCGAAGGGGGAGGACAGCTCGACGAAACTGACCGCCGCCCCGGCAGCGTTGAGGGCGTGGACGATGCTGCGCGAATCGCGGGTCGGGTAAAGCCAGTCGGTGTCGAAGCTCACCAGGCAGAAGCGCGCCTTGGTCTCGCGGAACGCGTTGGCGAGCACCCCGCCATGCTCCTCGGCCAGATCGAAATAGTCCATCGCGCGGGTGATATAGAGATAGGCATTGGCGTCGAAGCGGTCGACAAAGCTCAACCCCTGATGGCGCAGATAGGATTCGACCTGAAAATCCGCGTCGAAGCCGAACGTTTTGGCCTCGCGCGCCTGCAGCTTGCGCCCGAATTTCTCGGTCAGCCCCGCTTCGGACAGATAGGTGATGTGCGCCGCCATGCGCGCCACGGCCAGCCCCGATGCCGGCGGATCGCCCTCATAATAAGCGCCGCCATTCCAGCGCGGATCGGCCATCACTGCCTGCCGCCCGACTTCATGGAACGCGATATTTTGCGCCGAATGGCGCGCGGTCGATGCGATCACCACTGCGGCCTCGACCCGGTCGGGGAAGGTCGCGGGCCAGCTCAGCGCCTGCATCCCGCCCATCGACCCGCCGACCACGGCCTTGAGCTTTGCTACGCCGAGATGGTCGAGCAGCATCGCCTGCGCGCGCACCATGTCGCGGATGGTGATGACGGGAAAGCTCATGCCCCAGGGCGCACCGGTCGCCGGATTGACCGTCGCCGGGCCGGAGCTGCCCATGCAGCTGCCCAACACATTGGCGCAGACGATGAAATGCCGCGCCGGGTCGATCGGCTTGCCGGGGCCGACCATGCGCGTCCACCAGCCGGGCTTGCCGGTGATCGGGTGGTTCGACGCGACATGCTGGTCGCCGGTCAGCGCGTGGCAGATCAGGATCGCATTGCCGCCATCCGCCGCCAGCTGCCCATAGGTCTCATAGGCGATTTCGACCGGTGACAGCAGCACGCCGCCATCAAGGCGCAGCGGCCCGGGCAGCGTCACGCGGCGGTCGAGGCCAAAGCGCGGATCGTCCGTCATCTGCGGGCTGTTACGGTGGAGCGGTCAGCCGTTCAAGCGGCGCGTATCCGGCCTCTGGCGGCGAGAATCGCCTCCGCTGCCAATCGCCCGGTCTGCGCGCCGCCGTTCATAAAGCCGACCCAGGCGTCGGAAACATGCTCGCCCGCGAACACGATGCGCCCGGCCACCGCCGCCTGCCGCTCCGCCGGGTCATCGGATTCGACCCAGAAGAGCGGGGCGAAGCGCGTCAGCTGACCGGGTGCGCTGTTGGTGTAAGCGCCGAGCGTGAGGGCATCGCGGCACCAGTTGGTACGCCGCACCACCCCGCCCGCGACCGCATCCGCGATCCCCGGCATCGCCCCCTCGGTCCGCGCGGCAAAGGCGGCGGCGAGCGCTTCGGGCGCGTCCTGTGCCGCCGCGACCTGTGCGCCGCCCAGATACCAGTTCCACACCGGTGCCCCCGACACGCCGCGTACTGTGCCGTCCCAGCCCAGCGCATAGGGCGAGGCGATATCCCATAACTCGCCACCTGCCCCCAGCACGTCCTGCCATGGTGTCGCGCGCGCGGTCACCTGAACCTTCTCGTTCGTGCCAAGGTCCGCCTCAGCAATAAACGCGCGCCAGCGGGCAGATAGCGGCACGGCAAAGCCGATCTGGCGCAGGATCGGGGCGGGGACCGCGACCACCGCGATGTCTGCCTCGGCCACACTCCCGTCGTGGAAGGTCAGCCGCAGCGCACCGCCGGTCTCGCGGATCGACGCCAGCCGCTTGCCGCTTTCGATCCGCTCGCGATGGGCGTCGGCGATCGCGTTGGCCAGCCGCCCGCTCCCGCCCGCGATGGCATAGCGCTCGTCGCTCCCGGCGAGCACTTCGACATGCTCGCCCTTTACTGTCGGCAGGTTGAAGATCAGCTGGAGTGCAGAGGCCGCAGCCGGTTCTGCGCCATATTCGGTGCGAATGCTCGCCTCAATCAGGCGGCGGATGCGCTGGTCGGGGATCAGCCGTGCATGGCGGTCGAGATATTGGGCCACTGACAGCGAATCAATTGCAGTGGCGGTGCGCGGGTCGGCATCCACCGCCTCTGAATCGCGTGCGATGCGTGCGGCGAGCGGGGTGAGCAGTCGCACCAGCTCGCCCTGCGGCACCAGCGCACTGCCGTCGAGCACGACCGATTGATGCGGCCCGTCCTTGCGGTCGACCAGCGGGATGTCGAACGTCTTGGCGAGTGCGCGGATGTCGTCATGGTCGGAATTGACCAGCTGGCCGCCCGCCTCGAAAACCTGCCCGTCGCGCGTGCGCTGGGTGTACATTCGCCCGCCCATCCGGTTGCGCGCTTCGTAGAGGCGGCATTCGACTCCGGCATCGGTCAGGCGGTGGAGTGCGGCGAGTCCGGCGATCCCGCCGCCGATGATCGCGACCCGGCCAGATCGGGGAAGTGCCGCTGCCGCAGGCCCGGCCAGCGCACCGGCCACGCCGCCTGCGGCGATGCCCTTCAACAGCGCGCGCCGCCCGATGCCGTCATGGCCAGGGCGCGGCATCGCTCGCCCCTGCCTGCCCATATTGTCGCGTCGCGCCAGCTCCAGCGCACGCCACAGAATGTCGTTCCCCCGCATCCTTCCTCCCCCTGCGCGCACCCCATTAGCATAGGGGGATTGCGCAAACCTTGCGATTCTCACGCGCATCGGCCATCGCCGCCGGCATGACAGGACCGACCCCCAAGCCGTGGATCATGGACATCGCCCCTTATGTGCCGGGCAAGTCGAAGACCGATGATGGCCGCAAGGCGATCAAATTGTCGTCGAACGAAAATCCGCTCGGCACTTCGCCCGCCGCACGCGCCGCGTTCGCGACGGCGGCGAACAGCCTTGAACGCTATCCCGACGCTAGCGGCACCGAGCTGCGTGAAGCGCTGGCGGCGAAGCACGGCCTCGATCCTGATCGGATCATCTATGGCAATGGATCGGACGAGGTACTGCACCTTGCCGCCGGCGCGTTCGCCGGGCCGGGCGACGAGATCATCTATGTCAACTACGGCTTCACCGTGTACCCGATCGCGACCAAGCGCGTCGGCGCGGTGCCGGTGGTCGCGCCGGACAAGGATTATGCGACCGATGTCGATGCGATCCTTGCCAGCGTCACCGACAGGACGCGGATCGTGTTCATCGCCAACCCCAACAACCCGACCGGCACCTATGCCAGCCGCGAAGAGATCGCCCGGCTGCACGCCGGGCTGCGCGACGATGTCCTGCTCGTCCTCGATCATGCCTATGCCGAATATATTGAGGGCGACATCGACGATGGCGGCATGGAGCTGGCGATGACCGCGCCCAATGTGCTGGTCACGCGCACCTTTTCAAAGATGTACGGCCTGGCTGCCGAACGCATCGGCTGGGGCTATGCCAGCCCTGCGATCATCGAGGCGATGCACCGCATCCGCCTGCCGTTCAGCATCACCATTGCGGGGACCGCAGCCGCCATCGCGGCGCTGAACGACGATGATTTCGTCGCACGCTGCAAGGCGGAGAATGCCAAGTGGCGCCGCTGGTTCAGCGACGAGATCGCCAAGCTCGGCAATGCCGGGCTGCGCGCGGTACCCAGCCAGGCCAATTTCGTGCTGGTGCTGTTCGAGGGCAAGCTGACCGGTGAGGCGGCGTATCACGGGCTGATGGACGCAGGCTATATTGTCCGCTGGCTGCCCGGTCAGGGCCTGCCCCACGGCCTGCGCATCACCATCGGCAATGAGGAGGAGACGCGCGCGGTCGCGACGATCCTGCAGCAGCTGGTGGCCGCCGCCAACGCGCAATGAAGCGCTTCGGCATCATCGGCTTCGGGCGGTTCGGTCAGCTCGCGGCGACGCATCTGCGCGAACATTTCGCGGTGGTCGTGCATGATCCGCGCGACACGGCCGAGGATGCGGTGCGGATCGGCGTCGAAACCGGGACTCAGGAAGAAGTGGCCGGGGCGGACATCGTCATGCTCGCGGTGCCGGTCCAGGCGATCGAGCGGACTCTGGCGGCGGTCGCACCGCATGTTCGGCCCGGCGCGCTGGTCGTGGACGTCGCATCGGTCAAGATGCTGCCCGCGCGCTGGATGGCCGAGGCGCTGCCCGACAACGTGGATATTGTCGCCACCCACCCGCTGTTCGGCCCGCAAAGCGCGCGACGCGGGTTGGCGGGGCAGCCCCTGGTCGTCTGTCCGGTGCGCGGTGAGGCGCATCATCGCGTCGCCGAATTCGGGCGCAAACTGGGGCTCAAGGTCTCGATCACCAGCGCGGAGGAACATGACCGCGAAATGGCCTATGTTCAGGCGCTGACGCATTTGATCGGTCGCACCCTGGTCAATGTCCGGATCCCGGACGAGGAGCTGAAGACCGACAGCTATCAGCATTTGCTGGAGCTGTGCGCGCTGATCGGCGATGACAGCGAGGAGCTGTTCTTCGCGATCCAGAACCTGAACCCGTTCGCGGGGGAGATCACCCAGCAGTTCATCGGCGAGGCGAACGGCCTGCTCGCCCGCGCACTCAAGGCCGGGAACCGCAGCGTAGCGGATTAAGATTCGAACGCGTTGATCCCGCGATGCACCGCCGCCTCGATCTCTTCGCGCGGCAGGCCGGGGGGCAGCGGATCGCCATAGAGGAAGGTGACGAGGCCGGGGCGTTTTGGCCCCTTGCGCGGCCAAACCTTGCCCGTCTCGCACGCCACCGGAATCACCGGTAGCCCGATCGCGCGGTAGAGGCCGGCAAAGCCCGAGCGTAGTGGCGGGGTTTCGCCCGGCGGGGTGCGCGTGCCTTCGGGAAAGATGACCACCGACCGCCCCTCTGCCACCGCCGCGCGCGCCTCCTTCATCATTGCGCGCAGTGCCTTGGCCGAACCCGCGCGGTCGATCACGATCACGCCATAGCGCCGCGCGACCCAGCCCCACACCGGGATGCGTGCCAGCTCCTGCTTCATCACGATCGCCGGGCCATCGAGCATCGCAGCCATCGCGAGCGTCTCGTACATCGCCTGATGCTTGACCGCGTAGAGCGCGGGGCCTTCGGCGCGCTGCCCGGCAACCGCGACGCGGATGCCGAGGATCTGATGCGCCAGCGCAAGCCCCAGCCCCGCCCAGGCCATCGAATAGCGGCGGATCGCATGTGTCCCGAACAGGGCGACGATCGGTGCGGCGAGCACGATCGGGACCGACAGGCCGTAGAAGATGATCGCGAAAATCAGCGTGCGAACGCGGTCAGCCATTGCCGATCCCGAACAGCAGGGCGAAGCGGCGCACCAGATATTTGTGATATTCCCGCAGCAGCATCGACCAGCTGGCGGTGGTGCGCACACCGTCTCCGCGGATTTCAACATCCGGGCCGAGCGCGTTGGCGAGTTCGAGCTTGGCGCGCGGGACGTGCCAGTCGGCGGTGACCAGCCGTACCGACGTGTAGCCGTGCTTGGCGACCCAGGCAGCCGTCTCATCCGCGTTCGAACGGGTATCGACCGCCTCATGCCCCAGGTCGATGCAGCAGCGGAACAGGCGGGGCGATGTCTTATACTCTACCGCCAGTTCGATCGGGCGAACGGTGGGATCGGTGCCGGTGATCAGCATCCGCTTGGCACTCTTTGCCTTAAGCAGCGTGATCCCCCGGTCGATCCGCCCCGGTCCGCCGGTCGGCACCACGATCGCATCGGTCTTCACCGCGCCGTCGAGCGGCTTGCCAAGCGAGAGCATGAACAGACCGAAGCCGATCGCCCAGGCAAGTACCAGCAGGAGCGGGATGCGCCAGATCACAATGTGCGCCCCAATGTTCGCAGCACCGCCACCCGCGCCGCGCCCATCGCGAGCAACGCGAAGGCAAGCGGCACGAGCGCCAGCAGGATCCAGTCGGCATCGGCCAACGCGATGCTGCCGAGCAGTTCCGAGCCGAGTCCCGCCGTCTGCCGCCCGAGCAACCACACCGCACCCAGCGCCGCCATCGTCCCCAACACCCCGCCGAGCAAGGTGTCGAGCGCGATCCTTCGCTGGAACAGGCGCGCCACCTGGGTATCGGTCGATCCCAGCATGTGCAGCACCGCGATTGTGTCGCGGTGCGTATCGAGCCCGGCCCGCGCGGCGAGCAGCACAACGGCAGTGGTCGCGGTCGCCATCAACAGCACCAGCCCTGCCGCAGCCCAGGTCAGCGTTGCGATGAACCCGGCGACGGGGGAGAGCCATTGCGCGTGCTGATCCACGCGCGCCGATGGCGACACCGCCAGCGCAGTCTGGCGCACGCGCGCGATCAGCGCCGGGTCGCCGCTGGCCAGATCAACGTCGATCATCGCGGGCATCGGCAGCTCGGCATCAAGTCCGGTATCGCCCAGCCAGGGGCGCAGCAGCTCAGCAAGGCGCGCGCGATCGACCTCCACGACCTGCGTCACGCCGGGAATCGCGCGGATCCGCTCGACCAGTGCGCGCGTATTGGCATCGCGCCGTGCGGCATCGGCCTCGATCAGCTGTACGGTCAGCCGCCCGGCGAGTTGTCGCTCAAGCGAGCGTCCAGCTCCGGCCATGCCGAAGCCAAGCGCGCCGGCGAGTACGGTGAGGAACAGCATGATCGCCATGATCCACACCATCGCACGCGTTCGCTGCACATCGTCAAGCCAGCGATGATGCGGCTGTGCCCGGCTGAAGCCCAACATCAACGATCCCCCCGATCGGGCGGAAAGCGCAGCGCACCGGTGGGGTCGAGCAGCCGCCCTTTCTCAATCCGCATCATCCGCGCATTAGGGATGCGGTTGAGCAGGTGGAAGTCGTGCGTGGCGACCACCACGGTCGTACCCAGCCGGTTGAGCGAATCGAACAGGTGAAGCAGCCGCTCGGCCATGTCGGGGTCGACGTTGCCGGTCGGCTCGTCCGCCACCAGCATTTCGGGCCGGGTGATCACCGCGCGGGCGATGGCGATGCGCTGCTGCTCGCCGCCCGACAGCGTCGGTGGCTTGGCCGTGCCGCGATCGGTGAGGCCGACCCAGGCGAGCATTTCGCGCACCGGTGCCTCGATCTCCCCCTCCGGCATCCCCGCGACGCGCAGCGGGAGGGCGATATTGTCATAAGCCGAAAGGTGCGGGAGCAGGCGGAAGTCCTGGAACACGACCCCGATGCGGCGACGGAACCCGGGCAGGCGGCGGCGCGGCAGCGCGCCGGCATCCTCGCCGAACAGCCGCACCACGCCGCGCGTCGGGCGTTGCGCGAGATAGAGCAACTTCAACAACGACGTTTTGCCCGCGCCCGATGCGCCAGTCAGAAAATAGAATGACCCTGCGCTGAGCGTGAAACTGACGTCGCTCAGCGTTTCGGTCCCGGTGCCATAGCGCAGGCCGACATTCTCAAACTGAACGATATTGGCCATGTGCCGGCGTCGGCCGCTCCTGATCCCTATACCCCGCAGTCAGCCATCGCACAGGCGTCGGGCGCGCTCAAGCGGGGCGAGGGTCGCCGCGACTCGGCCCTTGCCATTCGTGCGCGGCGGGTGTTTAGATTCGGGACCGGCGGTTCCCATTTCGGGTTGCGCGAACCGCCTAGCAATGCGTGCCGCCATGATCCTCGAATGCCCTGAATGCCGAACGCGTTATCTGGTCCCCGACACCGCCATCGGTGCGGACGGGCGGACGGTGCGTTGCGCGAGCTGCAAGCATAGCTGGTTCCAGACGGCGGCCGCGACCGCGACGTCCGCCGCCAAACCCGCGCCTGCTCCTGCGCCGGAGGTTGTCCGCGCCGACGCCTATTCGCAGCCGCCCGAAGATCAGCCGCGCGACTATGATCCGTTCGCGCACGAGCCCCCGTTCAAGCCGCGCCGCAACCCGGAGAAGCGCTGGACCGCCGCCGCAGCGATCGCCGGGCTGTCGATGACTGCGGGTGCGGCGGCGATCATCTGGACCGGCGCGCCGGGCATCGCCGCGCAGCTGGGCCTGCCGATCGGCGCGGCGCAGACGCCGCTGATCTTCACCGCCCAGTCGGTCGAGCGCAAACCGCGCCTGAATGGCGGCGAGCTGTTCGTGGTCAGCGGACAGGTGATGAACCCGACCAAGGAGACGCAGCGCGTTCCCAACATCCTGGCCGAGCTGCGCGACGGCAACAACTCGATCGTCTATAGCTGGACGATCACGCCCGACCCGCGTTCATTGCCGCCGGGCGGCAGCCTCGACTTCAACAGCGGCAAGCTCGACGTGCCGTCTACCGGCAAGACGATCCAGTTCAGCTTTTCCGGCGAAGGCGGCGAATAACCCACCATAGCCGCCCCCCGTTGAGCAGAGCTGCGGCGATCATGCCGCTGCCAGAGGCATAGACCAGCCCCATCGGTCCCCAGCCATGCTGGACGGTCCACAAGCCGATCGCGCCGGTCAGCAGGAAGAAGGCGAGGATGCCGTTGACCCCCGCCACCACCTGATCCCCCAGCGAGCGCAGCGCATAGACGAACACGACCTGTAGCCCGTCGAACAGGATGAACGGCGCCCACACCGCGAGCATCAGCGCGGCGAGCGTTGCGACCTCCGCCGACGCCGGGAAACCCGAGACGATCAGTATCGGCGTGAAGGTGAGTGGCAGCGCGAGCAGGCCGAGGATCAGCGCGGCGAGGATCGCGGCGATACCGGTGCGCGGGCCGGCCTGCGCCGCCACCCCCTCCCCCACCGCATTGCCGGCGCGCACGCCTGCGGCCGAGCCCAGACCGAGCGCGAAGGCGAAGGTGACGTTGTGGACCGAGAAGACGATCTGGAACGCGTGGGTGACCGATTCGCCGAGCTGGGTCGATAGCGCGATCAGGATCGAGAAGCCGGCCAGCTCCAGCCCCGACGCGACCGCCGGAACCGCGCCGAATGCCAGCAGGCGGCCGACGCCGCGCCACATTTCCGGCGTGCCGAGATCGCTCCAGTCGCGGACGCCGCGCTCCTTGGCACGGGGCAGGGTGAGCGCGGCGATGGTCATGGCGACTGCGCCGACGATGGTGGCGATGACGGTCGCGCTCGCCGCGCCGACCGCCCCGAATTGCGGCAGGCCGAACTGACCGGTGGCCAGGATCCAGGCGAGGACCGCGTTGAGCGGCAGGATCGAGAGGTTGACCGCCATCACGCGACGTGGGCGGCTGACGCCTTCGAGGAAGAAGCTGGCCGCGACGATGATCAGCTGGAAGGGATAGGCGATCGCCATGGTCTTGACGACGCGCGCCGCTTCGGGGGCGATGCCGGGATCGACGCCGACGCCGCGCAGCATTGGCAGGGCGAAGACGAACAGCAGCGCGCCGCTGATCAGGCCGAGAATGCTGCCCAGCACCAGCCCCTGCCGCAGCACCGCGCCGGTCGCGGGCAGGTCCTTGGCTCCGTCGGCGCGGGAGGAGAAGACGAGGACGCCGGTGAGCCAACCCAAGGCGACGACGATGCCGATGAAGGTCAGCGTGCGGCTGGCGCCCAGGGCCGCGACTTCATGCGTGCTGACCAGACCCACGACGATGACGTCGGTGACGTGGAGGATCGTCCAGTTGAGGCCGGTCAGCACCACCGGCCAGGCCAGCGCGAGGATGCGGCGAATCTCCGCGCGGGTTTCGGGGGTGAGGGTCATGGGGCCGCCGCCTTAGCCGCAGAGTGGCGCGGACAAAAGGGAGGTTGCATGGCCCCCGGGGCTTTGCTAGGGGCCGCTGCCTTACCCGCCGCCGGTCTGATCCGGTGTGCGAAATCCGTGCGGCCATGGCGGAATTGGTAGACGCGCAACGTTGAGGTCGTTGTGGGCGAAAGCCCGTGGAAGTTCGAGTCTTCTTGGCCGCACCATTTCTTGAAAAATCTAGAGAAATTAACCCCTTAAGGGGAAAAGGCGCGCCGTGTTTGCAGCGCGCCCTTCGCTGTGTTCAGAACGG
>CAZWZP010000034.1:12898-23159 GCA_964638925.1 uncultured Stakelama sp. | reverse complement strand
CGACGCGCTGCCGCTGCGCGCGGCGGGCGGGCTGCACGCGCTGCACCTGACCGGCGCGGCGCCGTCGCTGGCTCCGCTCTATGCGGGGGAGGCGGTCGATGCCGGGCCACTGGTCAATGCCGCGATCGACGCGCACGACGCGGCTTTGCTCCCCTGGCTCGACGGCCCGCCGCAGACGAACGAGGCGGCGCGGTCGAGCAACTATGCCGCCGCAATGCTGTGGCTGGCGGCGCGGGGCTTGCCCGGACGGTTTGACTGTATCGAAATCGGGTCGAGTGCCGGAATCAACCTGATGATGGATCGCTACCGCTACGACCTGCGCGGGGTGGGGGTCGGGCCGGAAAACGCGGCAATGCGCATCACCCCCGACTGGCGCGGCCCGCCGCCGCCCGAGGCTGCGGTCGAGATCGTGTCGCTACGCGGCTGCGACGTCGCGCCGATCGACCTGACCGATCCGCAAGCGCTGCTGCGCCTGCGCGCCTATGCCTGGCCCGAACATCGCGTGCGGGCAGAGCGGCTGGAGATCGCGGCAGCGGAGGCGGCGCGGCGCGCGCCCGATCTGGTCGAGGCGGATGCTGCGGCGTTTGTTGTCGAGGCGTTCGCCCGGCCACAGGCGGCGGGGACCACCCGCGTCCTGATGCATTCGATCGTGTGGCAATATCTCGGAGCCGAGCGGCAGGCGGCGATCACTGCGGCGATGGAGGCGGCGGGCGCGACGGCGACGCCGGAACGCCCGCTGGCCTGGATCGCGGTCGAGGCGAACCGGCAGACCTTCCGCCATGAACTGACCGTGCGGTATTGGCCGGGGGGCGGGGAGCCGCACCTGCTGGCGGCTGCCCATGCCCATGGCGCATGGGTGGAGTGGATGGGGTAGCGTGCTCCTGCGCAGGCAGGAGCCCAGAGTTACGCGCGATTCCCTTTGAAACCCTGGGCTCCTGCTTGCGCAGGGGCACGAGTTAAGCTGCCGCCTCGCCCTTCCCAGTCTTCCCCATCACCCACGCAAAGAACCGCGGGATCGGCGCGTTGCGCTCCATCCACGCGCTATACGCCCGGTCTTCGGGATCTTCGCCGAGATGCTTTTCCTCGGTTTTCGCGCGGACATAGTAGATCAGGCTGACGAGCCCGAGCAGCAGGGTCGCGCGCGCCGCGTCGGCCAGGCTCCCCGTGGTGACCAGCAGCGGGCAGGTCGCGATCCACCAGAACAGGTTCTTCGACAGATAGGCCGGGTGCCGCGTCCACGCATAGGGACCATGGGTGATGATCCCGCGATGGGTGAGGTTCGAGAAGCGAAACCCGAACGCCATCGTCGCCCAGGCATAGATCGCGGTCAGCGCCACCAGCACCGCACCGACGATCCACAATAGCACGTCATGCCCCGCCAGCCAGTGCGTCCAGTCCGACGTACCGGGATGATAGTCCAGTGGCCCGCCATTGCCCATCAGGATGAACGGCGGGTAGCAGATCAGCGCCACCGCCCACGCCCCCGCATAGGGGTTGGCGGTGCGGATATGGCTGTCGAGCGGGCGGAAGGTGAGGATATAGCCGACCGTCGCAAACGCCACGTCGAGCATGAACATGCCGGTGATCAGCCAGTTGGCGAGTGCAATCGGGTTGGTCAGGATGCCGCTGGCGTCCGCGCGCACGAACGCGCCGAACCCCGGCGGAACGATCGCGAGCATGAAGGCGAGGAAGAACGCCTTCACCGCCCAGCTGCGCAGATGATTGTGGATCGCGGATTCGTCCACCGGCTCCTTCGACCCGATCAGCCATGCGCCGAGCATGAACGCGCCGTCCTTGGGCTGTTCGAGGTGCCGGTCGATCCAAAACACATAGGGGATCGACAAGATGAACAGCGCCGGCGCCGCCATCTGGAAACACCACATGGCAAAGGCGAAATTGCCCTCCCAGTAAAAGCGGCACACGGCATAGATGCCCGCGATGCCGCCCCAGGTGAGCCACAGCCCGGCCAGCTTGGTGATCGAAATGTCGCGCGTTTCGCCGAGCGGGCGCGGATCGCTCCACTTGACCCCGGTCGTCGGATTACGATGTACCTTGTCGACGAACACGGCCCACAGCACCATCGGGATGCCGCCTGCGGCGAGGTTGACCAACGCCGCGAAGGGGCCGTCGAGACCATAGGTCCGCGCAATGGTCAGCCAGATCGCCATCCCGACCAGCCCGGCAAGGCCGCATCCGGTGCTGACGGCGGATTTGGGCCGCGGATCGGCCTTGACGCTGCGGGCAAGGGCGGGGTCGTGATACATGGCGTAGCGTCTAGCGCGAAAATGGTAAGCAAGACGTGAAGGATTGCGGCGGCTCTTCTAATCCTCCCCCGCCAGGGGGAGGTGGCGCCGAAGGCGACGGAGGGGGAGGATGGCTGTGCGCTTAAGCCTCTTGCCGTCGTGCTTCCTCCCCCTCCGTCACGCTGCGCGTGCCACCTCCCCCTGGCGGGGGAGGATTTACGGGGCACCGAGCGATTGTTAGGGTAACAAAATAACCCGCCCCCTCCCGAAAGGTTCGTTCATGCGTCGCGCCGTTGCGCTCACCGCCCTGTTGCTCGCCACCTCAATGTCCCTTGGCGCAGCCACCGCCCAGAACAGCACGCCCCAGCCGCTGCCGTTCGACAACCGCATCCCCGCTGCGCGCGACATTGCCTATCCCGGCACGATGACGGTCACGGTCGATGCGACCGACGTCCAGCAGGCGATCTATCGCGTGAAGCAGACCATCCCCGTCGCGGACGCGGGGCCGATGGTGCTGATGATGCCCGCCTGGCTGCCCGGCAAGCACGCGGCGCGCGGCGAGATCGAAAAGCTGGCGGGCCTCAAGATTCGCGCGAATGGCAAGGCGGTCCCGTGGACCCGCGACACGGTCGATGTCTGGGCATTCCATGTCGATGTGCCGGCGGGCACGAAACAGCTCGACATCGAATTCCAGTTCGTCGGCGCGACCGCGAGCAATCAGGGCCGCGTGTCGATCGCCCCCAACATGCTCAACCTCCAGTTCGAGCAGGTGAGCCTCTATCCCGCCGGTTATTTCACCCGCCGCATCCCGGTGTCGGCGACCGTGACCTATCCTGCGGGCTGGACCGCCGTATCGGGGCTGCCCGCGACGAAGCAGGGCGAATCCTATGTCTACGAAACCACCGACTATGAAACGCTGATCGACTCGCCGGTCTTCGCGGGGAAACATTATCGCGAGTTCAAGCTGTCGGATCGCGTCGACCTCAACGTCTTCGCCGATGAGCCGGAGGAGCTGGACGCCAAGCCCGAACAGATCGCGGCACACAAGAACCTGGTCGAACAGTCGGTGAAGCTGTTCGGTGCGCAGCATTACGACCAGTACGAGTTCCTGCTCGCGATCAGCGACGAGATGGGCGGCATCGGCCTCGAACATCACCGCAGCTCGGAGAACGGCGTCGCCCCGGGCTATTTCACCAAGTGGAGCGAGGGGCCGGGGTCGCGCAACCTGTTGCCGCACGAATTCGTCCATAGCTGGAACGGCAAGTTCCGCCGCGGCAATGACAGCTGGACCCCCGATTTCCGCACCCCGATGCGCGATTCGCTGCTGTGGGTGTATGAAGGGCAGACGCAATTCTGGGGCTATGTCCTCCAGGCGCGCTCCGGCATCGTGTCGAAACAGGATACGCTCGACATGCTCGCCAATATCGCCGCCAGCCTCGACAACCGCCCGGCGCGCGAATGGCGTCCGCTGGTCGACACGACCAACGATCCGATCATCTCCGCCCGCCGCCCCAAGGGCTGGGTGAGCTGGCAGCGGTCGGAGGATTATTACAATGAAGGCCTGCTGATCTGGCTGGAGGCCGACGCCAAGCTGCGCGAGCTGTCGCGATGGACGATTTCGCGCGCGCTTTCTTCGGGATGCGCGACGGCGATTGGGGCGTGCTGACCTATGACCTCAATGAGGTCGTTGCGACGCTGAACACCATCCAGCCCTTTGACTGGGCGGGCTTCCTCAAGGCGCGCGTTTATGACGTCGCGCCCAAGGCACCGCTCGCCGGGTTCACCGCCAATGGCTACCGCCTGATCTACACCGACGAGCCGACTGCGGCGTTCAAACATGCCGAGAAGCGCGCGAGCCGCGCCGACTTCAGCTATTCGCTGGGCTTGGCCGTGGGCAAGGGCGGGGCGATCGGAAGCGTCACCTGGGATTCGCCCGCGTTCAACGCTGGCCTTGATCTCGGTGACACGATCGTCGCGGTCGCCGGGCGGGAATACTCAGACGATCGGCTGAAGGCCGCGATCGTCGAGGCGAAGACGAGCAAGACCCCGATCAAGCTGCTGGTGAAAAGCGGCACCCGCTATCGCGAAACGACCATCGACTATACCGGCGGCCTGCGCTATCCGCGCCTCGAAAAAATCGGCACCGGAGAGGGTGGCCTGGATAAGCTTTTGGCCGCTCGCTAACGCGATCGGCGGCGGTGCCAGCCCGCTCCCCCACCCGGCCACCCATCAAGATATACTGGCGTGGGTGGCCGGGTGGGGGAGCGGGCTGGCACCGCAACCAAACAGAGGACGACCAATGCGTATCGACAAAATCCCTGTCGGCGACAATCCGCCGCACAGCCTCAACGTCATCATCGAAGTGCCGACCGGCGGCGAGCCGGTGAAGTATGAGTTCGACAAGGAATCGGGCGCGCTGTTCGTCGACCGCATCCTCCACACCCCGATGCGCTATCCCGCCAACTACGGCTTTGTGCCGCACACGCTCTCGCCCGATGGCGACCCGCTCGACGCGCTGGTGATCTCGCGCTCGCCCTTCATCCCGGGCTGTGTCGTGCGCGCGCGTCCGATCGGCGTACTGAAGCTGGAAGACGAGGCGGGCGGCGACGAAAAGCTGGTCTGCGTCCCGGTCGACACGACCTTCCCCTACTATACCGATGTCGGTGAGCGCGGCGACCTGCCCTCGATCGTGCTTCAGCAGATCGAGCATTTCTTCAAACACTACAAGGACCTGGAGTCCGAAAAGTGGGTCCGCATCGGCGAATGGGGCGATGCCGAGGAAGCCAAGCGGATCGTGATCGAAGCAATCGAAGCGGCGAAGCAGGCCAAGGCCGCCGCGACCGCCTGACCTGCTTCACGCAATGCAATTTGCAAGGCCCCGGACGTCCGCGCGTCCGGGGCCTTGTTCGTTCAGAACGCGCCACCCGCCGGGCGCACGATGATCTCGCTGACATCGACGCCGTCGGGCTGGGCGATGGCATAGGCAATCGCGCGGGCGATGGCGTCGGGCGTCAGCGACTTCTGGCGCCACTGCTTCAGCCCCTCGGCGATCTCCGGCACCGTAATGTCGTCGCCCAATTCGGTCGCGACCACGCCGGGCGAGATGATCGTGGTGCGGATATCGTCATGCTCCATCCGCAGCCCTTCGGTGATCGCCCACACGGCATATTTGGTGCCGCAATAGACCGCCGCGGTCGGCGCCACCATGTGCGCAGCGACCGATGCGACGTTGACGACATGCCCGCCGCCCTGCGCGGCAAAACGCGGGAGCACGGCGGCGATGCCGTTGAGGACGCCATGGACATTGACGTCGAACATGCGCTTCCACTCGTCGCGCTTCAGCGCATCGAGGCGCGAGAGCGGCATCACGCCGGCATTGTTGACCAGCACATCGACGCGCCCGAAGCGTGCCGCCGCCGCCGCGATGAACGCGTCGAAGCTGTCGCCATCGGCGACGTCGAGCTGCTGCCAGGCGACGTTCGCGCCGAGTTCATCCGCCAGCGCGGCGAGCCGATCGGTACGGCGCGCACCGATGAATAGGCGCGCGCCGGCGGCGGCGAGTTCGCGTACGGTCGCCTCGCCAATGCCGCTCGAAGCGCCGGTGACGAGGATGGTCTTGTCGATGGTTCCGGTGGTCATGGTCGGTTCCTTTCCGCTTGAATTGGTGCAGCGGAAATGGCCCCGATCCCCGGCGGAGAGGTAGAGCAATCGCCCGAAGAACTTGTACGATCCTCCAAATCCGTGCGGGGCGACTTGCGATCGAGTCTCCAGTGCGCGACATGCGAGGGCATGGAGCGCGTTACCGAACTCGCGGCGATGATCGCCCGCCACACGCACGAACCCGGCATGTTCGCGTCAGCGGTGCCGCGGGTCTCGTTGATCCGCGGCCATGCGCTGACCGATCCGACGCCTGCAGTCTATGAGCCCTCGCTTTGCCTGATCGCCCAGGGGTCGAAGCGCGTGTCGGTGGGCGAGCACAGCCTGATCTACGACGCCGCCAATTATCTGGTCGTCTCGGTCGATCTGCCGCTGGTCGGCCATGTGCTGGAGGCGAGTCCCGAGCGACCCTATTTCTGCTGTGCGATCGGCCTCGACATGACCGCGCTGGCGGATCTGGTGGTGGCGCAGGGCGGACCGGGCGCTCCCACGGGAACGCCGGCGCTGGCGGTCTGCCCCAGCGATCCCGGGCTGGTCGATGCTGTGTGCCGCTTGGTGGGGTTGCTCGACACCCCCGGCGACATCGCGATGCTCGCGCCGCTGATCGAGCGCGAGATCCTCTATCGTCTGCTGGCCGGCCCGCACGGCCCGATGCTGCGCCATATCGCGGCGGGGGACAGCCATTTGCGCCAGGTCAGCCGCGCGATCCAGACGATCCGCAGCAGCTTCGACAAGCAGCTCCGCATCCGCGACATCGCCGACGCGGCGGGGATGAGCGAATCCTCGCTCCACGCGCATTTCAAGGCGATGACCCGGATGACGCCGATCGAATATCAGAAACAGCTGCGCCTGCAGGAGGCGCGCCGCCTGATGCTGGCCGAGGGGGCCAGCGCGTGCAGCGCGGGTTTCGCAGTCGGCTATGACAGCCCGTCGCAGTTCAGCCGCGAATATCGCCGCCTGTTCGGTGCGCCCCCGCGCCGCGACATTGCGCAGATGCAGGGTGCGTTGGCGGGCGCGTGACCCGCGTCAGCCGCGCTTCTTCTTCACCGGCGCGCGGCGGCTCGCCTCCAGCGCCAGTTCGGCCCAGCGCAGCATCGCATCGGCGTCGTCATAGACCTCGTCCGGCGCGCGGCGATAGTTCATCGACATCGTCTCGCCGTCCTTTCCGGTGAAGGTGAAGGGCGGGCAGCCCGCTTCGTCCCATATGGGCGCGCTGACCTTGTCGTTCTTGAAGTAGATCGCTTCCTCGTCGACCAGGGCGAACACCAGCCCGTCGCAATAGAGCGTCGCCGCGCCCATCATCGGGCGGTGCGTGATGGTGCCAAGCGGCTCCAGCGCCTCCTTGGCCCAGTCGATCAGGCCGGCGTCAAACGCCATTGGCCAGCGCCTCCAGCGCGTTGTCCTGCACCCGCCAGCGCTCCCAGCCATCGACATGCGCCGCGCCGATCTGGCGGTAAAAGCCCTTGCCCAGATCGTTCCAGTCGAGGACGTTCCACTCCAGCCGCGCCCCGCCACGCTCGATGACCAGTGCGGCAAGCCGCGACAGCAGCGCCCGACCAAGGCCCGCGCCCCGCGCCTGCGGTTCAACGAACAGATCCTCCAGCCAGATGCCGGGCTTGCCTTCAAAGGTCGAGAAGGTCTGGAAAAACAGCGCAAACCCTGCGGGCGCGCCGTCGATTTCGCCGATCAGAACCTCGGCGGCGGGGCGAAGGCCGAACAAATGGCGGCGCAGGGTCGCGTCGTCGAATCGAACCTCATGCGCGAGCTTCTCATAGTCGGCGAGCTTGCGGATGAATCCCGCGACCAACGCGAAATCCTGCACCTCTGCCTGACGTATCGTGATCAAATCTGTGCCTCCGTATCGGCGCACGGCGCATGGTCGCGCCGCCGCGCCGCGATGATGCAGCCACCGACGATCAATGCCGCCCCGGCCACGGTGAACAGGGAAACCCCCTCGTCGAACACCACCCAACCCCACAGGGTCGCCCACAGGAAGCCGGTATATTCGGTCGGTGCAAGATAATTGGCCTCGGCGCGGGCATAGGCCCAGCTGAGCAGGAACAACGACATCGTCGCCAGCACCGCCGCCAGCGCCAGCGCCGGGACATGTTCGACCGCTGGCAGTTCGAGCAGCCACGGCGCGGCGAGCAGGAAGATGATCGAAATGAACAGCGACTGGTAAAAGGCGACCTCGATCGCCCCGGCGACCAGCGATTGCTGGCGCATCAGGATGATGTTCCACGCATAAGCGACCGCCGAGACCAGGATCGCAATTGCGCCCCAGAATGCCTCGCGCCCCAGCTCCGCCTGCGCCTGTCCCCACAGGATCAGCACGACCCCGCCAAAGGCGAGCGCCGTGGCGATGATCGTGACGCGGGTGATCCGCTCCTTGAGCAGCCACGCGGCGAGGAACAGTGCAATGATCGGCGCGATGAACGCCAGCGCAATCGCCTGCGCCATCGGCACCCGGCCCAGCCCCCAGAAGAACAGGAACGCCATCACCGCCGACACCGCTGCACGGATCAGGTGCAGCCGCATCGCCGCGCGGCTGGGGCGCGGGGGACGCGACAGCGCATAGGGGATGCCACTCGCAAGAATCCCCGCCATCGTCCGCCAGGTCAGCGCATTGTACGCGCCCAGCGCCAGCACCAGCCCCTTCATCACGGCATCCATCGACGAGAAGATGGCGATGCCCAGCGAGGCCACGGCAAAGGCGATGAGGGGAGAAGCGGGGCGCATGGCGCGCGCACTAGTGGATTTAGGCGCCGGGTGGAATGAAGTGATTGTCAGGCGTGTTCGTCGCGTGCGCCGTGAACGATGTCGAGAATGTAAACCGCGTCACCTTCGATCAGGTAGCGGATCGAATAGGGCCGCACGAGTGACCACCGGCGGAGGCAATGCTCGATCTCGGGGCCTTTGCGCGGGAAATCCGCCAGTCCCTCGCCAGCTTCAATCAGGCGTGCGGCAAACCGCGCCGCCGCATCGGGGTCGAACTGCGCGATATAGGCGCGGATCGCGGCGAGGTCGGCAAGCGCCTCGCGCGTCCAGATTATTCGAGCCATTCCGATGGCATCGGCTTTTCGTCAGGCGTGCCCCAAGTCTTAAGCCATTTGGCGACCTGCTCATGCGGGACAGTTCGGCCCTCCGCAATGTCCGCCAATGCTCGCTCACGCGCGCGTTCGGGTGCATCGCGGTCTTCGTATAGGGCGCGCTCGGGCTTCATGTTCTGACAATAGCAGCTTCAACGGCGCGATGCGAGCCGCCCAACGCTGCGAAAGAATGGAGATAAGCGGGTTAGCCCAGCGCTCGGGTCTTCCAGCGCTGCATCAGGCGACGATCGATCATGTAGGTGCAGGCGATTAGAAGTGCGTTCGCAAACGCGAGCAATCGCAAGCGGTTGTCACCGCCGTCATCGGTCACTTCCCAAACGACCGCCAGGAAGATCGGTATGAACAGGGCACCTAATCCCATCCCCCAAAGCGTAATTCGGAGAGCGAGGAACATGCCGCCTGGTGCCGGACGAGCGATCTGAAAACCCAAGGGTAAACTGGCGTGAAACCGCTCATGGCGCGCGAACCGAGGCCATAGCAGCGCACTCAACGCGTGCCTGATCGCAAAGACCGCGACCGCGATGATGTAGGTCGGCATGACCTGAGCGATGAGATGGCTCCAACTCAAGCCGCCGCTACCTGCGCGTCGCTCGCCGCCTCGATCTCCGCCGCCTTGGCCTCGACCAGCTTGACGATATGTTCGAGCATGTCGGCGTCCTCGACCGTGTGGTCGGTCACGCCCGACAGATAGACCATGTGCTTGCCGTTGCCGCCGCCGGTCAGGCCGATATCGGTCTCGCGCGCTTCGCCGGGGCCGTTGACGACGCAGCCGAGCACGCTGAGCGACAGCGGGGTGCGGATATGCTGGAGCCGTTCCTCCAGCGCCTGCACGGTGCGGATCACGTCGAACCCCTGCCGCGCGCAGCTGGGGCAGCTGACCACGCGGACGCCGCGATTGCGGATGCCGAGCGCCTTGAGGATTTCGAACCCGACGCGCACTTCCTCTTCCGGCTCGGCCGACAGCGAGACGCGGATCGTGTCGCCGATGCCGTACCAAAGCAGCGACCCCATCCCGATCGCGCTCTTCACCGTTCCGCCGACGAACCCGCCGGCTTCGGTAATGCCGAGGTGCAGCGGGCAATCGACCGCTTCGGCGAGCTGCTGATAGGCGGCGGCGGCGAGGAACAGGTCGCTCGCCTTCACTGCCACCTTGAACTCGTGAAAATCGCGGTCCTGCAACAGCTTGATATGGTCGAGCGCGCTTTCGACCAGCGCCTCGGGGCAGGGCTCGCCATATTTTTCGAGCAGGTC
>CAZWZP010000034.1:0-12824 GCA_964638925.1 uncultured Stakelama sp. | reverse complement strand
CTCGTTCACCCGCTCCGCGCTTCCGATGTTGCCGGGATTGATGCGCAGGCACGCCGCGCCCGCATCGGCGGCTTCGAGTGCGCGCTTATAATGGAAATGGATATCGGCGACGATCGGCACGCGCGCGGCGCGGACGATCTGCTTCAGCGCGGCGGTGCTTTCGACATCGGGGCACGACACGCGGATGATGTCCGCGCCGGCATCCTCGCAGCGGCGGATCTGGTCGATCGTCGCCACCGGGTCGGAGGTCGGGGTGTTGGTCATCGTCTGCACGGTGACCGGTGCATCGCCGCCGACGGGGACGTTGCCGACCATGATCTGGCGGCTGTGGCGGCGCGTAATATCGCGCCAGGGACGCAGGGACATGGAGGTTCCTCTAGGTTCGCCGCGCCTATAGCCTATCGTCGGGCGGCGCGGAAGGCGGCGACGCGCTGGACTGCATTGTGGCGCACGTCCATCCAGACGAGCTGGATGTCGAGCGCTTTGTAGCTTCCGTCGGGACGCATGAAATCGCGGTACGGATTGCCCGGCGTTGAGATGTACAGACGGCCATCAGGCCCGCATTGCGCGTCGAGCAGCGCGGTATCCGACGCGCGTAGGGGCTCGGGCAACGCGAGGCCGTTGCGCATCCACGCCCCGCGATGCTGACCGGGCCGCGCGGGTGCCGCTGACCAGCTGATCGGATTGATACAGGCGATGGCGGATGCTCCAGGCGCGGGCTTGCTTCCCCTTGCCCAGGTCGACCAGCTGGCGACACAGCCGGTGTCGGTCGCGGTGGCGCAGGGGCGGACGCTGCGCCGTGCCGTGAACCAGTCGAGCGAAATCGCATGACCCGGCAGATAGGCCGCGACCATGTGCGCAGCGATCGGCTGGCCGTCGATCATGCGTTCGATCAGCATCTGGCCAAGCCGCGATCCCTGACCATGTCCGGCAAGGATGAACGGCCGGTCGCCGACGCGGCGGCGAAATTCGGCAAAGGCGCGGGCAATGTCCGCATAGGCCAGCTCCAGCGCCGCACTGTCCTCCGCCGCCGGGTTCATCTGGCGATAGCGCGGCGCATAGAGCGCGCAGCAGCCGTTAAAGGCGCTCGCCTGGTTGCGGAGCGTGGTCTGGCCGACATCGCCGTTGAACCAGACATCGTTCGTGTCCGCATTCCACACCGGCCGGCGCAGCGGCACGGCAGAGTGGATGAAAAAGACATCGGCCGGCGCACGCAGCTGCTGTGCCTCGGCCACGCCCTGCGGCGTCATGTCACCATCGTCGCGGGTCCAGGGCAGCGACGCCCAGTGGGCTGGCCCGGCATAGTCGGGGGCCGGCGGCACGCTGGCGGGGTCGAAACGACCGACGGGCGGTGTGTCGGGAATCGCAACCTGTCGCGCAGTGGCGGCGGTGGCGACCAGTACGCAGAGCAACGCCATCGCTCCGAATAAACTGCCTGTCCGCCGCATTCACGCTCCTGCTAACCAATTGGTGAGGCTCGCCCGCCTATAGCGCGACGCGTGAGTGAAGCGAACCACGGTCTTGCGCGCGGCGGGCGGCATTACGGCCTCGACTGGCTGCGCATCGCTGCATTTGCGCTGCTCATCCTTTATCATATTGCGATGGTCTTCTCGCCCTGGCCGTGGGTGATTCACACCGACTATAATTTCCCCGCGCTGATCGCGCCGATGGCGTTGCTGACGCCGTGGCGGTTGCCCTTGCTGTTTGCGGTGTCGGGCTTCGCGTCGTGGCATCTGTTTGCCAAGTCGCGCGATCCGGGCGCATTCCTGCACGCCCGCAATTTGCGCCTGCTGGTCCCGCTCGCCTTTGGCATGGCGGTGCTGATCCCGATCGAGATGTGGGTTCGGGTGGTCGAGGCGGGCTATCCCCATGGCTATCTGCGCTTCTGGATGAGCGATTACTGGCGCATCGGCGACTATTGGGGGCGCAGCTTCCCAAGCTGGGAGCATCTTTGGTTCGTCGTCTATCTGTGGGCCTATACGGTGGTTCTCGCGCTGATCCTGTGGCGCGGGCGTCGCCTGTATGATCTGGTGGTCGATCGGGTCGTGCCGTGGATGGCGCAGGGGTGGCGGCTGGTGTGGGTGCCGGCGGGGCTGCTGGTGATCGCCCGACTGGGCTTGCAATTCGTCGTGGCGGATGAACAGGGGTTGCTGCGCGACTGGGCCGGGCACGCCAATTATTTCCCGCTGTTTCTGTTCGGCTTCGTGCTCGCCGGATCGTCTGCGCTCTGGCCGGTGCTGCGTCGGCTATGGCCCGCGGCGCTCGCGCTGGCGGCGATCAGCGGACTTGCCGTCGTACTGGTCGAAACGCGCTACCCCGGCAACGCGGTTCCGCCGCACTGGGTGATGGCGCTGGCCCGCGCAGCGCAGGTCGCGATGGGCTGGGCGATGACGATCCTGCTGATCCAATGCGCCGACCGCTTCTGGAACCGCGACCATCGCTGGCGCAAAATGGCGGCGGAAGCGGTGTTTCCCTTCTACCTCTTTCACCAGCCGGCGATTGTGCTGATCGCCTGGTACACATTTCCCTGGCATCTTCCGGCGGGGGTGCAGTTTCTGGTCCTGCTCGGCGGAACTGCGGCGGTCTGCACGATCGTCTATCTGGTCGGGCGTGAGATGGGATGGCTGCGCCCCCTGATCGGGCTGGGTCCCCGGCAGCGGCTCACGCCCGCGCAGATTTCGCCGCAAGCGGCCTGACAAGTGCCACCGCCGCCGCTATGGCGCGCGGGTGGAACGGCATTATGGCATGGACTGGCTGCGGATCGGGGCGTTCGGCCTGCTGATCCTCTACCATATCGGCATGGTCTTTGTGCCATGGGGCTATCATGTAAAGACCGCTGCGCCGGCAGACTGGGTGACGGTGCCGATGCTGTTCACCAATCCGTGGCGGCTGACCCTGTTGTTCGTCGTGTCGGGCTATGCCAGCCGCGCCTTGTGGCTCAAGTCGCGCGGCCCGGGACGGTTCGTTGCGGATCGCAGCTGGCGGCTGATCGTGCCGTTGCTGTTCGGCGTCGCAGTGATCGTGCCGCCGCAAAGCTGGGTCGAGCTGGCGACGCAATGGCGCTACCCGTTCAGCTACTGGACCTTCTGGACCCAGCATTACTGGTATTTCGGCGACTTCGGCCCGATCATCCTGCCGACCTGGAACCATCTGTGGTTCGTCGGCTATCTCTATCTCTACACGCTCGGGCTGGTGCTGATCGCCAGCCTGCCCGGCGGTGCGGTGGCGCAGCGGATATTCGACCGGCTGTTCGCAGGCACACGCGTGCTGTGGCTGCCCGCCGCATGGCTGCTGATGACGCAGGTGGTGGTGTTTCAGCGGTGGAGCGACAGCCATGACGTGATCAACGACGGCGTCGCGCACCTCGCTTATTTCCCCGCCTTCCTGTTCGGCTTCGCGCTGGCGGGCTCGGAGCCGGTGATGCGCTGGATCGCGCGGCTGTGGAAGCCGGCGCTGGCGATTGGGCTGGCCGGATACGCCACCACCGCCGCGATCGACATCGCGTATGTCGGCAAGATCCCCTGGCTCCCGAGCCGGATCATGCTCGCGGCGCGCTATATTCAGGCGTGGATGATGATAGCGGCGCTGATCGGGATTGCGGAAGTCTATCTCAATCGCGACCATCGCTGGCGGCCAATGCTGACCGAGGCGGTCTTCCCCTTCTACCTGATCCACCAGACGATCATCGTCGTCGCGATGTATTGGCTGCTCAAGCTTTCGCTGCCCGCTGCGGTGGAATTCGTCGTTCTGGTGCCGGTGACCGCGCTCGGCTGCTGGCTCTTCTATCGCTACGGGCGCGAAGTGCCGTGGCTGCGACCGTTGATCGGCCTGCGCTACACCCGGCGCGACCGCGTGTCGGCAAAAACCGTCCCGGAGGCCGTATGAACCGCCTTTCCTTGTTGATCGGAGCCTTGCTGATGTCCGCCCCCGCCAATGCACAAACCAAGCCCGACTGGACGCTCGTCATCCATGGCGGCGCCGGTGTGCTTGAGCGCGACAAGATGACGCCGGAACGTGAGGCGGCAGCACGCAAGGGCCTCGACGCGGCGCTGGAGGCGGGGTCGAAAGTGCTGGCAGGCGGCGGAACCGCGCTCGATGCGGTCGAGGCTGCGGTGCGCGTGCTGGAAGACGACCCGCATTTCAACGCCGGGCGTGGCGCGGTCTTCACCTATGAAGGCACCAACGAACTTGACGCCGCGATCATGGACGGCGCCGATCGCCGGGCGGGCGCGGTCGCCGGGGTCACGCGCACCAAGAACCCGATCCGCCTCGCGCGCAAGGTGATGGAGGACAGCCCGCACGTGATGCTCGCGGGCAAGGGCGCGGATGTGTTCAGCGCCGAAAAGGGCTTGGAGCAGGTCGGCTCCGAATGGTTCGCGACGGACGAGCGTCGTCAGCAGCTTGAGACGATGAAGGCGCGCAAGACCAGCTGGTTCGACGTCGACATGAAATATGGCACGGTCGGCGCGGTGGCGAAGGACGCAAAGGGCAATGTCGCCGCCGCAACCTCGACCGGCGGCGTCACCGGCAAGCGCTGGGGCCGCGTCGGCGATTCGCCGCTGATCGGCGCGGGCACCTATGCCGACAACCGCGCCTGTGCCGTGTCGGCCACCGGGGCAGGGGAGTTCTTCATCCGCGAAGGTGTCGCCCACGAGATTTGCGCGCGCGTGCGGTTCAAGGGCGAGAGTCTTCAGGCCGCCGCCGATGTCGTGATGGCCGAGATCAAGGCACTCGGCGGCACCGGCGGCGTCATCGTCACCGGCCCGAGCGGCGAGATGGCGTGGAGCTTCAACACGCCCGGCATGTATCGCGGCAAGGTGTCGGCGGGCGGCAAGAAGACCGTCGCGATCTATGGCGACGAACAGTAAGGGCACTCCCATGATTCGCCGCATCCTCGCGCTGTTCGCGCTCGCCGCCAGCCTGCTCGCCACCCCCGCCTTCGCCTATTGGGAATATGGGCACCAGACGATCGCCACGATCGCCTACAAGAATGCCAAGCCCGAAACGCGCCGCGCCATCGACAGGTTACTCGCGCGACAGGGGCTGCTCGAAACCCCGACCTGCCCGGCCAAGACGCTGGAAGAAGCGAGCGTCTGGGCCGACTGCATCAAGCCGCTCGGCGCGCGGTTCAGCTATGCGTACAACTGGCACTATCAGAATGTGAACATCTGCAAGCCCTTCACATTGAAGGGAAATTGCCCCGACGGAAATTGCGTGTCGGCGCAGATCGAGCGCGGCGTGAAGCTGTTGCAGGACAAGGATGTGCCGGTCCGCGAAAAGGTGATGGCGCTTGCGTTCCTCACCCACTTCGTCGGCGACCTGCACCAGCCGCTCCATGCTGGCGACAAGGGCGATCTCGGCGGCAATCGCGCGCGTACCGATTACGGAATCTACGCGCCAGAGCGGCTCAACCTGCACAGTATCATGGATGGCTGGCTCGCCGAGCGCGCGATCACCACGCCGCCGCCGGTGGTGCAGGTCTATTCCGCCGAGGAGCGCGCGAAGGAAAGCGCCGGAACGGTCGAGGACTGGAGCCGCGAGAACTGGCAGGCAGCGCACACGGCCTACGAAGCTGCGTTCGACGGCGATCCGTGCCGGGCCGATGTCCCCGCACGCGGCAAGCTCGACGACGCCGATATCGAAAAGCTGGTCCCGATGATGCAGGCGCAGATCAAGCGCGGCGGCCTGCGCCTCGCCCGCCTGCTCGACGAAGCCTTCGGCCCGCCGCCGCCGGTCGAGCCCAAGCGGTAGAATTTGCCACGGCACCGGCCCGCTCCCCCACCCGGCCACCCATAGGATACACTGTCGTTGGGTGGCCGGGTGGGGGAGCGGGCCGGTGCCGTAACCGTTTCAGCACTGCTGGAACAAACAATTGGCCTCAGTCCCGCTCCGGACCCCAGCGCCAGCGAAACCCGCCATCGGTCTTGGTCCAGGTGAACCAGATGAACAGCGCGAGCATCGGCAGCAGAACCCCGAGCCGTACGAAGTGCGTCGGTGCCCAGCGCAGCACGGCGATACATGCGCTGACGAAGACCAGAGTGACCAACCACCCCTGCCACGTCACCGGTGTCGCGCCCCAGCCGAACAGCTTGGGCGCGAACCAGTAACCGTCGCGCACCCTGAGCGCGTCGCGATATCGCTTGAGGCTCATGCGAGCCCGACCAGCAAGCCAAGCCCGAGTGCGAGTGCGGATGCCGCGATCAGCCAGGGCAGATGGCGCCGGGGAGCGAACAGGGCGGTCAGCATCGGTATCTCTCCTTCACGCAATCAGGCGGGGGCATAGTTTTCGAGGAAGCCGCAGCTGCGGCAGCGCCAGGTGCGGATCTCGAGCTTGCGCCGCTTGCCGATCTTCAGCCCGGTCCAGAAGCTCTTCTCGGGCGCGCCCTCGACCCATTTGCTGACATGTTTGGTGCCATAGCCCTCGTCAGCGACGAAGCCCTCGACCATCTGGCTGTGGCATTTGGGGCAGCTATTCGAACGCATGATGACGATCCTTCTTCAGAGCGCCGATGCGGCGACGGCCAGCACCAGCAGCGACAGCGCGAACAGCCAGATCACATGCGACCGGCGGGCGACGATGACGATCAGCATCACGCTTCTCCTTCCTTGGGTGGCCGCCCGCGCTTGGCGCGCACCGGGTCGGCCAGTTTGACGCCGCGTTTGGCCAATGCCTCACGCAGCAGGCATTCCACCTGCGCGTTGACGCTGCGCAGGTCGGTCGCCGCACTCCGCTCGATCGCCGCATAGAGTGCGGGGTCGAGGCGGAGCGGGAACGCTTTCTTGGGTGGGGCGGCCATGCGCCTTCCGCTCCGGTTACTGGTACAGCGACCCGGCGTTCACCACCGGCTGGGTATCGCGTTCGGAGCAGAGCACGACCATCAGGTTCGACACCATCGCCGCGCGGCGCTCATCGTCCAGCTCGACGACATTCTTCTCCGACAGCTGTTCCAGCGCCATTTCGACCATGCCGACCGCACCCTCGACCAGGGTTTTGCGCGCGGCGACCACCGCCTCGGCCTGTTGCCGGCGCAGCATCGCCTGCGCGATCTCCTGCGCATAGGCAAGGTGGGTGAGGCGGCACTCGTCGATATGCACGCCCGCGGCCAGCACCCGCTCCTGCAATTCGACGCGCAGTTCCTCGCTGACATGCTCGGCATTGCCGCGCAGCGTCATCTCCTCATGCGTGAAATCGTCATAGGGGTAGCGCGACCCGATCGCGCGCACCGCGCTCTCGATCTGGATGTGCACGAACTCACGATAGTCATCGACGTCGAACAGCGCCTGTGCCGTATCGACGACGCGCCACACCACGTTCGACGCGATCTCGATCGGATTGCCACGCAGGTCGTTCACCTTCAGCCGCTCCGACGTGATGTTGTGAATGCGCACCGACACCTTGCTCTTGATCATCCACGGCCAGGTCCAGCGCAGGCCGGTGACCCGGTCGGTGCCCTTATAGTCGCCGAACAACAGGATCGCCGCCGCCTGATTGGGCTGCAGCAGATAAAATCCCGGCGCGACGAAGGCGAGGATCAGCACGCCCGCCACCAGCCCAAACGGCGCCCATGCCGCCTCGCCGATCTGCGGCGCGGACGCGATGATCCCGATCAATGCGGCAAGTGCGACGAGCAGCATGGCATAGCCGCTGGCAGTGCTGGCAGGCCGCTCCGCACTGGAGCGAAGCGCGCGCGAATCGAAGTCGGACATTTTTGCCTCCCTGAAAAGATGATATCATATTTATATCGAATCGACCGACGTGCAAGCGAAATCGGACGCCCCTCGTGCGCATTGAATACTGCATCATTCGATGATAAATCGCGTGCATCATGCAGGAGTAGATACAGTGCGTACCACCATCGTGCTCGACGACGAATTGCTCGCCAAGGCGCAGGCATTCACCGGGTTCCGGGAAAAGTCGCAGCTCGTTCGCGAGGCAATGAAGGCGCTGATCGAGCGCGAAAGCGCCCGACGACTGGCCTTGCTCGGTGGCACTGAGCCTGATCTTGAGATTACGGCACGGCGACGCGCCGACGCCGAATGATCCTGGCCGACACGAGCATCTGGGTCGACCATTTGCGGCACGGCGACCCGGTGATGGTCGAGCGATTGAATAGCGGTGGCATCTGTATTCACCCGCATATCATCGGCGAGATCGCGCTGGGCAGCCTGCGTCAGCGCGACATGGTGCTGACTGCGTTGGGCGATCTGCCGACGGTAGCGATGGCAAGCGATGTTGAGGTGCTTGCGTTTATCGAAAGCCAGCCATTGCATGGGCGCGGGATCGGCTATGTCGATGCGCATCTCCTCGCTGCAGTGCGCCTGACGCCAGGTTCGCGGTTATGGACGCGTGACCGGCGTCTGCATGAGTTGGCCGCCGATCTCGGCATCGCGGATCTTCCCGGGACAAACTGAAAAGGGACGCGAACCGGGTGGTCCGCGTCCCTGATCGGTTTGCGAAGTGCCGGTCGTCAGTTGATGACGATGGTCACCGCGCGACGGTTCTGCGCCCAGCTGGCTTCGTCCGAACCCAGCGCGATCGGGCGTTCCTTGCCATAGCTGATCGTCGTGATCCGCGCCGGCGAGACGCCGCGTGCGGCGAGATAGTTCTTCGCCGCATTGGCGCGCCGGTCGCCCAGAGCAAGGTTATACTCACGCGTGCCGCGCTCGTCGGCATGGCCTTCCAGCGTGATGCGCGTATTCGGATATTGCGTCAGCCACTGCGCCTGGCTGTCCAGGATCTGACGCGCGCGCGCGTCGATATCATATTGATCGAACCCGAAATTGATCGTGTCGCTGACGACATTCTGGCGGAAATGCTCCGCCGTGCCGGGCTGGGCATAGCCGCCGGACCCGCCACCGCCGGTCGAGCCGGAATCGACTTCGCCGCCGGGGCCGGGGGGCAGCATCTCGGGACGCTTCTTCTGGCAGCCGGCGACGGCGACGGCCATGGTTGCGATGATCAGGGCGGTCTTGAATTTGGCCATTGGTTTACTCTCCCTAGGCTGTTTCGAATTTCGATACCCCTGCGTAACGGACAGGGTGGGGGCGGGTTCCCCCGACGTCAACCCAATCACGGGCGTAGCGGTCCCCAGGATGGATCGGAACCGTCCAATTGGGTCGGAATCCGTCGCGATGTGCTGCCGGTCAGGTCCACCGACCAGATGTCGGACTTGCCCGAACTACCCTGCGATCCGCGCGAAAACAGCAGCACGCGGCCATTGGGTGACCAGCTCGGCCCCTCATCGCCCCAGGCGTCGGTCAGCAGCTTTTCGCCGCCGCCCGACGGGTTCATCACGCCGATGCGAAATCCGCCGCCCATCCGGGTAAAGGCGATCAGATCGCCGCGCGGACTCCACGCCGGGGTCGCATAGCGGCCGCCACCAAAGCTGATCCGCTGCTGGTTCGATCCATCGGCGTTCATCACGTACAGCTGCTGGCTACCCGAACGATCGCTCTCGAACACAATCTTGCTGCCATCCGGTGAGTAGCTGCCGCCGGTATCGATGCCCGGAGCGGTGGTCAGCCGCTGCGGCGTGCCGCCATTGGCGGAAATGCGATAGATATCGGCATTGCCCGCCACTGACATGGTGAACAGGATCCACCGCCCGTCCGGCGAAAAACGCGGCGCAAAGGCGAGGCTGACATTGGTCACCAGCAACCGCTGCGTGCCGTTCGACAGGTCATAGACATAGAGCGACGGCTTGTCGTTCTGATAGCTCATATAGGCGATGCGCCGCTCGTCCGGCGAGAAGCGCGGGGTCAGCACGATCGACTGGCCGTTGGTCAGGAAGCGGTGGTTCGCGCCGTCCTGATCCATGATCGCCAGCCGCTTGATGCGGCGGTTCTTCGGCCCGGTCTCGCTGACGTAAATGACCCGGCTGTCGAAATACGGCCCCTCGCCGGTCAGTCGGGCATAGACCGCGTCAGAGCATTTATGCGCCGCGCGCCGCCAATCGGCCGGGCGCACGACAAAGCCCTCGCGCGCCAACTCGCTGCCCAGCGCGACGTCATACAGGTAGCAACCGACGGTCAGGTTGCCGTCGCCATTGGCCCGCACGAATCCCTGCACCAGCGCCTGCGCGGTCGCCCCGCGCCAGTAACCGAAGTCCGGCGCGCTCACCTCGCTCACCGGGATCGCGCGGACGCCGGTCGGGCCGAGCGGCTTGAACAGCCCGGTATTGCGCAGATTGTCGGTGATGATCTGCGAAATCTGACGACCCAGCGCGTCGGTGCTGCCGGCCGGCGTGCTGACGACCTGTTGCGTCGGCATCGGCGGGATGATGATCGTCATGTCCTGCGCGCTCTCATCGGTCACGTCGATGGTCGGCAGTTCCTGGCTCTCCCCGGCTGGAGCCTGAGCAGCGGGCTGCTGCTGTGCGAAGCCGGGAGCGGCAATGACAAGGGCCACAGTAGCGGCGAGCATGGTGCGCAACTTCATTTACAGTCTCCTGTCGAAGGACAGTCGGAAGGCTTTCCAGCCGTCATAATATTCCTCGGGCAACCCTTCAAAGGGCGCGGCGAGCCGAATCGCGGCGAGCGCGCGTTCCTTGTGCAATTCCTGCTGTGGGCGATTGCTGTCGGTCTGTCCCGTCTGGTCGACCACGCGCGGCGGCCCGGCGAGCGATCCATCGCGGTTCAGCCGCACCTCGACGATCGTCGCGAGCAGATTGACATCGGCCCCGGTCGGCGCGCGCCAGTGCGGCTTCACCTGTCGCCGGATCAGACCGAACACCGACGAGCGGACGTCGGCACCCATCTGCACCGCCTGCGGCGTCGTCGCCTTGCCCTGGCTCTGCTGGTCGGTCAGGCCGTCGACAATGCCGGTGAGGCGACCGGTCGGGCGCGCCGCCTGGCGCTCGGTCTTGGGCTGCGCCTTGGTCTGCGCCGCGTTGGTCTGCGTCTGTGTGCGGCTGTCCGGGCGCGGCGGCGTCGGGGCCTTTTTCGGCTCGGCCTTGGGTTGTGGCCGGGGGGCAGGGGCCGGGACGGGGTCGGCCTTGGGCGGCGTCGGCTCGGGGCGCGCGATCGGCTGCGGGTCGGGTTGCGGAGCCGGCGGCGGGGTGTCGGGTTCGACCGGGCCGGGCACTTCGGCGAGCTTCTCGGCCGGCGCCTCGCGGTTGATCACCGGCGCTTCGCTTTTCAGCCCGACCTCGTCCGTGATCGAAATCTCGATCGGCGTCGCTTCCAGCTTGACCGGATTGGGGGTGGCGAGGAACCCGACGGAGAGGATGCCGAACAGCGCGACATGGCCGATCACGGCCACGCCGATCCCGGCACCTTCCCTGCGGTCGATCGCCAGCGCCATCAGCCGCCGTCCGCCGGCGTTGTGACCAGCGACACCTTGTTCAGCCCGACGCGGTTGAGCTCGCCCATCACCCGCATGACCTTGCCATAGTCCAGCCGCATGTCGGCGCGCAGATAGATTTGCGGCTTGTCCTCACCGGCATTGGTGGCGATCTCTTGGAGCATCGGGGCGAGCGCGGTCTCGCTCACCTCCTCATTGTCGAGATAGATCACGCCCTTTTCGTCGATCGAAATCTGGACCGGCTTCTGCTCCTGATCCAGCGGCTTGGCGCGGCTTTCGGGCAGGTTCACCTGCACCCCCGCCGTCATCAGCGGCGCAGTGACCATGAAGATGATCAGCAGCACCAGCATCACGTCGACCAACGGCGTGACGTTGATCTCCGCCATCGGCGCGCGTCGCCCCTTGCCGCGCGAAGAAGGGAGCTTGGCCCCCATTACAGCACCGGCTTGCCGCCCGCCGGCGCGCCGTCGAGCTGGCGGCTGAGCGTCGCATGAAAGCCATCGGCGAAGCGGTTGAGCCGCGCCTCGACCCGGTCGATGCCATGGCTGAAGCGGTTATAGGCGATCACTGCCGGAATCGCGGCGAACAGGCCGATCGCGGTCGCGAACAGCGCTTCGGCGATGCCCGGCGCAACGATGGCGAGCGAGGTGTTCTGCTCGGTCGCGATCGCGGTGAAGCTGCGCATGATGCCCCACACCGTGCCGAACAGGCCGACGAACGGCGCGACCGATCCCACGGTCGCGAGGATGTTGAGCCGATCCGACAGCTTGTCGATCTCCAGCGCGACCGCCGCACCCATCGTAGTCGCGAGCCGCTCGCGCGTGCCCTCCTTGTCGAGGCTGCGCCCGCCGGTCGAGCGGCGCCATTCGGTCACCCCCGCCGCGAATACGCGCGCCGAGGGATGATCTTCGTCGCCATGCAGCTTGTAAAAGGCGTCGATATCGTCGCTCTTGCGATAATCGCCCTCGAATCGGTCGGTGGCCTTGCGCGCCTTGGCGATGCGGCCGCGCAGCGAAAAGATGATGCCCCAGGTCCAGATGCTGGCCAGCAACAGCCCGATCATCACGCCTTTTACGACCCAGTCGGCCTGAAGGAACAGACCGATGGGGGACATCGAATCGGCGTTGAGATTTACGAACCAGTCCATGTGTCGCTCAGTTTCCCTTCCAGACCAGCGGCACGAACGCTTCGACCCACTCCGGCGGTTGCCGCCGCGCGCGCCCCGTCGGGGTCACGAACGCCGCTTCCACATCCGCCTGGGTTAGCAATTCATCGTGCCGCATGACTCGTTGCTGAATAACCACCGCTGCCGCCCGCACGCGCATCACCCGGCTGACGACCACCAGCGCATCGTCGAGCCGTGCGGGCGCGACATAGCGGATGGCAAGATCACGCACGACGTAAACCCCTTCGCCCGCCTCATGCGCCGCCCGCTGATCGATCCCGGCACAGCGCAGCATATCCGATCGCGCGCGTTCCATGAACCGCAGGTAATTGGCATGATACACCGCGCCGGACAGGT
>CAZWZP010000033.1:8832-23347 GCA_964638925.1 uncultured Stakelama sp. | reverse complement strand
AGAGCAGGAGCTTCCCAAGCTCACGACGAGGGTTCGATTCCCTTCACCCGCTCCAGCTTGCATCCGTAGCGCGATTGTCCCACCAAATGTCCGCCATTTTGGGGGAGAAGCACGATGCGCATGGTCCTGATCGCGGCACTGCTGGCAACAACGGCTCCGGCGTTTGCACATGCGCACCCCGACCCCGCCCCGCCGACACAGTCAAAGCCGGTTCCCAAGGAAGATTTGCTCAAGCCGCCCGCCAATGCCGCCGAATATGTTGTCCTGTCCGAATCCGGTCAGCATGGCAGCCAGTGGCGCTGGCAACTGCCCGACGGGCGCGTCGCCTATCGCTGGTCGCAGGAGCTGCGCGGGTGGATCACCGAAATGGATCAGGTCACGACCTTCGGCCAGGACGGCAGCGTCGCGGCCCTAACCGTGCGCGGCGTGACCATGTCGGGCGACGCGGCAGAAGAGTTTCGGGTCACCGGGGCACGCGCGACATGGAAGACTGCGACCGATGCCGGTGAAGGCCCCGCCGGTGGCTGGTATATTCCGGCGGGTGGGGTCGGCATCGCCTATGCGCCGATCATCGACGCGCTCGCGGCGGCGGGGGACAAGGGGATTGCCGTCCTCCCCGGCGGACGCGGTCGCATGACGCTGGGGGGCAAGCAGGTCATTCAGGGGCCAGGCGGCCCGAAGACCGTCCAGCTCGCCTTTATCAGTGGCATCCTTCCCTCCCCCCTGCCCGTCTGGCTGGACGACAAGCAGCGTTATTTCGCGGACATCAGCTTCATCTCGGTCATTCCCAAGGGGTATGAAGGCGCGTTGAAGCAGCTGCGCGATGCGCAGGACGCAGAGACGGCGAAGGCGGTGACGACGATCGCCAAGCGCTTCCTCGATCCCGCCGCCAAAGCACCGGTGCTGTTCGACAATGTGCGCCTGTTCGACGCGGACAAGGGCGTGTTCCTGCCCGACCGCGCGGTGCTGGCACAGGATGGGAAGATCACAGCGATCGGCGCGGCGGGGTCGCTCAAGGCGCCGGCCGGTGCGCGCACGATCGACGGGCGCGGCAAGACGTTGGTGCCCGGCATCTGGGACAGCCATCTCCATATTGGCGACGATTGGAGCGTGTTGTCGAATATGGCGAACGGCATCACCAGCTTCCGTAGCCCCGGCACCAATTTCGACCGCGCGGTCGAGGCGACCAAACGGCGCGGCGAAGGCTCGCTGTTGATGGGCGAGCCATTCATCTCGGTCATCATCGACAAGAAGGACCCGCTGGCGGCGCAAGGCGCCGAGGTGGTCAGCAGCGTCGAGGAGACGATCGCCACCGTCCGCCGGATCAAGCAGGCCGGGCTGTGGGGCGTCAAATTCTACACCTCGATGAATCCCGCCTGGATCGCCCCCGCCGCCGCCGAAGCACACCGGCTGGGGCTGCACGTCCATGGCCATGTCCCGGCGACGATGAAGCCGAGCGAGGCGGTCGCCGCAGGCTATGATGAACTCACCCACCTCAATTTCGTGGTGATGGAGTCGATGCCGAAGGACGTGATCGACAAGGCCAATACGCGCCAGCGGATGGAGGGGCCGGCGCGCTACTTCAAGGATGTCGACCTGAACGCACCGCTGATGACCGGCTTCGTCGCCGATCTCGCGCGGCGCAAGACGGTGGTCGATCCCACCATCGTCATCTTCGAAGGCATGCTGACCCAGGAGGGCGGCACGCCGCACCCGGCCTATGCGCCCTATATGGGCATCATTTCGCCGGTGATCGAGCGATCCGTGTTCACCAGCGGCGGCTATCCGCTGGTCGAAGGGCTGACTCGCGACGATTACCGCAAAAGCTATGCGAAGATGGTCGAACTAGTCGGGCGGTTGCACAAGGCCGGGGTGCCGGTGGTGGCGGGCACCGATGGCTGGGGCATCGAACTGGTGCGCGAGCTGGAGATTTACCAACAGGCCGGGCTCACCCCCGCCGAAGCGCTGCAGAGCGCGACGATCGTCCCCGCGCGCGTGGTCGGCGCCGACAAGCGCACCGGATCGATTGCGGTCGGCAAGGAGGCCGATATGGTACTGGTCGATGGCGACCCGTCGACCGACCTCGGCGCACTGCGCCGCGTGGTGACGGTAGTCAGCGATGGTTACGTCATGGACGCCGCCGAACTGCGCAAGGCGGCGGGGTATAGCGGGATGCCGAAATAAGCGCGACGGGGGCGGGTCGCCGCCGCCGCAGCTTCACTCCACCGTCACCGACTTGGCGAGGTTGCGCGGCTGGTCGACGTCGGTGCCCTTGGCCACTGCGACATGGTACGCCAGCAGCTGCACCGGCACCGCATAGACGATCGGCGCGATCAGCGGGTGGACGCGGGGCATCTCGATCGTCGCAAGGCAATTCTCGCCCGCAGCGGCAATCCCCTCGGCGTCGGAGATCAGCACGACCTTGCCACCGCGCGCCTGCACTTCCTGCATGTTGCTGACGGTCTTTTCAAACAATGGCCCGCTCGGCGCGATCACGATAACGGGCACATTCTCGTCGATCAGCGCGATCGGCCCGTGCTTCATCTCGCCCGCAGCATAGCCTTCGGCATGGATATAGCTGATTTCCTTGAGCTTTAGCGCGCCCTCCATCGCCAGCGGATAGTCGGTGCCACGGCCGAGATAGAGGACGTCGCGCGCGCCGGCGACGCTGCCCGCCATCGCCTCGATCGCCTCGTCGCGGCTGAGCGCATCGTTGAGCGCGGCGGGGGCTTCGGCGAGGTGGAGGACAATCTCCTTCTCCTCCTCGCGCGTCATCCGCCCCTTGGCCTTGGCGAGGTTAGCGGCAAGCGCGGCGAGGACAGCGAGCTGGCAGGTGAACGCCTTGGTCGAGGCGACGCCGATCTCGGGACCGGCATGGGTGGGGAGCAGCAGGTCAGCCTCCCGCGCCATCGTGCTGGTCGGCACGTTGACGACGGCGGCGATCGTCTGCCCCTCCGCCTTGGCGTGGCGCAGCGCGGCGAGCGTGTCGGCGGTCTCACCCGACTGGCTGATCACGATCATCAACCCGCCCGGCTCCATCACCGGCGCGCGGTAGCGGAATTCGGACGCGACATCGATGTCGACCGCGACCCGCGCAAACTGCTCGAACCAGTATTTGGCGACCATCCCGGCGTAGTAGCTGGTGCCGCACGCAACGATGGTCACACGGCGGATCGCCGACAGGTCGAATTCGGGGATCGGCAGCGTCACCTGTTCCTCGAGCCGCTGGAGATAGCCGCGCAGCGTCTGCGCGACGACGATCGGCTGCTCGTAGATTTCCTTCGCCATGAAGTGGCGGTGATTGCCCTTGTCGATCAGCTGGCCCGATGCGCCCGAATTGACGATCGGGCGCTCGACGGCGTTGTTCTCGACGTCATAGACCTGCGTGCCGTCGCGGGTGAGGACGACCCAGTCGCCTTCCTCCAGATAGGAAATACGCTGGGTCAGCGGGGCGAGCGCGAGCGCGTCGGAGCCGAGATAGGTCTCACCCTCGCCATAGCCCACCACCAGCGGCGAGCCGAGCCGCGCGCCGATCAGCATATCGGGGTGGCTGCGGAACAGGATCGCAAGCGCGAAGGCGCCATGGAGGCGCGGTAGCACCGCCTTGACCGCCGCGACCGGGTCCAGCCCCGCCTCGACCTGTTCGCTCACCAGATGCGCGACGATTTCGGTATCGGTCTCGCTCTCGAACACCCGGCCGCGCGCCAGCAGTTCCTCGCGCAGCGGCTTGAAATTCTCGATGATCCCGTTGTGGACGAGAGCCACCTCGCCGGTCGCGTGCGGGTGGGCGTTGTTGGTGGTCGGGCCGCCATGGGTTGCCCAGCGGGTGTGGGCGATGCCGACCAGGCCGGGCAGCGGGTCTTCGGCCAGCACCTTGCCGAGATTGACCAGCTTGCCCGACGCGCGGCGGCGTGCGATGCCGCCATCGACAATGGTGGCGATGCCGGCCGAGTCATAGCCGCGATATTCGAGCCGCTTCAGGCCGTCGAGCAGCCGGTCGGCAACATCTTCGCGGCCCAGGATTCCAACGATTCCACACATGGGGTCTGCTCTCAGCGCTAGAGGGTATAGGGGACGCGGATGCCCGGCATATTCGCCGGGAAATCCTTGGTATTGCGGGTGACGAGGACGCGGCCGCGCAGCATCGCGGTGGCGAGGATAACTGCATCGGGAGAACGCAGCCGCTGACGCTCCCGGCGCAGGCTGGCCGCACGGGTTGCGATCTCGACATCCATTTCGTCGATGCCAAAGCCCGAGAGCAGGATTTCCGCACGCCGCAACCCATCACCTGAGCCCTTGGACAGTACCTCGATCCACACCATGCGGCTGATCCACGCGCGCGCACCGCCGGATGTCGCGCGGCGCAGCTCGTCGCGCGCAGGTTCGAGTCCCTTCAGAGCGTCGATCAGAATATTGGAATCGAACGAAAAGCCGCTCACGTCATGGGCTTCTTGACAGCCGGGTAACGCCCTTGGCTCATCTCAAGGTAAATCTGCCGCTGGCGATCGTCCTCAGCGTCGAACAGATCCGGAAACTCGGCCTTCACCTCTTCATAGTCGTCGTCCCAAGGACGCGTCGATGACGCCCGCTCGCGCCGCTGCCACTCGACAGCATCGCCGATATCATCGCGATCCTTCCACGCACCGAAGCCAATTTCCAGCCAGTCCTGCGGTGCCTCGGCCCGATACGCCGCCACCGCCTCACGCAGCACCGACGCGCGCGACTTGCCAAGCTCGGCAGCGCGCTGGTCGAGCCATTTGATGTCCTCATCGGGCAGATCGGCAAGGATGCGGGTCATTGATATACTGATATCATATCATGATATCATGTCAATGCGGGAAGTTGGTGTCGACAAAGCCGCGCATGAACTCCACCGGGTCAGGTTCGTGCCCCTGCGCTGCGATGAACCTGGCGCGCCCCTTGGTCCAGACCTCGTTGATGGCACCGGCCATTCCTTCCGGAAACTGCATCCGCTCCACCACGATGCTGCGCCAGTCGCCAGTGGCGCCGAACAGCGCGCGAAACGCCGGCTCCTGCGCCTTCAACGCAGCGTCGCTCTCCGCATCGAGCGCGCCGATCGCGTCGAGGACATAGGCGTCGAGCAGCTTCAGGAACGGCTTGCCTTCATAGATGTCGCTCATTTCGCCGCCTTTCGTGCCGCCATCGCCGCGCGGAATCGCTTCGCCCAGCCGGGCAGGCCGGTCTGTTCGGGGCGGACCAGTGCGAGCGCATCGGCCTCGACATCCTTGGTCACCACGCTGCCCGCGCCGACAATCGCGCCCGCGCCGATGTTGACCGGCGCAACCAGCGCGCTGTTCGAGCCAACAAATGCGTCCGCGCCGATTACGGTCGGATATTTGAAGAAGCCGTCATAGTTGCAGGTGATCGTGCCCGCGCCGATATTCGCGCCCTCACCCACCAGAGCATCGCCCAGATAGGTCAAATGGTTGGCCTTCGCGCCCTTGCCCAGCACCGTTTTCTTGGTCTCGACGAAATTGCCGACCTTGCTCTTCTCGCCCAGGACGGTGCCCGGGCGCAGCCGAGCATAGGGGCCAACTTCCGCGCCGGTCGCAATCACTGCGCCCTCGATATGGCAGAAGGCGCGGATGGTGACGCCGTCCGCGACGGTCACGCGGGGGCCGAACACCACATTCGGCTCGACCGTCACGTCACGGCCCAGCTTGGTGTCGTGCGCGAACCACACGGTATCCGGCGCGATCAGCGTCGCGCCATCGGCCATCACCTGGGCGCGCCGTGCCGCCTGCCAGCGGGCTTCGGCATAGGCCAGTTCGGCGCGGCTGTTGATGCCGATCACCTCGTCGGCATCGGTCTCGACCACCACTGCGCGATCACCATCGGCCAGTGCGAGCATGACGATGTCGGGAAGGTAATATTCGCCCGCCGCCTTGTCGTGGCCGGCCCGGTCGAGCAGCGGCCACAGGTCCGCCGCGCGCACGGCGGTGACGCCGGAGTTGCACAGGTCGACCGCGCGCTCCGCCTCGCTAGCGTCCTTGTACTCGACCATCTTGGCAATCGCGCCATCCGCATCGGCAATGATCCGGCCATAAGCCTTGGCGTCGTCGGGGCGGAAGCCAAGCACTGCCACGCGCGGCGCATCAGCCGCCTCCAGCCGTGCCACCATCGCCGCAATCGTGTCGGCCGAAAGGAACGGCGTGTCGCCAAACGCGACGATAACGGTGCCATCGAATCCGGCCAGTGCCTCACGCGCCATCAGCGCGGCGTGGGCGGTGCCGAGCTGTTCGGCCTGATGCGCGATCTTGACGCCGAGCGGCGCGACTGTCGCCTCGACTTGCTCGCGCCGCGCGCCGACCACGACGACCTTCTCTGCCGCGCCAGCCGCCCCGAAGGCATCAGTTAGGTGGAGCAGCATCGGCTTGCCCGCGATTCGGTGCAGCACCTTGTGGGTGTCGGACTTCATCCGCGTCCCGCTTCCGGCGGCAAGGATGATCGCGGCGATCGGCTTGGTCATATGCGCTGGACTCCCCTGCGGCGCGGCCCTGCCACGATCATGTTGCAATTTCCATAGCGCCACAGGCATTTACAGTGGCATGACCGATTTTCCGCTCGATATTGTCGGGTTCGACCTCGACGGGACGTTGCTCGATACGAGCGCCGACCTGCTCGCTGCGACCAACCACGCGCTTGCGCTGGTCGACCGCCCTGCCCTTGCGCCCGACCGCATCAGGACGATGATCGGCGGCGGGGCGAAGAATATGCTCAAACAGGGGCTGGAGGAGTCGGGCGGCTATGACGAAGACGTCATGCGTCGGGCCTACCCCGCGCTGCTGGAATTCTACGGCGACAATCTCTCGCATGGCACGGTGCCGTTCGCAGGGCTAAGCGAAGCGCTGGACGATCTGGAGTCGCGCGGGGTGAAGCTCGCGATCGTCACCAACAAGTTCGAACGGTTTGCGACGCGGCTGGTGCGCGAAGTCGGCATCGACCACCGCTTTGTCTGCGTGATCGGCGGCGACACGATGGGGCGCGGCAATGCCAAGCCGTCGCCCGCGCCGATTCACGAGATGATCGCGCGCTGCGGCGGCGGACGCGCTGCGTTCATCGGCGATTCGATCTACGACATCCTTGCCGCGAAGAACGCCGGCATCCCCAGCATCGCGGTCAGCTTCGGCTTTCTGATGCAGCCGGTCGCGGAACTGGGCGCGGACGCGGTGATCGACGGCTATGACGAACTCGTGCCGACGCTCATCCAGCTGGGCGATAGCCTTTCCGCCACTTCGTCCACAAATGCTTCGCCAGCATGAACGGCGGCATCCGCAGCCAGTGGCCGCGCAGATAGAAGCATATCTCGGTCAGCTTGCGCGTCCGCTGCCCCCAATCGTCGCGGGCCAGCAAGCGGTGGACATAGATCCGATCGACCAGCGTCAGCGCTGCGCCTTCGCCGAACAGATGCGCGGATAGCCGCAACGACCGCTGGACCTCACGGATCAGGCCATGCTGAGCCGCGCAGGCTGCGAGGCTGAGGTCAAACTCCACCCCGCCAAATTCGTCGCGCAGGCAGTGGATGTCCCACAGGTTACGCAAGCCGCCCTGTAAATCGCCGTCAGCAAACAGATGCGCCGCCGCATGGACGACCATCCCTTCGGGCGGCAGCACCGACAGCCCGTTGCCCAACGGCACCGCGCTGGCAATCAGCGCCGCCGGATCGGGCGTGACCCGCGCCGTCAGCGGCAGAATGGTGTGGTGGACGTCGATCATCCGGTCGCGCTCGCGATGGATCAGCGGCGGCAGTTCGTGCATCCAGCGGCGATAATAGGCGTCGTCATAGGGATCGGGCTTCACCCATTCCCACCCGGCGGCGAGCAGCAGCGCCTCCGCCTCCTCGATCCGGTCGCGCGGCACCAGGATGTCGAGATCGCCGATCTGCCGCCCCTGCCCCGCCGACAGGCCGCTCGCGACAAAGGCAGTGCCCTTGAGCAGCACCACCGGCATCCCGCTAGGGCCGAGCGCGCGGCGCGCCATCTCCGCTTCCCACAGCGCTGCCAGCCGCCCCTGCTCCGCCGCCGCCCGCGCGTCCGCCAGCACCCGCGCTGCCGCGTCAGGGATCGCCAGTCCCTCGACGCGATGCGCCAGGCTGCCGATCAGCGTCTCGGCCCGCGCCGCGCACAGCAACGCCGTCCAGCCCGCCGCATCCAGTGCCAGCACCGATGCCGGGTCGCGCAGCGCGCGGGCGACCAGCGCGCCGCTCACGCCAACTCCCCCCACAGCCGCTCGACCAGCGCAATCGCACCGTCGGTATCGGGATAGTCGATCGCCCGTGCCGGGACGCCGCGCACCAGCCCGGTCAGCGCATCGAACCCGGCCTCGCCCAGCGCGACATAGTTGGTCGAGGCTTGCGTGAGCCGCACGAAACACTCGCTCGGCTCCACCGCCCGCTCCGCAACCTGATGGCCAAAGGCGGGGAACAGGATCAGCGCAGGCCGCGCAGGTGCATCCATCGCGGCAATCGCGCGGGCGTCGGGGACGAGGTGGCGGATATCCCCCTTCGGCGTGCCTTGGAGCAACGGCCCCCAGCGCGCGTCGGGCAACGCCGCCTCCATCACCCCGATCGCCTCATTCTTCAGGCTGATCAGCCGCGGAAACCCATGCAGCATCCCCGTCGCCGGATCGAGCAACGCAAACTCGTCCCCCATCAGCCGCCACCCGCGCGCCATCAGTAGCGCGGCGAGCGTGGACTTGCCCGCCCCGCTCTCCCCGGTCATCACCAGCGCGCGGCCATCCTTCTCCACCGCCGAGGCGTGGAGCAGCAGGTACCGCCGCTGCCCCAGCGCCATTTGCAGGTTCATGGCCATCTCCGCCGCCAGCACGCCCTGCACCAATGGCAACGGCGCGGCCTCCGGAATCACGAAATCGCCGCCAAGATGCACCGCCGGGCGGATCCAGCGCCGCCAGAATCGCGCGGCGAAGAGGCGGACGGTGAAATCGGGGATGCCGTCCTGCGGCTGCGGATAATCGCGATAGAGATCGTCCAGCGCCGCGATCGGCGCACGCCAGTCGCTGCCGATGCGAAAGCCTACCGGCCCGATCCGCAGCATCGTGGCATGGCGCATCAGACGCGCTCCACCAGCCCGGATGCGACCAGCTCGTCGATCCGCGCGGCCAGCGCGTCGCGGTCAGGATCGACCAGGTCGAAGCGTTCGGTCAGGGCCGCCAGCGCCTCATCCAGCGTCAATGGCGCGGCCAGCAGGTCGAGCAATTCCGGCACCGGCGAATCCACAAGGTGCGTGATCCCCGACGCGCGGTGATAGATCAGCGTCAGCGCATCGAGCGGCTCGATCCGCAGCGTCGCGGCGGGCGCGGCGCAGTACCGGGTCACGCGGCGTTACCCGCGCGGCATCTGGAGCGATGCGAAACAGGTGAAGCCGCTCGTCCCGCGCTGCAGCCGGCGGATGTAATTGGTATAGGCGCGGCTCTGATCATAGGTCGTGCCGGGCAGGTTGGCACCATTGAGGGCCTGTTTGACCTCTTCGCCCTTGAAATTGCGTCCCGCCGGCGGAAAGGTGCCCTGCGTTCCGGCAGGAACCAGCGAGCCGTCGGCAGCGATGTAATTGCCCGCGCGCCCGGCATCGGGCACCGGAATCTCGCAGTTCAGCACCGACCCCGCAGTCTGTGCGAGCGCCGGTTTGATCGACACGATCGCCGACGCGCTCGCCGCGCCAAGCATCAGCGCGCGGCGGCTCGGGCCTTTGGGCAGTCCGTCCTTGGGGGGCGTGGTATCGGCCATGATGCGTTCATCCCTCGCACACCCGCCTTTCACAAGTGTAAATCGCGCGCATGATCGGTTAGGCAGGCCGCCATGCCCAATCTGACCAACCCGCGTAGCTTAGCTGCCCTCGCCGCCATCCTTGTTACGGCGATCGTCGCGTGGATCACTGCGGGACCGCAGGCCGGCGGGATCGCGCTGATCGGGGCAACGCTGGCGGCGCTGATCGCCTCGCCGCCACCCGAAGAACCCGCGCTGGAAGATGCCACGCCTGCCCAGGACAGCATCGCGCCAGCAGGCGTCGCCGAGGCGATCGAGGCAGTGTTCGAGCCGATGCTCCTGGTCGACGCACAGCGGGTCGCGGGTGCGAACCGGGCGGCACGCGCGCTGTTGGGCGACCATATCATGGGTGAGGATGTTCGCGTCGCGATTCGCCACCCCGCCGCCGCCGAACGGTTGCTCAACCCGGTCGATGGCGCGCCCGGCGGGCCAATCCATCTGGTCGGGCTCGGCACCCGCGACCAGCGTTGGGAGATGCGCGTTCGCGCGCTTCCCGGTGGCGCGCGCGTTGTGCATCTCAGCGACCGTACCGGTGCCCATGCGGCGGACCGGATGCGAGTCGATTTCGTCGCCAATGCCAGCCATGAGCTGCGCACACCGCTCGCCTCGATCCTCGGCTTTATCGAGACGCTGGAGGATGCCGCCGACGATCCCGAAACCCGCGCGCGGTTCCTCAAGGTCATGGATAACGAAGCGCGCCGGATGCAGCGGCTGATCGACGACCTCATCTCGCTGTCGCGGATCGAGGCGGAGAAATATCGCGCGCCCGACGATGTGGTCGATCTCGCCGCGCTGCTGGGACAGGTGCGCGACGAACTGTCCTCGCTCGCACCGGCGCGCGCGGCAGACATCGCGCTGACCATGGACCCGCTGCCGGCGGTGCGCGGCGACCGGGTTCAGCTCTCGCAGCTGCTGCACAATATCATCGGTAATGCGATGAAATATGGGCGACCGGGTACTCCGGTCACCGTCGCGCTCCACGCGACCGAATCGGCGATGGTCCGGCTGACCGTCCGCGACGAGAGCGAGGGCATCGCCCCCGAACATCTGCCCCGCCTGACCGAGCGATTCTATCGCGTCGATTCGAGCCGCAGCCGCGCGGCAGGGGGGACTGGCCTCGGCCTGGCGATCGTCAAACATATCGTTGAGCGCCATCGCGGTCGGCTCGACATCACCAGCACCGTGGGCGAGGGCACTGCCGTCACAATCCTGCTGCCAACCGCACCGATTCCGGATGCGGTGTCATCATAGCGTCACTCAATTGAAACAGAGCGCCCTCGCGGACAGGTCCGGCCCTTGTCCTGCGAATCACAGATAGGCCGAGGGGGTATATGATGCGCAGCCTGTCTCTGATCGCACTTTCGGCGCTTGCGCTTTCCGCGTGTGGCGGCGGCGGGCAGACGTCGCGCGACCAGATCAAGATCGTCGGCTCCTCGACCGTTTACCCCTTCACCACCATGGTCGCCGAACAGTTCGTCAATTCGAGCAGCTTCAAGGCACCGGTGATCGAATCGACCGGCACCGGTGGCGGTATGCGCCTGTTCTGCGCGGGCGTCGGCCCGCAGCATCCGGACATGACCAACGCGTCGCGCCGCATGACCCCATCGGAATTCGACCTGTGCCAGCGCAATGGCGTGACCGATATCCTGGAGGTTCAGGTCGGCATGGACGGGATCGCGCTGGCCGAATCGACCAGCGGCCCCAAGATCAAGCTGACCTTGGCCGAAGCCTATCGCGCGCTTGCAGCCAGCCCGATGGGCAAGCCCAATACGAGCAAGTTGTGGTCGGACATCAACCCGGCGCTGCCAGCGGTGCCGATCTCCGTCATGGGGCCGCCCGCGACCAGCGGCACGCGCGACTCGCTGCATGAGCTGATCATGCACCCCGGCTGCGAAGAGGCCTATCCCGAGGTCAAGGCGATCGAGAAGCAGGACAAGGACAAAGCGACCGAGCTGTGCACCCGCGTCCGCGAGGACGGTGCCTATGTCGACTCGGGCGAGAACGACAATCTGATCGTCCAGAAACTGGCCGCCAACCCCAATGCCATCGGCGTGTTCGGCTATTCCTATCTTGAGGAAAATGCCGGGCGGCTGAAGGGCGTGCCGATCAACGGCGTCGAGCCGACTTATGCCGCGATTTCATCGGGTCAGTATCCGGGCGCGCGCGCGATGTTCATCTACGTCAAGAAGCAGCATCTCAAGGCTGTGCCGGGGATCAACGAATTCCTCGCCCAGTACACCAAGATGTGGGAGCCCGGCGGGCCGTTGACCAAGCGCGGCATGATCGCATCGTCCGACACGGCACGCACCAAGTCGAGCGAGACGATCGCCCAGGGTCGCGCGATGCAGCGCAGCGACCTCGAATAGTTCGAACCGTTGTAACGCACCTCATCCAGATAGGCGGCATTGACCGGTGAACGTCTTCGCACTTCTCTTCCTTGTTCTCGGCCTCGGGCTGATCGGCTGGCTGACGGCACGCGCGCGCGCCGCGCGGATGGCGCGCGGGCTGCCCGCAAAATCGCTGCACAGCCTGCCAAGCCAGCATGGCTGGTATGTCGCGACCTGGGCGGTCGTGCCGGCGCTGATCTTCATCGTCATCTGGGCGAATGTCAGCCCGATCCTGGTTACCGAAGCGGCGCTGTCTAGCCCTGCCGCAGCGCAGCTCCCGGGCTTTGGCTTCGAGCGTGAGACGATCCTCAACGAGGCGCGCAGCCTTGCCGAGGGGAGCAGCCAGGGAGCGTTCTACCCGCTCGCCGAGCAGCTCGCGCCGGCCTATGCCGCGGCGCTGACCCGCTACAACTGGATCGGCACCGCGCTCGCGCTGATCCTTGCCTTTGCCTTTGGTGCCTTCGCCTTCACCCGGGTGAAGCCCGACTTCCGCGCACGGACCAAGTTCGAGCGGGCGGTGATGATGACACTGCTGATCGCGTCCTTGATCGCGATCCTGACCACGCTCGGCATCTTCCTCTCGCTGATCTTCGAAAGCGTGCGCTTCTTCTCGATCGTGCCGGTCACCGACTTCCTGTTCGGATTGAACTGGAGCCCGCAGGTGATCCGCGCCGACGATCCGGGCGCCAATCTGGGCGCGCTGCCGCTGTTCTGGGGCACCTTCTTCATCGGTGCCATCATCGCGATGATCATCGCGATCCCGTTCGGCCTGATGAGCGCGATTTACCTCACCCAATATGCCCCGCGCAGCTTCCGCGCCTGGATGAAGCCGATCCTTGAGATCCTCGCCGGCGTGCCGACCGTCGTGTACGGCTATTTTGCAGCGCTGACCGTTGGCCCCCTGATCCGCGATTTCGCCGTGATGCTGGGCTTTCAGTTCGCCTCGGCCGAAAGCGCGCTATCGGCGGGGCTGGTGATGGGCATCATGATCATCCCGTTTGTGTCGTCGATGGCCGATGACTCGATCGCGGCGGTCCCGACCGCGATGCGCGATGGTTCGCTCGCGATGGGCGCGACGACCAGTGAGACGATCAAGCGCGTGCTGATCCCCGCCGCCCTGCCCGGCGTGGTCGCCGGCATCCTGCTGGCGGTCAGCCGCGCGATCGGCGAAACGATGATCGTCGTCATGGCCGCATCGGGCGCGGCGAACATCACGCTCAACCCGCTCGAAGGCGCGACGACCGTCACCAAGCAGATTGTCGACCTGCTGACTGGCGAAACCGCGTTCGACAGCCCCAAGACGCTCGCCGCCTTCGCGCTTGGCCTGACGCTGTTCATGATCACCTTCATCCTCAACATCGTCGCGCTGCGCGTCGTCAAAAAGTATCGCGAAGCTTATGAGTGAGACCCTCGTCCCGCAGCTGCCGACTGGCCCCGAAGAGCCCGCACCCGCGGCGCCGACCGGCTGGAAGACCGATGCGATGCAAAAGCGCATCCGCGCCCGCTATGCCAAGGAACGTCGCTTCCGTATGTGGGGGCTGGCGGCGGTGGTGGGATCGGCCAGCTTCCTCGCCTTCCTGCTCGTCACGATGCTGTGGCAGGGCATTGGCGGGTTCCAGCGCGCCGAGATCGCCCTGCCGATCGACTTCAAGGCTGCGGCGCTTGAGGTCACCCCGGAGCAGTTGCGCGGCAAGGGTGCCGACCTGGCGCTGGCCAGCGCGGGACTGAACGACGTCGTTGCCGATGCGGCGGTTGCCGCTTTTGGGCCGGACGGCGCAGACTATATCTCGGAAAGCGCCTGGGTGGCGGTGCGTGACGAGCTGAAGGCCCGGCCTGAACTATTGCAGGGCCGCGCCACGATCGACGTCCCCGCATCCTCGCCCATCGCGCTGGCCGCAAAGGGGGACGTGAATGACCCCGAGGTCGTCAAAGTTGCGACCCGGCTGCGCGACGAAGGCACGCTGACGCAGGGCTTCAACATCGACTTCCTGACCGGTTCCGACGCGACCGACCCGACCGGGGTCGGCATCTGGGGGGCGCTCAAGGGTTCGCTGCTGACGATGCTGGTGACCTTGCTGATCGCGTTTCCGATCGGCGTGTTCTCGGCCATCTATCTTGAGGAATATGCGCCGCGCAACCGCTGGACCGACCTGATCGAGGTGTCGATCAACAACCTTGCCGCGGTCCCCTCGATCATTTTCGGCCTGCTTGGCCTCGCCATGTTCCTCAACTTCATGCACCTGCCCCGCTCCGCTCCGCTGGTCGGCGGCATGACGCTGGCGCTGATGATCATGCCGGTCATCGTCATCGCTGGTCGCAACGCGAT
>CAZWZP010000033.1:0-8822 GCA_964638925.1 uncultured Stakelama sp. | reverse complement strand
CGCCCTGAAGTCGGTGCCGCCGTCGATCCGCGACGCGGCGCTCGGCATCGGCGCGAGCCGCATTCAGGTGGTGTTCCACCACGTCCTGCCGCTCGCGCTGCCGGGCATCCTGACCGGCACGATTATCGGCATGGCCCGCGCGCTCGGTGAAACCGCGCCGCTGCTGCTGATCGGGATGCGCGCCTTCATCGTCACCCCGCCAGGCGGCGTGTTCGAGCCCGCAACGGTGCTGCCGGTGCAGATTTTCCTGTGGTCGGATCAGGTGAGCCGTGGCTTCGTTGAAAAGACGAGCGCCGCGATCATCGTCCTGCTCATCTTCCTGCTCGCGATGAATGCCATCGCCATCTATCTTCGCAACCGCTTCGAGACCCGCTGGTGATGACCCAAACCGATTATGCAAGCACCGCCATGGACAGCGCCGCGCCCGCCCGGGCCGGCGGTGTGCCGAAAATGTCTGCGCGCGGCGTCAACGTCTTTTATGGCGAAAAACAGGCGATCAACGGCGTCTCGATCGACGTCGATATGGAGAATGTGACCGCATTCATCGGCCCGTCGGGCTGCGGCAAATCGACTTTCCTGCGGACGCTCAATCGCATGAACGACACCGTCGCCAGCGCGCGGGTCGAGGGCAAGATCACCCTGGACGGCGAGGACATTTACGACAAGTCGATGGACGTGGTGCAGCTGCGCGCGCGTGTCGGCATGGTGTTCCAGAAGCCGAACCCCTTCCCCAAGTCGATCTATGAAAACGTCGCCTATGGCCCGCGCATCCACGGTCTCGCCCGCTCGCGCGGTGACATGGACGCGATTGTCGAACGCTCGCTCAAACGCGCCGGCCTGTGGGAAGAGGTCAAGGACCGGCTGCAGGACAGCGGCACCGCGCTGTCCGGTGGCCAGCAGCAGCGGCTGTGCATCGCCCGCGCGATCGCGGTGGACCCCGAAGTCATCCTGATGGACGAGCCGTGCTCGGCGCTCGACCCGATCGCCACGGCGAAGATCGAGGAGCTGATCCACGAACTGCGCGGCAAATATGCGATCGTGATCGTCACCCACAATATGCAGCAGGCCGCGCGCGTCAGCCAGCGCACCGCGTTCTTCCACCTCGGCACGCTTGTCGAATATGGTGAGACGGACCAGATCTTTACGGCGCCGCGCGAGGAGCGCACGAAAGACTATATCACCGGAAGGTACGGATGATGGCGACGGGCCACGAACACACGGTCAAGGCATTCGACGAGGATATCAAACATCTGCGCGCGCTGATCTCCCAGATGGGCGGTTTGGCCGAACAGGCAATTCATGACGCGATGAAGGCGCTCGAGCGTAACGATACCGCGCTCGCCAAGGAGGTCCGTCGCAAGGACCGCGCAATCGACGCGATCGAGTCGGAGGTCGAAAAGCTTGCGGTTCGCGTCATCGCCTTGCGCGCGCCGATGGCCGACGATCTGCGCGAGGTGGTTGCTGCGCTCAAGATCGCTGCGGTGGTCGAGCGGATCGGCGACTATGCCAAGAATATCGCCAAGCGCGTCCCGCTGGTCCACACGCCGGGCGCGGAGCGGATCGAGGCGATCTCGCTGCTCCCCGCAATGGCCCGGATGGCGAGCGAGATGGTCCATGACGTGCTCGACGCCTTCTCCGCGCGCGATGCCGAGGCCGCGATCCGCGTGGTCGAACGCGACAACCGGCTCGACGATTTCTACGACAGCATCTTTCGCACGCTCGTCACCTATATGGTCGAAAATCCGCGCACGGTGAGCGAAGTCGCGCACCTCCTCTTCGTCGCGAAGAATATCGAACGGATCGGTGATCACGCGACCAATGTCGCCGAAATGGTCTATTTCGCCGCGACCGGCCAATATCTTGCCGATCGCGATCCCGTCGAGGTTCCGGAGGCCTGATATGAGCCGCGCGCGTATGCTGCTGGTCGAGGATGATGCGGCGCTTGCCGAGCTGCTCACCTATCATTTCCGCCGTGAGGATTTCGAGGTCCGCCACACCCCCGATGGCGAAGAGGCGCTGCTGCTCGCCCAGGAATCGCCTCCCGACATCGTCCTGCTCGACTGGATGGTCGAAAGCCTGTCGGGGATCGAGGTGTGCCGCCGCCTGCGCCGGATGAGCGAGACGGCGAATGTGCCGATCATCATGCTTACCGCACGCGGCGAAGAAGAGGATCGCGTGCGCGGGCTCGAAACCGGTGCCGACGATTATGTGACCAAGCCCTTCTCCCCGCGCGAGCTGGTCGCACGGGTCGGCGCAGTATTGCGCCGCGTGCGTCCGGCCTTGGCCGGTGAGGCGCTGACCTATGCCGATATCGAGATGGACACGGTCGGCCACAAGGTTCGCCGTGGCGGCGAGGTCGTGCCGCTCGGCCCCACCGAATTCCGTCTGCTCAAGCATTTCCTTGAGCATCCCGGCTGGGTCTTCTCGCGCGAGCGGCTGCTCGACGCGGTGTGGGGGCATGACAGCGACATCGAAAGCCGCACGGTCGACGTCCATATCCGGCGGCTGCGCAAGGCGATCAATATCGGCAACCGCCCGGACATCATCCGCACCGTGCGCTCGGCCGGCTACTCACTCGACGCCGGGCAGTAATCGGGCGGGCCGGGCCGCACCGGAAAGATTCTTCTCCTGACGCGTTGGCAGGGCGAGCAGTTCGCTCCGAAGCGTAACAATGTCAGGAGAACGAAGATGAAGCTGATCGCACTTGCTGCTGCGCTGGCGGTGGCCGGCACCGCGGCCGCGCAGGACATGGCGGCCCCGGCGCCCGCCGCACCCGAGACCACCACAGCCTCGACTACGGAAGATCCGGTTGGCGGTTACCAGCCCGCGACACCGCCGATGTCGGCCCCGCCAGCGCCTGGCGCAACGGTCGTTTTCCAGCAGGCGCCAGCTCCGGAAATTGCCTACCCCGCCCCTGCCCCGCTGGCCGAGTATCCGATCTGCAAAAAGGGCCAGTACGACAAGTGCCGCCAACGCGGCGGCTGAACGGTCGGGGCGGGTCTGACCCGCCCCCTCCCCGCTTGCCAGCCGCGCCGGCCCGCCGCATAGCTTGACGGGAACGTCAATGCGGAGAGGGATATGAGCATCAGTTTTGCAGGCCGTGTCGCAATCGTGACCGGCGCGGGTGGCGGCCTTGGTCGTGCCTATGCTCTGGAACTGGCACGGCGCGGCGCGCGGGTGGTGGTCAATGATCTGGGCGGGTCGCGCGATGGCAGCGGCGCATCCGATGCAGCCGAGCGCGTGGTCGCCGAGATCGAAGCGGCTGGCGGCGAGGCGATGGCCAATGGCGGCAGCGTCACCGACTATGCCCAGATGCAGGAAATGGTCGCCCGCGCGCAGGAGAAATGGGGCGGCGTCCATATCCTGATCAACAATGCCGGGGTGCTGCGCGACAAGAGCTTCGCGAACATGGAACCGGAGGATTTCCGCTTCGTCATCGACGTGCACCTCAACGGATCTGCCAATGCGACCAAGGCGGTATGGGCGACGATGCGCGACAGGAATTACGGCCGCATCCTGATGACGGCATCATCGTCCGGGCTGTACGGCAATTTCGGACAGGCCAATTACGGCGCGGCAAAGCTCGGCCTCGCCGGGCTGACCAAGACCCTCTATCTGGAGGGTGCCAAGTATAATATCCGCGTGAACACTCTCGCCCCGACTGCGGGTACGCGGATGACCGAAGACATTTTCCCCGAAGCCGCGTTCAAGGCGTTCACCCCCGAAAGCGTCGCTCCCGCCGCATTGTTTCTGGTCAGCGAGGACGCGCCGACCAACGCGATCGTCGGCGCGGGCGCCGGTGTGTTCCAGGCCGCCTATGTCACGCTGACCCAGGGCGTGCGGCTGAGTGGCGAGGAGATGAGCCCCGAGGGCGTTGCCGCACACTGGGCGCAGATCACCGACCGCACCGGCGAGATCGTCCCCAAATCGGGCGGCGAGCAGGCGATGACGATCATGGCGAAGCTGCAGGGGTAAAACGGATCGTGCGGTGTCCGCAGACCGGTCAGTCGCGCGCGTCGCAGGCGGGGCAAAGACTGAAATCAGCCGATACCATTCCTTCGCGAGCGAGAAAGTGGGCCCCGCAGTGCGAGCATGTCGCGTCGGCGTGCTCGGGCTGGGACAGCGGCCCCCAAGGGTGGAGCGTGGGCGTCGGCTGGGTGTTGCACTTATGGTCCATTCGCGCAGCCTATTCTTGGGATCCTAACGGAGTCCTAAGCCTGCACCGCCATGGCGTATTGCATCACTAATACACTTGTGGCAGTCTCTCGCGCACAGGAGGGACAGCCATGTACAGCGAAACGGATCTGAACAGCGCGGTGGAGGCCGGGGCGATCAGCCCTGAGGCCGCCGCCGCATTCCGCGATCATATCGCGACGATGCGCGCAACGCCGATCGCCGACGAGGAGCATTTCCGGTTGCTGACCGGGTTCAACGACATCTTCGTCGCGATTGCCGCAGCGCTGATGCTGGTCGCGGTCGGCAAGATTGGCGGGGAGATCAAGCCGTGGCTCGGCGGCATCGCCGTCGCGGCGCTGGCCTGGGGGCTGGCCGAATATTTCACGCGGGTACGCCGCATGGCGCTGCCCAGCATCCTGCTGCTGCTCGCCTTTGTCGGCGGCATCGCCGCCACCCTGGTGGGCGTCGTCGCCGATAATGTCGAGTGGCTCGAACGCACTGTCGGCAACGAGAACGAAACGCTTCAGCGTCAGGTCGCAGCGGGAATCGCGGCAACCGTGGGCCTCGCCACCGCGGCGGCGGCATGGGTTCACTGGCGTCGGTTCATGGTACCGATCACCGTCGCGGCGGGGGCGGTGGCGGTGGTTGGCGTAATGATCGCGCTGGTCATGCTGACGATTCCGGCAGCGAAGGATTGGGCGATGCCGATCGTCCTCGCTGGCGGCGCGCTGGTATTTCTGTTCGCGATGCGCTGGGACATGTCGGATCGCGAGCGCAAGACGCGTCGCGCCGACGTCGCCTTCTGGCTGCATCTCGCCGCCGCACCAATGATCGCGCACCCCATATTCCAGATGCTCGGCGTGTTCGACGGGGCGGTCCAGCCGGGCATCGCTGCAATAGTGCTGCTGCTCTATGTCGGGTTCGCGATTGTCGCGCTCGCGGTCGATCGGCGCGCCCTGCTCGTCTCCAGCCTCGCTTACGTGCTCTATGCGATGTATGCGCTGCTTCAGACTGCAGGGGCGGTCGAGTTGGGCGCGGCGCTCACCGCATTGGTGATCGGTTCGGCGCTGCTGACCCTTTCGGCCTTCTGGCAGCCGATGCGGCGACTTGTGGTTGGCCCGCTCGGTGGCTTGGGCAACCGGCTGCCGCCCGTGTCGGCCCGCGAACCCGCCTATGCCTGACCCGGATCGGGGCGCGGGTCCGCCGTGCCCCGGTTCGAATAGCACCGGAACATCGCTCCACTATGGATGTGACCGCGACTTGATCGCGGCAAACTGAAGCTGAACGATGGGCGGCGTTATGCTGTCCAATGTGGTTTTTGGGCCGCAAATCGCTCGAATTCCTGATGCTAACCCAGCCCCCCCGTGCAAAATGAGTAGCAGGTGCGTTGCACCCTTGCCGCATAGCGCTCTTACTTTCCTCCACTTTGGGGGAAGCCGTCATTTTGTTGCGTCCGAACTTTATTTGCATCGAACCGGCCCGGGGCCATGCTGCCTGAGCCCAGCAAACAGCATCCGGCATCGGCTCCACTGGATGGGCATCGGTTCGATCTGCACATCCTTGAGTTCACCGTGTCGGCATTGGCGCACGCGCTGGATGCGTTCGGCAATCTCAACAGCGCGATCTTGTATGCGGCAACCGCGCGTGCCTGTGGCCCGTTCGATCAGACTCCGGGGCGCAAACGGCCGGTGAGCATCAACGCGCTGGCCGCATCGCTCGGTCGGCCGTTCGAGACGACACGGCGCCATGCCAGCGCGCTGATCGAGGACGGGTTGATCGCACGCGCGCCCAACGGACTGTGGGTGACGATCGAGTCGATTACCGAACCGCGGGTCGCGCGGCTGACCGACAGCTGCCACGACCTGCTCGTCAGCCTGATCGAAGATGTGGGCGGCGGCGGGTTCGCGCTCCCCTCTCCGGCTACGGACATCAGCTATGACCCGCGTTCGGGGGTCGGCATCGCGCTAGACCTGTTGCTCGCCGCGATCGAGAGTCATGGGCGGCGTGAGGAGAATTTCACCCGGCTCGCACTGCTGCTCGCGGTTGAATGGGCGCATCGCCGCTTCGCCTATGCCGGGCCGGACGGCGCGACCGATCCGATGATCCGGACCAGCACCGCCGCACGCATCCTGGGGCTCCCTTATGCGACCACCGCGCGCAACATCGACGCGCTGGTCGATCGCGGACTGCTGACGCGCACCGGGGCCGGGTTGCGCCCGGTGAACGATGCACAGCTGGCGATCGAGGGGCGAGCCGCGCTCGCCAATCGCGCGCGCCAGCTGATCGGACGGCTGGCCCAGTGCGGTTTTCCGATGCAACAGCCCGCCACAGCCTATATCCGTCAACGCACCCCGCCGCCGGAACTGGGTTAGAATCCGGACCTACGGAACCCTGCTGCGACGCCATCCGTTCCTTCCGCGACCCACATATCGCAGGAGCTACCGATGCCGACCCCGCAGGAACTCGCCGAAAAATTCTGGACCGCGCTCGACAGCGACCGCACCCTTTTTCTCGGTCTCGACGGCGCCCGCGACGGCCATGCCCAGCCGATGACCGCGCTGCGCGAAGACGGGCAGGACGGCGGTCCGATCTGGTTTTTCACCACCAAGGACAACAGCTTGGTCACCGCGCTGAGCGAGAGCAACCGCGCGATGGCGCATTTCGTGTCGAAGGGGCACGACCTGTGGGCGACGATCCACGGCAATCTGGTCGCCGACAATGACCGCGCCACGATAGACCGGCTGTGGAACCCGTTAATCGCGGCTTGGTATGAGGGCGGCAAGGACGATCCCAAGCTGCAGCTGCTCCGCCTCGACACCGAGCACGGCCAGATCTGGCTGAACGAAAACAGCCTGTTTGCGGGCCTCAAGATGCTGCTCGGTTCGGACCCGAAGGCCGATTATCACGACAAGGTCGCCGACGTCTCGCTCGCCTGAGCCACGCCAACCGTCGCGAACGCCGCGCGCAACGATAACTTCATTGCGCGAAGCGTTCGCGACCTCCTAAGGCCGGTCCGTCCGCTGGTCATCGGGACCGGCGGCCGGACAGGAACGCATGGCCGCCCACCCCTTTTCGATCCATAATTACCGCGTCTACTGGATCGCGCGGCTCGCCTCCACGCTCGCCGGACTGTCGATGGTCGTCGTCATCGGCTGGCAGGTCTATGACATCGCCCGGGCGACGATGAGCATCCGCGAAGCCGCGTTGCAGCTTGGTTTCGTCGGACTGGTCCAGTTTCTGCCGCTGCTGGCGCTCACCCTCGTTACCGGCTGGGTTGCCGACCGGCTCGACCGGCGCTGGATCGTGCGCGCGGCCATCGCGCTGGAATTGGGCTGTGCCGCCGCGCTCGCCTGGCTGACCCAGACCGGCACGATCACCCTGCCCGCTTTGTTCGGCATCGCTGCTTTGCTCGGTGTCGCGCGCGCGTTCATCAGCCCGGCGCAACAGGCGCTCGCCCCCAACCTGGTCCCCGCCGCGTCGCTTCCCACGGCGATCGCGTTGAGCGCGCTGGCGTGGCAGGTCGGGTCGATCGGCGGCCCGGCGATGGGCGGCTATCTCTATGCCGTCGGCCCCGCCGTCCCCTATTGGGTCGCAACCGCCCTGTTCGGCGTCGCGTTCGTGATGATGCTGCTGGTGACCCCGGTGGCGCGCAGCACGATCGCGCGGATCGGCAACCCGTTGATGCAGATGATTGAGGGGCTGCGCTATGTCCGCCGCAACCGCCTCGTCCTCGGCGCAATTTCGCTCGACATGTTTGCCGTGCTCCTGGGCGGCGCCACGGCGATGCTGCCTATCTATGCCCGCGACGTGTTGATGATCGGCGCGGACGGCCTTGGCCATCTGCGCGCGGCCCCTGCGGTCGGCGCGGTGGCGGTGGCCGTCGTCCTGTCCTGGCGCCCGCTCAAGACCAATGTCGGGGTCAAGATGCTGTGGGCCGTGATCGGCTTCGGCGCGGCGACGACGGTGTTCGGCTGGGCCGGACCGCTGATGACGCGCTGGTTCGGCCCGAGCATGATCGGCAGCGAACTGGCACCGGCCGTGCTGGTGTCGATCGTCGCGTTGATCGCGCTGGGCGCGTTCGACATGATCTCGGTCTATGTCCGCTCGTCGCTCATTCAGCTGCACACGCCCGATGCGATGCGCGGCCGCGTGGGATCGGTCTCGACCCTGTTCATTTCCAGCTCGAACGAATTGGGCGAGGCGCGGTCGGGCTTTCTCGCCTCGCTGATCGGTCCGGTCGTCGCGACCGTGGGCGGCGGCATCGCAGCCATCTTGGTAACCGCGCTGTGGGCGCGTATCTTCCCCGAATTGCGGCGCGCGCGGACCTTCGATCCGCCCGCATCGTTGGACCATCCCGCGCCAGAGGAGATCAAGGCATGAAGGCGAACAGCATTCTCGAAACCATCGGCAACACCCCGCACATCCGCGTGGCTCGGCTGTTTCCCGATGCCGAGGTGTGGATCAAGTCGGAGCGCACCAATCCCGGCGGGTCGATCAAGGACCGCATCGCGCTGGCGATGATCGAGGCGGCGGAGGCCGTTGGCAGCCTGAAGCCCGGCGGGACGATCGTCGAGCCGACCAGCGGCAATACCGGCGTCGGCCTGGCGATGGTCGCGGCGGTCAAGGGCTACAAGCTGATCCTGGTT
>CAZWZP010000032.1:19016-23440 GCA_964638925.1 uncultured Stakelama sp. | reverse complement strand
GAGGAGGCGCGCCGCGCCGCCTGTGCCCAAGCCGGCCCCTGCCGCCCCCGCTCCGCGCGCCGCTGCCCCGCTTGCGGCTCCTACCCCCGCCCCGGTGATCGCGGATGAGGACGAGGATGAGGCGGAAGCGCCGACGCCCGCAGTGCGCGAAGGCCCAGTGCTGCGCTCGGTCGGGCCCGGCGGGTTCATCCGCCAGAACCCCGGTGAACAGGCTCCGCCGATTGCGCCTGCCCCGCCGCGTCGCCTGGTCCCCGCCAAGCCGAGCAAGGAGATTGAGGGCAAGACCACACTGCTCGACCTCAACGACCGCATCTGCAAATGGCCGCTGGGCCATCCGGGCGAGCCGGATTTCCACTTTTGTGGAGAAAAGGTGAACCCCGGTTTCCCCTATTGCGTCGATCATTGTGGCCATGCCTATCAGGCACAGCTGCCGCGCCGCGACCGCCGCCCGCCACCGCCGTTGCCCTATGGTGGCCCGCGCGTTCGATAAGGTCGCGCCGGGGGATAACCTGAACGCATAGCTTGCGGGCATTCCGTAGCGACTTGGTCAACACTCGCTTAACCATGGCGGGGGTAGGACCGGGACGTGTTCCGCGTCCTGCCCTTTCCCCGATTCGGCGCCGTCTTTGCCCAGGCCATGCTCGTCACGGCCGGGGTGGCGATCCTTTCCTTGTGGCCACCGCGCGAGGGACCGATGTTGCTGGTCGCGCTCGACGGACGTGACGGCGGACGGCTGGTCGGTCCCGCCCTTGATGCGGGGGCGACCCTGAACGGGCGCGGCCCGATGGCTAACATGGTTCTCGTCACGGGCGCGCGCGCACGGCTCGTCCCGCTGATCTCCAGCGGCGTGATCGCGTTGTCCGCTCCACGCGGCCTGTGCGGGCCGGGAGCACCCGCATGAACGACATCACGCAGCTCCGTCTGCGCGCCGCGTCGATCCTGGTCGGCGTCAGTTGGATCAACACCATCGTAATCATCCTGCTCAGCCTGATAACGGGAAGCGACCGGGTCGTCCCGCTCACGGTGATCGGCATTCTCGCAATGGCGCTTCCCACGCTGATGGTGCAGCGCCGCCGCGTCGACCTCCACGCCCGTCTGGTCATCGCGACGCTGGCGGCGGTTCAGCCCGCAATCGCCGTCTATGCGCTGAGCGGTCACGCGTGGCAGATGGACGGGCATATGTATTTCTTCGTCGCACTCGCCGCGCTGACGATCCTGTGCGACGCACGTGCGATCGTGCTGGCGTCGGCGTTGATCGCGGTCCATCATCTCGTCCTGCAATATGCCGCCCCGGCCTGGGTCTTCACGGGCGCAGGCGATTTTGGTCGTGTGCTGTTCCACGCGCTCGCGGTGGTTCTGCAGGCGGCGGTGCTGATCTATCTCACCGTCACGATCCGCAGCCTTATCCTCCGCCATGGTGAGGCGCGCGCGGCCAGCGACCGCGCCGCCGCGACCGCCGAGCAGCGCCGGGTCGAAGCCGAAGTCGCGATGGAACAGGCCACTGCGGCGGCGCGTCGCGAACTCCAGGAACGCAATGCCCGCGAGTCACTGGCGCGCGAGGCCGAGGCGCAGCGGCGGACGGCCGAGGCCGCCCGGCAGGAAGAAAATCGCCAGCTCGCCGACGCTTTTCAGCAGTCGATGAGCGGCATCGTCGCGACCGTTGGGACCGCCGCCGCCGAGCTGGAGCAACTTGCCGGATCGCTCAACGGCGTCGCTCGCCGCGCCAGCCGTGAATCGGGCGAGACTGCGGCAAGCGCCAGCCAGACGTCGGGCGCGGCCGAGACGCTGGCGATACGACTACACGATCTGTCCACCTCGATCACCGCGATCGCCGCCAGCGCGGACCAGCAGGCGCAGCGCAGCGACGACGCCAGCAGCATCTCCGACGGCGGGCGCGGTGCAGTCGCGGCACTGACCCAGCGGTCGCAGACGATCACCAGCTTTGCCGAATCGATTCACGAAATCGCCACCCGCACCAATTTGCTCGCGCTCAACGCGACCATCGAGGCGTCGCGTGCGGGCGAAGCCGGGCGGGGCTTTGCGGTTGTTGCCCATGAAGTCAAACAGCTCGCCGGAGAAGCGGCGCGGGCGACCGGCGAAATTCGCCACCTCGCCGATTCGATGCATGGCGGGGCGGAAGTCGCACAGGACGCGCTGTCGGAGATCACGGCAATGGTCGGCGACCTCGCCACCGCTGCCGAGGCGATCCGGGCGGCGGTGGATGCACAGCGCGAGACCGCGACGGCGATCGACCGCTCGGCACGCGATACCGCGACCGGTGCCGCGTTCATGGCCGAGCGGGTGCGCGGCGTCGCGGCGATGGCCGGGGAGACCGAGCAACTGTCAGATCGCGTCGCGGCTGCGGCAGGCGCGCTCACCCGAACCGCGCGCGCACTGGACGAGTCCACCCGCGGATTTCTGACCAAGCTCGACGCCGCCTGACACCCAACGCAAAGGGGCCGGCGGATCGCTCCGCCAGCCCCAATCTCCCGCTCGGGAAGCCGCGTTAGAAGCGGAACGCTGCGGTCGCGCGCAATGCGTGGAAGTCAAACTTCTCGGTGCGGCGGAAATCGACGCCGCCTGCCAGCACGAACGGGTTGGTCGCCCCTGCCGTGCCGGTGCCGACCGCAACGCGCGCATCGCTGTCGTCATAGCGGCTGTAGAGATATTCCAGGCCGATCGAGAAGTTGCGACCGAGCTTCTGCTCGACACCGCCGCCGGCCTGCCAGCCCCAAGCCATGTCGTCGCCTTCCAGCGTGAAGCTGTTGGCGGTGTTGCTGCTGCTGAAGCTGTTGTTCAGCTTGGCATAGGCGCCGCCACCGGTGGCGTAGAACAGCGTGCTCTCACCCGCGACCATACCGGCGCGCAGGCGCAGCGCCGCGTTCCAGTCGAGCTCACGCGTCATGGTGTAGAAGGCCGGGGTGGTGCTGTAAGCGGTCACGCTGTCGCGCGCTTCGGTCTTGCCGAATTCGACGACGGCACCAATCACGAACTTGCCCATCTGCTTGTCGAAACCGATGCGGCCATAATATTCGATATCGTCCTTGTCGTTGAGACAGGCGATATTCGCGCTCGACGTGGCTGCGCCGTTGCAGAAGCCGGGCGAGAACGCATCAGCGCCGGTCGAGGTCGCGATCGTGTCGCCGAACGTGCCGTTACGGCCCGCGTCAAACTCGATCCGCTCGCCGACATCATTGTTCTGAACGGTGTAGCCGAACGATCCGCCGACATAGACGCCGTCAAAGGCAGGCTCGCCGTCCTGGGCCAAAGCTGGGACAGCCATCAGGGTCAGGGCGGCCGCTCCGGCCCCCATCAGGGTACGCATACGCATAAACAGGATACTCCAACTGAACTTGCCGGGGCTTAACGAGGAACGGCGCGGTTCTTTCCCGCCCCGTTCCGAATTTCCGCATTCATGTTGCCCTGCAGCAACACCCGCGCTTGCCCCGGAGCATGGGGAGGACTAGCCAGAACAAATGTCGTCCGACCTTTTCCAATCCGGTTCCGCCACCCCTACCAACAGCTATGACGCCAGCTCAATCGAGGTGCTGGAGGGGCTCGAACCCGTCCGCCGCCGGCCGGGCATGTATATCGGCGGCACCGACGAGCGCGCACTGCACCACCTTGCCGCCGAGATCCTCGACAATGCGATGGACGAGGCGGTGGCGGGCCATGCCAGCCGGATCGAGGTGACGCTGGACGTCGGCAACCGGCTGACCATCGTCGACAATGGTCGCGGCATTCCGACCGATCCGCATCCGAAGTTTCCCGACAAGTCGGCGCTGGAGGTGATCTTCTCAACGCTTCACGCGGGCGGCAAATTCTCAGGAAAAGCCTATGCGACCTCGGGCGGTCTGCATGGCGTGGGCAGCAGCGTGGTCAACGCGCTGTCGACCGACATGGTGGTGGAGGTCGCGCGCGACCGCCAGCTCTATCGCCAGCGGTTCAATCAGGGCGTGACGATGGGGCCGATCGAGCATGTCGGCCCGACGCCCAACCGGCGCGGGACCAGCGTCGCCTTCACGCCGGACACGGAGATTTTCGGGGAGATGCAGTTCAAGCCGGCGCGGCTGTACAAGCTCGCCCGGTCCAAGGCGTATCTGTTCGCCGGCGTCGAGATCCGCTGGAAATGCGCACCGGAGCTGATTTCCGACGATACCCCGGCCGAAGCGGTGTTCCAATTCCCCGGCGGCCTTGCCGATCACCTCAAGGAACAGCTTGGCGCGCGCGAGGGTGCGACGGCGGAGTTCTTTGCGGGGCGGCAAGACTTTCCCGGCGAAGCGCAGGGCAGCGTCGAATGGGCCGTGGCTTGGCCGCTGTGGAGCGATGGCAGCTATAGCTGGTACTGCAACACCATCCCGACGCCGGACGGCGGCAGCCATGAACAGGGGCTGCGGCAGGCGCTGGTGCGCGGCATCCGCGCG
>CAZWZP010000032.1:18613-18999 GCA_964638925.1 uncultured Stakelama sp. | reverse complement strand
AAAAGGCCAAGGACATCACCGCCGACGACATCATGGTCGGGTCGGAGCTGATGCTGTCGGTGTTCATCCGCGACCCGCAATTCCAGTCGCAGACCAAGGATCGCCTGACATCACCCGAGGCGACCGGGATGGTCGAAAAGGCGGTGCGCGACCATTTCGACCATTTCCTCACCGACAAGATGGAGCGCGGCAAGGCGCTGCTCAACTATTTGGTCGAGCGGATGGACGATCGCCTGCGCCGCAAGCAGGAGCGTGAGGTCAAACGCAAGACCGCGACCTCGGGCCGCAAGCTCCGCCTGCCCGGCAAGCTGACCGACTGCTCCGCCGACGATCCGGCGGGCACCGAGCTGTTCATCGTCGAGGGGGACTCGGCAGGCGGCAGCGCC
>CAZWZP010000032.1:6355-18483 GCA_964638925.1 uncultured Stakelama sp. | reverse complement strand
CTGTGGCACGCGAAAGGACTGTCAGCCCGACAATCTACGCTACGAACGCATCGTCATCATGACCGACGCGGACGTGGACGGCGCGCATATCGCGACGTTGCTGATGACCTTCTTCTTTCAGGAAATGCCCGACATCGTGCGGCGCGGGCACCTGTATCTGGCGCAGCCGCCGCTCTATCGCCTGACTGCGGGCGCCAAGAGCCTCTACGCCCGCGACGACGCGCACCGCGCCGAGATCGAGGCGGGGCCGTTCAAGGGTCGCAAGGTCGAAGTGTCGCGCTTCAAGGGGCTCGGCGAGATGAACCCGGGCCAGCTGCGCGAAACGACGATGGACCCGAAGACGCGGTCGATGCTGCGCATCACCCTGCCGCAGGAATATGAGGAGCGCGCGGAGGTCAAGGACCTAGTGGATCGGTTGATGGGCACCAATCCGGCGCACCGCTTCGCGTTCATCCAGGAAAATGCCGCACGGCTGGACGAAGAAGCGATCGACGCATGAGGCGGGCGGCGGCATGAGCGCGGACCTGTCCTGGCGCTGGGACGACGGGGTCCGGGTAACCGCGACCAACGACCCGCACTCGCCGGTGCTACGCCGCTTTTTCGAAGGCTATGACCGCGCCTTCATCCTGCCCGACGAGCGCGAGGAGCTTGACGGCTTTGTCCGCTGTCTTGCGCTGAACGCCACCCATCGCGACGCCTATGGTCGACGCCATTGCGAGATTGCGATGGTATTCGAGGAAGCGGACGGTACACTGCTCGGCGGCGCGAATTTCCTCGCCGCGACGACGGCGGAGGACGCGGCAATCCCTGCAACCGTCGCGCTCAACTATGTCTATGTCGAGAGCGCGGCGCGTGGCCGTGGGCTGCTCCGCCGCATTCTCGCCGATATATGCCGCACCGCGCTGACCGTGCTGGACCTCGATTCCACCGGGCCGGCACCGGTGTTGTTCATCGAGCAGAATGATCCGCTGCGCCTGACCGAAGAAGCCTATGCCGCCGACAGCAATCATTCGGGTCTCGATCAGGTCGATCGCCTGTCTATCTGGGCGCGGATCGGTGCCCAGGTGGTGGACTTTCCCTATGTCCAGCCGGCGCTGTCGGCCGAGCAGCAGCCAGACGATAGCCTGATCTACGCCGCGATCGGCTATCCGGGCGACGCGCTTCCTGCGCGGCTGCTCCACGATCATCTGCAAAGCTTTTTCGGCATCTCCGTGCTCAAGGGGGCGACCGACGCCCCCGGCGGCCCGGCGGCGCACCAATTGGCGGCGCTTGCCACGCGCATCGACCCGGTAGCGCTGCTGCCGACGGCTCCGGCGCTCATGCGGTTGACCGCATCGCGGCACCCTGATTTCAATAGTTTCCGCGATCTCGCACGGGAGGCTTGCAGACATGGCGACCAGAGGACGGGAGACCAAGCCCGGCAGCTATGACGCCGCGGTACCGGGTACAATCTACTGGACCCTGTCGCTCTATATCGAGCCTGACCGGGTATCTGCGGCGCTGGGTCGCGATCCCGGTGCCCCCCTTCCACCATCGGTGTTTCGCCGCGCACAGATGCAGCATTATCCCTCGCTCGCGTTGCGCAACGCGGTCGATCCGCTGTTCAACGACATCGCCGACCGCGAAACACAGGGCGAGGTGCAGGAATATCTGCTCGCCACTACCGACGCAGCGCCTACGGATCTGGAGGAAGCCGCGGCACTGATTCGACGGAGCGAGCCGCTTATCTTCAAGGTTGGAAACAGCACCACCTGGATGACCGAGGGGGTGACGTTCGAGGCGCATCCCCCCGCACTCGACGATCCGCGCCGAGTCGGGCTGCGGACCTTCTGGGTCTCGCACAATAATGGCGCGCTGAGTTATCACCTGTCGTTCAACCATCATTATGCGGAATATGTCGACGACAGCGGCGCAACGCAGCCGGGCTATGATCCGTCGACCTTTTATTTCCTGTCGCTGCTGCAAAAGCTGGCCGCGCCCAAGGAATATGCGCTCAAGCCCGAGTTGCTCAGCGAGCTGGTCAAGTCCGACAGCTATGTCGATGTATTCAGTGAAACCGGGCTCGGCATCGACCCGCTCGACTCGCTTACCGTCGCAACCGAAAACGGACCTGACAGCAAATTCTGGCCGTTCGTCCGCGACCGCCTGAAACGCGACGCGCGCTCGCTGTTCTCTCGTCTGGCGGAAGAACTGAAGGTCGCAGCGCTTGTGGCCGGTTTCGAGGAGACGCTGATCGACCTGGTCCCGTTCATCGAGGTGCCGGGACTGAAAGTGCCCAAGTCGCGCTTCATGTTCGTCGTACATGACGAGCGCCTGTTCGACCGGCTGATGCCGCTTGACGCCGACGGCCTGGCATCGGTGCCGCGCAAGACGATGGTCCGCGACAATTGCTACGCCCCCTATCAGAAGGAGATCGGCCGCCTGACCGCGCCGGACGCAAACGGCCGCCCGCCACGCCGCGTGCATCTCGGCGAACCCGAAGCGGACGAAGAGAAGGAGGAGATCGATCCCCGCGACCGGATGGCCCCCAATTTCTGGAACTGGGTAACGATACGCGCGGACTATGAGGCGCTGCTCGCCGCCGGCGGTTTTGCCCGCGCACCTGCCGAGGGCGAGAAACGGTCGCGCGGCGCGCCGCCCTATACCGTCCTCAAGCCTGGCGACCATGCCGGGCTGCGCGCGGCGATGCGCGACGGGACATGCCTGCAGCTGCGCGACCTTGACCACCAGCGGCTCAATCCGCCGATCCGCCACCACGTTCCGGCGTTCGATCTGCAACGCCCGGACTGTCTCGACTATCTGTTCCTTGCGGGGTTTAATCAGAACATCATCGACTTCATGAACCAGGACACGTCGGAGATCCTGGACAGCATCGACCCGATCTATCCCGACAGCGACGAACAGTCGGACGAGCGCTTCTTTGTCCGTTACGCCAATCATCGCGCGATGATCACCTATGTCCCGCGCAGCCGCAGCCTTGAGATCGGCAACGATTATATCGGCACCTGCCCCTACGCCTTCCTGATTCACCTGCTCGCGCTACATAACGAGTTCCTCGCGCGCGCGCATGAGGAGCGGAGCATGGCGCGGATCGAGCGGATCACCGCGATGACCGCCGGACGCGATCCACGCGACAGCGCCGCGATGCGCGCGCTGATCCTGCGCGAGCCGCTCAACCCCAAGGATCCCGGCGACCCCACGGAGTTGCTAATCAACCAGGCCAAGCTCGCGGAGTTCGAGGAGTATGAGCGATTCCGCTACAGCAACCCGTTCCGCTACGACACCGAACGCGACGTGTTTGCCAAGCTCCAGGATCTGCGCGGCACCAACCGCAAGCAAGCTGCGCTGACCACTGCCATCGCCAGCCTTGAGGATCATGCCAGCGACCTGCGTCGCCGCCATCAACAGGTCGCCGATCAGGAAAGCGCCCGCCGCGACCTGCGCATCAACCTGCTGCTGGGCGGCATGGGCGTGTTCGGCGCGGGGCAGATGATCTACTGGATCGGCGAGAAAGCCCATGACGAGATGACCAAGGCAAAGCCAATCCTGTTCGTCACGGACGCTGACTCCAAGATCGGCTCGGCGATCATGGGCAGCGTCGAAATCGCAATGGCAGTCGCACTAGCGCTGTTCATCCCGCTGCTGATCTGGATTCTGGTCGATGCCATCCGAGGCTCAACCAAACGCTGACGGTCACCCGCGCGCAGCCCACTCGTCGCGCAGCAGGCCATAGATCACCGTGTCGCGCACGCCGATATGGGTTTCCCATTCAGCGCGCAGCGTGCCTTCCTGCGTGAAGCCGAGCCGTTCGACCAGCGCGCGCGAGGCACGATTTTCGGGGTCGATGTCCGCAAACACCCGGCGCTGCCCTTCCTCATCAAAGATGAAGTCAAGCACCCGCTCCAGCGCCTCGCGCGCGATCCCCGACCCCCAATGATCGCGCGCCAGGATATAGCCGATTTCGTTCACACCGCGACGGCGGCGGATCACCGTCACCCACCCGATCGCCACATCCGTATCACCAAGGGTGATCGCCCAACTGCGCATCCCGTCGGGATCAGGCGTATAAGTCAGGTAGGCACGCGTTTCCGCGATGTCGCGATGTGCAGCACTCGACCACCAGGTCATCAAGGTGGTGTCGGATAAAACCGGGAACATCGCCTCGGCATCGCTGGGTTTAATCCCCCGCAGCCTGAGCCGTGCGGTCTCAAGCACTGGAAGTGCGATCACGCTTCCCCCAGCGCCTCGACCAGCGCTTTGACCTTCTTCTGACGCCATTGCGGTAGCGGTGCGACCAGCCAATAGCCTAGCCGCGAGGGGATCGGATCGCCGACCACCGCGACCCGGCCCGCTTCGATATCGGCGCGGGCAAGCAATTCGGGAATGGTGGCACGGCCCAGCCCTTCGGCGGCGGCGTCCAGCGCGAGGCCGGCATCGCCAACGCGGACCAAAGCCGCGCCATCCTCAGCGACGCAGCCGGGCCAGCCGATCGGCGTCTCACCGCGCCCGCCGGGCTTGGCCACGGTGACCATGCCGTCGCTCTCCAGCGCCTCGCCCTCATGCTCGCCCGGACCCTCGCCCCAACGGATGGCTAGGTCGAGGTTGGCCTCGGTAAAGTCGATCGCCTCGTCCGCGGCAATCAGCACGAAGCGCAGTTCCGGGTCTTCGCGGGCGATTTCGGCGAGGCGCGGCATCAGCCATTTTTCGGTCAGGTCGCGCGGCGCGGCGATGGTCAGCGACTTGGACGACTGCCCCGCCTGCATCGCGCGGACCGATTCCTCGAACTGCAGGAACCCGGCGCGCAGCGCGTCCAGACCCGCCTGCGCTTCGGGTGTCAGCTCAAGTCCCTTCGTGGTGCGGCGGAACAGGACGCCGCCCAGCGTGTCCTCGAGCGCGCGGATCTGTTGCCCGACCGCCGCAGGAGTCACGGCGAGTTCGTCCGCCGCGCGGGTGAAAGACAGATGCCGCGCCGCCGCGTCGAGCACGCGCAAGCCGTTGAGGGGGAGGTGGGTGCGCTTCATGTCCTACTCCGCCACCGCCGGCGCACGCAGCGCGAAGCGGGGGATCGCCACGTCGAATTCACGGCCATCGGCACCGACCATGACGTAGCTGCCCTCCATCCACCCGGTCGGCGTGGTCAGCGGGCAGCCGGAAACATAGTCGTAGCTCGATCCCGGCGCGATCATCGGCTGTTCGCCGACGACACCTTCGCCCTCGACGATATGCTGGCTGCCGCGCCCGTCGGTGATCGTCCAGCGGCGCGAGAGCAGTTGCACCGCCTGATGCGCGCCATTTTCGATGCGGATATGATAGGCCCAGAACCAGCGGCCGCGACCGGGTTCCGATTGATCGGACAGGTAGCTGACCGACACGCGCACCGTGATGTCGCGCGTGACCGCTTCCTGACCGAACAGCGCCTTCACAGCCCGACTGCCCTTAATGCCTGATCGAGATCGGCGATCAGGTCGTCGGGGTCTTCAAGACCGACATTGAGCCGCAGCATCCCTTCGCGCACGCCCATCAACAGCCGCTGATCTTCGGCGACGCCGCTGTGCGTGGTGGAGGCGGGGTGCGTCATCAGCGACCGGGAATCGCCGATATTGTTCGAAATGTCGATGAGGCCGAGCGCGTCGAGCAGGCCGTGCGCCTGGGTGCGCCCGCCATCCACCTCGAACGAGAAGATCGGGCCGACCGCCGCCATCTGGCTCATCGCCAGATTATGCTGCGGATGGCTGGGCAGGCCGGGATAGTTGACCGCTGCGACTCGACCTTCGAGGAAGCGGGCGACCTTCATCGCATTCTCGCTCTGGCGGCGGATGCGCAGGTCGAGCGTCTCCAGCCCCTTGAGCACCACCCAGGCGTTGAACGCGCTCAGCGTCGGGCCGGTGTTGCGGTGGAAGGGCAGCAGCGTGTTGGTGATGAAGTCTTCGGTGCCGCAGATCGCGCCGGCGAGGACGCGCCCCTGCCCGTCCATCATCTTGGTCGCGCTATAGGCGACCACGTCTGCACCGAACTCCATCGGTCGCTGCAGTGCCGGCGTGGCAAAGGCGTTGTCGACCACGGTCGTGATCCCGCGTTCGCGCGCGATGTCGCACACAGCCTTGAGGTCGACGATGTCCATCGTCGGATTGGCCGGGGTCTCGAAGAAGAACACCTTGGTATTCGGGCGGATCGCGTCGACGAATTGCTGCGGATCGCGCGCGTCGACCACCGTCGTCTCGATCCCGAAGCGCGGCATCAGCGTGTCGGTGAGCCAGCGGCACGATCCGAACGCCGCGCGCCCGCCGACCAGATGGTCGCCCGCCGACAGCTGGCACAGCAGCGCCGCCGTCATCGCCGCCATGCCGGACGCGGTCGCGCGGCACGCCTCGGCGCCCTCCAGCAGCGCGATCCGCTGTTCGAGCATCTCGACGGTCGGGTTCTGCAGCCGCGAATAGGTCATGCCCTGCTGATCGCCGGCAAAGCGCGCGGCGGCGTCGCCAGCACAATCATAGGCATAGCCCGAGGTGAGGAAGAGCGCTTCGCTCGTCTCCCCCCATTCGCTGCGCGCGGTCCCGCCGCGCACCGCGAGCGTTGCGGGCTTCCAGTTGCGGGTGATGCTGCGATCTTGTCCGGTGCGGCGCTTCATGATGTCCCTCTAGAAGCGGATGGCGCGCAGGCGCAAGCGCAACGGGTGACGCACGCCTCAAGCTCAGCTATCGACTCGCCCAATGCTCGACCGTCTCGAACAGCGCCCCGTCCTGCTCGGCCTGCTCCTCGCGGTCGCTGCCCAGTGCCTTTTCACCGTCGGCGTCGAGCGCCCGAGCATATTGTTGTTCGACGAGGTGCACTACGTCCCCGCCGCCCGCATCCTGCTCGACTTCTCGCACATCACCAATCCCGAGCATCCGATGCTGGGCAAGTCGCTGATTGCATTGGGCATTCACCTGATCGGCGACAATGCGCTGGGGTGGCGGCTGTTTTCGACCCTGTTCGGCAGCGCGACGATTGCAGGCGTCTATGCCTTCACCCTGCTGCTCACCCGCGCGACCCGGCCCGCCCTGTTCGCGGCGATCTTTGCGATGCTGGGACAGATGGTGTTCGTGCAGGCGCGGATCGGGATGCTGGACGTGTTCATGGGCGCGTTCCTGGTGTGGGCCGGAGTCGCCTTCCTCGCCGCGATGCAGGCCGAGTCGCGCCAGGCATGGGGCTATTGGCTTGCGTGCGCGGTGCTGTTCGGCGCGGCAGTGGGCGTCAAATGGGCGGCGATCCCCTATGTCGCGCTCGCCGGAGTCGCCTTTCTGTGGCTGCGATACCGCGAGGCCAAGCGGTTCGGCGGCATCCACTGGTTGCCCGCGCTGGCCGTGCTCGGCGTGGTCAGCATCGCCACCTATTTCGCGACCTTCGCCCCCGCCTTTTTCTACGCCACCAATCCCATGACGCTGGCGCGGCTGATCCCGTTCCAGTTCGAGATGCTGGCGCTGCAGACGCAGGTGCTCAGCCCACACAATTACCAGTCGAGCTGGTGGAGCTGGCCGCTGATGCTGCGCCCGATCTGGTATTTCTATGAGCCCGATCAGGGGGCGATGCGCGGCGTGCTGCTGATCGGCAATCCGGCGATCCTATGGACCGGCCTGGTCGCAGTCGCGGCCTGCTGGTGGGCGGGGGTGAAACAAAAGGCCGGAGTGCCGCTCGCCGCCGCGATCCTGTGGACCTTCTCGCTCGGGGTATGGGCGGTGATCCCCAAGTCGCTTGGGTTCTTCTATTATTATTATCTGCCCAGCATCATCCTGTGCGTGGTGCTGGCAGTCGCGATGCACCATTGGCGCGACTGGCTGAAGCGGCGCGACGAGTGGCTGCTGGTGCCCGCCGTCGGTCTGTTCGCCTATTTCTACCCGATCATCGCCGCGCAGGATTTGACGAGCGCGCGGGCTTTCACCCGCTGGATGTGGCTGCCCGGCTGGGCGTAGCCGGTGCCGCGTCGGCAGAGCCGACCAACAATTTAGCGCCAGCGCGGGCCGCTGATGTCGAGATCGCGGCGCTGTAGCTGGTCTAGCACGCCACCCTCTTCAGCCAGCACCCGGATGGGTACGACCGCCAGCGTCACGCCGGTCTGTTTGACCGCCTCGTCGAGCGCGGCCACCCACTGCCCGCGCAGTTCGGCGCCCAACTGATTGTCGGTCCACGGCCAGCACCGCCCCAGCGCGGTCTCCAGCGGGTTCGCCATCACCCCCGGCACATCGAAGCCGGTCCACGCCTTGCCACGCGCCGTCACGATCTCCGGCCCGATCTCCGCCGCCGCCATCGCCGCGTCAAGGCAGGGCAGATGCGTTTCGGGCGCTGCGGCGAAGAGGTTGTCGAGCATGTCCTCGCCCCGCACCTCGCCGACCGGACGCGTGGCGATGTCCGCCCGTCGCGCCGCTTTGCGCACAACATCGGTCGCGTCGTCCCCCGTATCCTTGCTGAACGCCAGCCGCCGCGAGAGCAGGTCGAATGATGTGATCAAAAAGTTGCGCCGATCATAATCCTGCCCGTAACGCACCTCGATCGCGCGCAACCGCGCCAGCCGTTTTGCATCCAGATAGTCGGCGGCAACCCGCTCGTCGGGCAATTTGGTCAGCTTCCCGCCCGCAAAGATCAGGCGCAGGATATCGCCCGGCGACACCTTGGCCTTGGTGCCGAGAATGATCCGCTGCGCGCCGCCCGCCGCGCGCTCGAGCCGGTCGGGATACCAGGGCGTCGCCTTGGGCACGTTCCGGATTTCACCGACGAGCAGCACGACGCCCGTTTCGGTCCTGACCGTCCAAATGGGTGCGCCGGAAGTGCGGGCGGTGACCACCACTTCTTCGACGGAGTCGGAAGCAGCGTCCTGCGCGGCGGCAGGAAGCGGGACACTCGCCAGTACGAGCGCGAGGAGCAGAGGGCGTAAGCGGATCATCGCCGCACCGTTACCGGCAATCGCAGCACCAATAAGGCAGGGTCAGTAGCGGCCCCACACGAAGCGCGACGAGAGCGCGAAGTTCCAAACCGCACCGACCGCGATTCCAGCAAGCGCGGACGGTGCCCATTGCGCCTGCTGAACATCGTGCAGGAACGCCGCGACACCAATATTCGCGACTGCGCCGACCGAGCAGACAATGCAAAAGCCGATCCAGCCATCGAGCAACGGCCGCCAACCCTTCAACCGCGCATCGCGATAGGTGAGGCTATTGTTGAGGAAGAAGTTGAACGTCATCGCGATCAGCGTCGCGACGATCGTCCCGGTGAGGAAGCTGTATTCGAACAGGCGGAAGAACAGCCACAAGGCCGCAAAATGCACGCCAGCACCCAACGCACCGATCGCGGAGAACATGACGAAGCGCACCGGCACCACCCGCCCGAACATGCGGTCGTACAGCGCGATCAGGAACTCCATCGCGACGACATGGTCGAGCTTGCTCTCGCCGATCTGCCGCGTGCGGAACACATAGGGGAGTTCGACGAATTTGAGCGCGCGCGGGCTGGCGGTCAGGATGTCGAGCAGAATCTTGAACCCGATCGCCGAGAGATGCGGGATGATGGCGCGCACCACATCGCTGCGGATCATGAAAAAGCCGCTCATCGGGTCGCTGAGATCGGCTTTTAGCACCTTGCGCGAGATGCGGGTGGCGAGTTCCGACTTGGCCACGCGGTCGCGGTCCCATTCGCCGGTGCCGCCGCCCTCGACGAAGCGCGATCCGATCGCGACATCGACGCTATCATCGGCGAGCAGTGCGTCGAGCATCTTGGGCAGCAGCGTCTCGTCATGCTGCATGTCGCCGTCGATCACCGCGACGAACGGCGCGGCGGTGGCGCACATGCCCTCGATCGTCGCGGAGGACAGGCCGCGCCGCCCGATCCGCTGTACCACCCGCACGCGCGGGTCGCGCCGCTCGTACTCGCGCGCGATCGCGAGCGTTACATCGGCGGTTCCGTCGGGGCTGTTGTCGTCGACGAAGATCACTTCCCAGCGCCGCCCGGCCAGCGCCGCGTCGAGCGCCGCGACCATCAGCGGCACATTGCGTGCCTCATTGAAGGTCGGGACGACGACCGCCAATTCGAGGGCTGACCCGCTCACGCCAGCGCCCGCACCACCGCGTCGCCCATCGCTTGCGTGGACAGCGTGCCGCCGAGATCCGCGGTGCGTGCGCCACCCGTCAGCGCCGCCGTCACCGCCGCCTCGATCCGGTCCGCGGCTTCCGCCATGCCGAGCGAGTAGCGCAGCAGCATCGCCGCCGACAGGATCGTCGCGCACGGATTGGCCTTGCCCTGTCCAGCGATATCCGGCGCGCTGCCGTGGATCGGCTCGTAAAGCCCCTTGCCGCTGCCATCGAGCGAGGCGGAGGGGAGCATCCCGATCGACCCGGCGCACATGCTCGCCTGATCCGACAATATGTCGCCGAACAGATTGCCGGTGACGATCACGTCGAACTGGCCGGGGTTACGCACCAGCTGCATCGCGGCGTTGTCGACATACATGTGGCTGAGTTCGATGTCGGGATAGTCGGCCGCGACCTCGATCACCACGTCGCGCCACAGCTGCGAGGTTTCGAGGACGTTGGCCTTGTCGACCGAGCACAGCTTGCCGCGGCGGGCGCGGGCGGTTTCGAACCCGACCTTCGCAATCCGGGCGACCTCGTTCTCATTATAGGACATGACGTCATAGCCTTCGCGGCGGCCGTCAGCGGTGGTGCGCATTCCCTTCGCACCGAAATAGACGTCGCCGTTGAGTTCGCGGACGATCACCATGTCGATCGCGCCGGCCACTTCGGGGCGCAGCGCGGAGGCGTCCTCAAGGCCGGGGAACAGCGTCGCGGGCCGCAGATTGGCGAACAGGCCAAGTTCCTTGCGCAGCCCCAGGATCGCCTGTTCGGGGCGCAGGTGCCGTGCCAGCGCATCGCAGCGCGGATCGCCAACCGCGCCGAACAGGATTGCGTCGGCGCGCTTCGCCAGATCGAGCGTCGCAGGGGGCAGCGGATGACCACTGTCGAAATAGGCCGCGCCGCCGACCGCCGCTTCCTCGAACGTCAGGCCGAGATCGAGCGCATCGAGCACGCGGCGCGCCTGTGCGGTGACTTCGGGTCCGATCCCGTCGCCGGGAAGGATTGCGATCAACGGCATGACTACTCCACCTGCTCAGGGTGCAGGCCCCTTGCCGTGCTGCGCCGCGTCACGCAACCGCCCTGTTGATGCGGTCGACCAACCGCCCTCGCGCCGCCAGCACGTCCGCCGCCTTGCCGTGGAGCAGGTCGCGGTCGAGGAAATGGCCGGTGAGGCGGAGACCGTCGCGGATGTCGTCCCACTCCGCTGCCCCGCCCAGACGGACGAAGGGAGGCAAGCGGAACAGGCGGGCTTCGTAGCCGGTGGCGGCGGCGGTGCTGACCGCCATGCCGCTCTTCGGACTGACGAACGCCAGATCCTCGGTCGCGCCGGTGGCGGCGCACTGGTCGAGGTCGAGGCCGAAGCCGAGCAGGGCGAGCAGCAGCAGTTCGTAGCGAACCAGCGCCACCGCCCAGCCCCGCGCCGCCGGGGCGGCTTCGATCGCGTCGAGCAGCCCGCCCAATGCCGCATGGAGCTGCGGATAGGGTTGGCCCTCGGGCAGCGCTGCGGCGGTCAGTGCCGTCGCCCAGTCGATCGCTGCGGCGGGCAGCGGCTCGCGGAACAAGGGTGCGCGGCTGTGCACCAGTTCCGCCACCAGCGCGGGCAGCTGATCCTCGGTCCGGGCGCGCCAGTCGCCGAGGATGATGTTGCCCGGCTGGAGCACCGGGCGGTGTTGGCGGGACCGGCCACCCCGGACATAGCCGGCCAGCAACCCCGCTTCGGCGGTCAGCGCCCTTACGATCGCGCCGCTTTCGCCATGCGGGCGGATCGCGACGACGATGGCGGAAGTGCGCAGATGCATCGCAAGGGCTTAGCCCCGGCGCAGCTTCTTGGACAGCTTCTCCAGCCCCACCGCGTCCACCAATGCCTTGCCGCCGGCCACCGTCTTGTTGAACCCGCCGAGTGCCGCCGTGGTCACGCGGTTGGTCAGGCTCGGGCGCAAGAGCAACAAGTCCACACAGGGGACGCCGCCGGTTGCGTATTGGCGCTTGTGTTGGCCATCGCCCTCGGTGAAGTCGAATCGGGCGAAT
>CAZWZP010000032.1:5456-6327 GCA_964638925.1 uncultured Stakelama sp. | reverse complement strand
AACGCTTCCACTTGCAGGACAGCGCCGGGCGACAAGTCGTTGAACGCCGGATCATGGCCGACATATTCGTAGACCAATGTCTCGCCATGCGCGGGGCAGTAGAGATAGGCAGCGGGCTCCCCGGCGATGAACAGCAGCCAGGCGCGGACATCGTCCGCCGCCGCCGCGGTCAGCATCCCCCGGATGAACTCGGGACTGGCCGGAAGCCCCTCCCCCATCAGCTTTTCCTGATAGGTGCGCAGCGCGATGCGGCGGGCGATGTCGTGGAACGTCTCCAGCTCCGCCGGCGTGCGATAGGCGCGGATGTCGAGGTCACCGCCGGAGACCTGCGCGCTCTTCTTCGCCTTGCGCTTCGCCCCCTGCCGCGCATTGCCCGACAGGCTGGCCATATAGGCATCGAACCCGCCGGTCAGGTCGGCATAATAGCGCGTATATTTCTGGCGGACGAAGCCGATCATCTTGCCCGAGGCATAGACCATCGCCTCCAGCCGATCCTCGGGCAGCGAGGTCACGACATAGCCATGCGCATCGCGGGGCAGCGGCGGGAGGACGGGAAGACGGCCTTCGCGCGCGTCATCTAGGCTGAGCGGTACGCGGACCATGTCGCGCTGCACCGCCATCAAGGTGCGCGCCCCGATGCGGAAATTGAGCGGGGTGGGTCGCGCGGTCGCGGTCATGCGGCGCGCTCCGCCACCAAATTGGACCAAAGCTGCTGCGCCTGACGCATCCGGGTGCGGATCAGGCTGGGGCCGAGCGGGGCATCGTCCTGCCCCAACGGCAAGTGGGTGAGGTCGGCGAAATGCACCGTCTCAAGTCCACCGCGCCGCTCCGCCAACATCGCACAGAGCGCGTCGAAGCGGGCGACATGCAC
>CAZWZP010000032.1:247-5433 GCA_964638925.1 uncultured Stakelama sp. | reverse complement strand
GTTGGCGAGCTCAAAGCCATGGCTGACGATGGTCACCGCCGCATGGCCCGCCGCTACCGCATGGTCGAGCGCGTCGCGCATCTCGGCAGTCGACAGCGCGCAGATCTGGAAATGGCGGAGATGGCCGCGCACATCCTCAATCAGCGTCACCGGCACTTCGATCACGCCGCGATGTTCGACCGGAGCGATCTGGCGCGGGGCGAGGCCGATCGCGCTGGGCCAGGGATGTTCGGAGCCATTATGGCTGCTGTCGTAGCGGATGCCGAGTTCGGCCAATGCGGCGAGCGTGTCGTCGCTGGCGCTGTAGCTGCCCGAGCGGAAGGCGATCGGGCGCGGCGCCCCGGCGGCGACGAGCAGGTCGGACGCGGCGGCGATCAAGTCGCGCTGTTCGGCGAAGGTGAAGTCGATCAGCTCGAACGAGGCAGCGGCGCTGCGGTCGTCGTCGCGCGCTGCGGCCCAATTGGGGTGGAGGTGCAGCTGCACCTCCTGCCCCGCCCCCAGAAGCGCCTCCACCGCGCGGCGGATCGGATCGAGGCCGTGCGCCACCGCCGGCATCGGATCGACGAAGAAGGTCGCTTTGAGCCCATGCTCGGCAAAGCGGCGCAGCTGATAACCGATGCCGACCCCGGCCGGCTCCAGCGACCGCTCCGCGATCTCACCAATCGGCAGCCCGGCGGCATGGTGCCGCCACATCAATTCGGTATCGACCGTCAGGAAAACGCGCGTGGGCATGGCTGCGGCCTAACCGACGGGGGTGAAGAAATCGCAAAATGTGGGCGGAGTTGGCGAACGGTCGCGTTCACTAAGCGGACAATCCGGACAAAAAACGCCGTATGTGAGGGAGCCGCCTGACACTTCCGCGCGGTGAAGGCGTGCGGGGGTGGCGGGGTGATGGGCATGGCGGGAGTGTAGGGATTTAGGGGCGTGTAGGACAGCCCCCGGAGTACCACGCCCCTCAATTCCCTTCGGCGTCGACCATGAATGTCACCGGCTTTCCCCGCGTCTCCGGCTCCCACCCCGCCGCCAGCGCGGCGCGCACGCAACGCGCGATCGTCGCGTCGTCGAGCTGGAGGCGACCGGGCGGCAGGCCCTTCATCAGCCGCTTGGGCGGGGGGAATTCCACCAGCGCCTCGCGCCGGGCATCGCGCTGTTGCAGGGATATGGTCATGCCCCGCCACCCTTCGTCATCGGACAGATGCGGTTCGCGTTGCAGGTGCCAATCGTAGAGGATGCCATCGACCTGAAGGGCACCGCCTTTGCTTTGAGATTTCGACATAGGCGCGGCTCTTAGCATGACCGATCCGGCCTGGCCTAGCGGGCGGGCGAAAATGTGCAGCCGCCGGTTGCCGCCGAGTGCGAAAGCTGATTTGAGGCTTGGCTCAGCGCGTGGCGCATTCAGGAAAAGCGGCAGGATTTCGGACGTTCAATGAATTATCGCCACTCCTTCCACGCCGGCAACAGCGCCGATGTGGTGAAGCACGCCCTGTTGATCGCGCTTGTGCGGGCGTTGCAGCAGAAAGAGGGCGCACTGACCCTGATCGACACCCATGCCGGGTGCGGGCTCTATGACCTGGGCGGCGAACAGGCGCAGCGTACCGGCGAGGCGGCACAGGGGGTGGCGCGGGTGTTTGCCGATGCGAACCCGCTGCTGGACGCCTATCGCGCCGCTGTGCGGGCGGTGAATGTCGAGGAAGAGCCACAGCTCTATCCCGGATCGCCGCAGGTCCTGGCGCAGCTGTTGCGGCCGCAGGACGGGCTGATCGTCAATGAAAAGCATCCCGAGGACGCCTATGCGCTGCGCGGTGCGATGCGCGGGACGCCGGCGGCGGTGCATGAGCGCGATGCCTATGAGCTGTGGCTGGCGATGCTGCCGACCCGCACGGCGCGCGGCGTGGTGGTGGTCGATCCGCCCTATGAGCAGACCGATGAGCGCGCCCGGATCACCGCGACCCTGGCTGCGGCACACCGCAAATGGGCGCATGGCGTGACGGTGATCTGGTATCCGCTGAAGGACCGCACGACGCATCAGCAGTGGAAGACCAAGCTGCGCAACCTGCGCATCCCGAAACTCCTGGTGGTCGAGCATTGGCTGTACGATGCCGATCAGCCCGGCATGTATAACGGCGCGGGCCTGTTCATCGTCAATCCGCCCTATGCCTTCACGCAGGCGCTGCCCCCGCTGCTGGAAGCGCTGCGCGCCACACTCGCGCCGGAGGGGCATCGGGGGGTGATTACGGCGGACTGGTTGGACCCCGACTGTCGGTAGTCGGGCCACAGGCCAACGGGTAGCGACCCCGCGCTCGCGTCCACTTAGCCCCGCGTAGCAGACACCAGGCAGTCGCGGTCGATCGCAGCCAATTGCGGCGTCACGCCTACAACTCGCTATCGACCGTCAGGAAAACGCGCGTGGGCATGGCGGTTGCCTAACGGGCTTGGGTCAAGAAATCGCAAAATGTGGGCGGGGGTGTCGGGCTGGTGGGTATGGCGGGAGTGTAGTGGGTTGGGGGCTTGCAGGACAGCCCCGGAGGAGTGCGGGCTGGCCTTTTGGTGTGAACAGGGTCCACTTACAGCATAGGAGACCGCAACCACTGGGCGACCATTCCACCGGCAGATCGATAGCTGTTGGCTTTAGTCGCAGATAGACCGGTCGCACCCCGATATGCTGATCCATAGCTTGACGAATGATGACTTTAGGTAGCATGTCGCTACCGATGAGAACCGCGCCCTTGCCGATTCAGCCCATTCCCTACCAGGGCAGCAAACGTGCGCTCGCCCCCCGCATTTGCAGCCTGTTCCCTGAAAAGGCTAAAACGCTTTACGAGCCGTTTGCTGGCTCCGCCGCCGTGACCCTGTTTGCGGCAACGCACGACCTGGCAGATCACTTCGTAATCGGGGACATTTACGCACCGCTTGTCGAACTTTGGGCGCTCATCATCAACAACCCCGGCGAGCTTTCCGAACACTATTCGGCTGTCTGGCACGGGCAATTCAACGCTCCGAGTCACTTCAACGACAGGCGCTCGGAGTTCAACGAGAACAATGATCCGGTACTGCTGCTCTACCTTATTGCCCGCTGTGTTAAGAATGCCGTTCGCTTTAACCGTAACGGGCATTTCACCCAGTCGCCCGACAAGCGTCGCACCGGCATGAAGCCCGATCGCGTCATGCGTACTGCGCACGCAGTTAGTCGCCTGCTCAAGGGCCGCACCACTCTGTTCAGCGGCGATTTTCGGGATTGTGCGAACGCCGCAGGCGCGGGCGATCTGGTGTATATGGATCCCCCCTATCAAGGCACGACATATGGGGCAGATAAGCGATATGCGGCGGGGCTGGAGCGTGAACGCCTCGTGGAAGCGCTTCACGATTTCGATGCGCGCGGTGTTCCGTACATCCTGTCGTATGATGGGCAGATGGGCGAAAAGACATATGGCGAGCCGCTGCCCGACACCATCGACGCAGACCATCTGGCAATTCACGCAGGGCGATCATCGCAAGCCACGATCAGCGGACGCAACGACGAGACCGTCGAAAGCCTCTATGTCTCGCGGTCGCTCAATGCGATGGGCGCGAATATCTACAAGCCCAATGCGGCGCAGGAAGAATTATTTGCTTAGGCACCGCTTGATATGGGCAGCCAGCTCCAAGCCGTTCGCCCGCGCCTCCCTCTGCAACCGCTCGAAGGCGGCCACCTCATCGCCGGTCCATACCAGCTCGACCCGGCGGGAAGGGGTTTCAGCAACATGCGTATAGTCTTCCGGTGAAGCCCAAAAGCACGTTCTGCAAATCGCAGGATCGTGCTTTCTCAAAAAATTGTCGCAATGCTCACAGGACCAGCTTTTCGCACGGTTGGAGGACGCATCCAGCAGCATGAACGCACGGGGGTCGAGCGGTCCACTATCGTCGCCTGCGACCTCATAAGGAATCCTGTGGTCAATCTGCAGATAACGCTCATCCAGCACCTCGCACGTGATCGTATCGCGCGCGCCATAGAGTGCGATTAGCTGTTGCTTGAACTGCTTGGAAAACGCCTTGCGGCCACCCACCCGTCCAGCCTTGATTTTCGAGATATCATCAAAGGTATAGGCTCCCATCCGACGACCTGTCTTTGGGCTGGTCACACTGTAGGTGACAAGCGGAATGCCGTTTTCCCGGACATCACGAATGGCACGCGGTGGATGATCATAGCCGTACAGCTCGCTCAACTCCTCATTGGTGATGATCCCATGTTGGAGAATATGATCGATCACTGTCCGCGCGCGCTTCGCATCGACGCGACGACAAACGGCCAGCATAGCCTCGTCCAACGTGTCAGCAGGGGTAAGAGGAATATCCTTTAGCTCAGCCATCCATTGAGTCCTGCAGAAGCCCGCCCGGCGTGGTTTCAAGAGCCACAGCCAGTGCTTCGAGTGTGGAAAGCGTGATATTGCGCTCGTTGCGCTCAACCGAGCCAATATACGTGCGGTGGAAGCCGCTGCGATCCGCGAGTTGCTCCTGCGACAGCCCGAGACGCAAACGTCTGTCTCTGACGTTCGCTGCAACAACTTCGCGTAGTCGGCCGCCGCTTGGCTCGGGTTCGTTCATGCGCGAAGTCAGACGGCAAAAGACGACTTTAAGTCTACAGACTTCTGATAGAGTTCCGCGTGCGAAGAATGCCAGAGAGCCTATTGGGGGAAGCGCAACGCTAAATCCCTTACCGCGAGTGATAGAAGTCATACACCTGCTGCGCTACCGCCGCGCTCACGCCCGGCGCCTTCTGCAAATCCTCCAAACTCGCCCCCCGCACTGCCTTGGCCGTGCCGAAGTGCATCAGCAGCGCTTTCTTGCGCGCGGGGCCGATGCCGGGGACGTCGTCGAGCGGGCTGGCACCGATGGCCTTCGCGCGCTTGGCGCGGTGGGCGCCGATGGCGAAGCGGTGGACTTCGTCGCGGAGCTTCTGGATGTGGAACAGCGCGGGGGCGTTGACGGGGAGCATCCGCTCGCTGCCGTCCATCAGGTGAAAGACTTCGCGGCCTTCGCGGCCGTGGTGCGGTCCCTTGGCGACGCCGACCATGCACACATCCTCGATCCCCAGTTCCTCCAGCACGGCGCGGGCGGCGCTGAGCTGGCCCTTGCCGCCGTCGATCAGGACGAGGTCGGGCCACACGCCTTTGTCGCGGTCGGGATCTTCCTCCTGCGCGCGGGCGAAG
>CAZWZP010000032.1:0-237 GCA_964638925.1 uncultured Stakelama sp. | reverse complement strand
TCGCGCATCATCGCGAAATCGTCGTTGGTGGCGGCGCTCTTGATGTTGAACTTGCGATACTGGCCGGTGCGGAAGCCTTCGGGTCCGGCGACGATCATCGCGCCGACGGCGTGGGCGCCCTGAATATGGCTGTTGTCATAGACTTCGATGCGGTCGGGCGGTTCGGGCAGGCCGAACAGGTCGGCGATGTCGCGCAGGATCTTTGCCTGCGTCGTCGATTCGGCCATGCGGCGGTCG
>CAZWZP010000031.1:0-24436 GCA_964638925.1 uncultured Stakelama sp. | reverse complement strand
TGCGGCTGGAGCGGCTGAGCGCGATGCGCGAGGCGGGGGCGCGGCTGCTGGCGCGCGACCGGCTGGGGCGCGACGTGTTCACGCGCGGCGCGCCGGAGGGGCTGAAGACGGTGCGCAAGTCGCGCTGGCAGGCGGAAATCTATGACCTGATCGCGGCCTATGGTCAGATCAGCGCGCGGACGCGGCCGGTGATGCATATCGTCGCGGTGCGCCCGGTGATGACGCTGGAGGATGCGATCCATCGCGTATCCGAATTGATCGGACAGCGGATCGACTGGAGCACGATCGAGAGCTTCGTACCCGAGGGGGCGAGCGGGCTGTACCGCAAATCGGCGCTCGCCAGCTCGTTCGTCGCGGCGCTGGAGCTGGCCAAGCAGGGGCGGGTCGAGATCCGCCAGAAATCGGCATTCGCGCCGCTGTATCTGCGGGGGATCGAGGCATGACGCCGCCGGACGAGACGATGCGCGCGGTTGAGGCCGTCCTGTTTGCGGCGGAGCAGCCGCTGACGCTGGCCGACCTGCGCGCCTATGTTGGCGAAGAGGCGGATATCGCTGCGGCGCTGGCAGCGCTGACCGAGCTTTATGCCGGGCGCGGGATCGAGCTGGTCGAGCGCGGCGGGCGCTGGCATTTCCAGACTGCACCGGACCTTGCCAATTTCCTGCGCCGCGACCGCGAGGACAGCCGCAAACTGAGCCGCGCGGGGATCGAGACGCTGGCGATCATCGCCTATCACGAGCCGGTGACGCGCGCCGAGATCGAGGCAATCCGCGGGGTGCAGATCAGCAAGGGCACGCTCGATGTGCTGATGGAAGCGGGGTGGATCCGCCCGGCGGGACGGCGCGAGGTGCCGGGACGACCGCTGACTTATGCGACGACGCCCGAATTTCTGAGCCATTTCGGGCTGGCGAGCCGCCGCGACCTGCCGGGGATCGACGATCTGCGCGCTGCGGGGCTGCTCGATCCGGTCGATCTGGCGTTCGAGGCGGCACATTCGGAGGCCGGGGACCCGGAAGCGGTAGAAACCCGCGATGAAGACGACTAGATAGGCCGGGAATCAACGGAGAGTTCCGATGGGTAGCATGAGTCTGATGCACTGGCTGATCGTCGGTGTTCTCGTAATCCTTCTGTTCGGCGGCAGCCGCTTCTCGAACATGATGGGTGACGTCGCCAAGGGCATCAAGCAGTTCAAAAAGGGCATGGCCGAGGACGACGAGGCCGCCGCCAAGCCTGCCGAGATCGAGGCGAAGCGCGTCGTCGATCCGCAGCCCCAGGCCCAGAACACTGCGGCCGAAGCGCGTCCGGCGCAGGACGAGCGCTGATTTTTCCGCCGCGGCCCGGCGCCGCGGCCTTGCGGACCGGCTGATCGATGCTCGATTTCAACGCGCCCGAATTTCTGGTGGTGGGCATTGTCGCCTTGCTGGTGATCGGGCCGAAGGACTTGCCTAAGGCAATGCGCTTTGTCGGTCATTGGATCGGCAAGGCGCGTCGCGTCGCGAGCCAGTTCCGCAGTGGGCTCGACACGATGGTCCGTGAGTCCGAACTCGCCGAGATGGAAAAGAAATGGGCCGAGGAAAATGCGCGGATCATGCGCGAGTACCCGCCTGAAAAGATGCTGACCGGGCCGGTCTATAATCCCAATGAGGCCGGTGCCGAGCCGGCCCAACTGCCGCAGGATGCGGGTGACGCGGCACCGGTGAGCGTCGAACCGCCGGCGTTGAAGGCCGATCCGGCGGCGGATGCGGTGCTGGACGCGCCAACGCCCGCGCCCGCCCGCAGGCCGCGCAAGAAGAAGGCGGAATCGTGAGCGACAGCGACGAGCTCGCCAGCACTGAAGCGCCGCTGCTCGACCATCTGATCGAGCTGCGACGGCGGTTGCTCTATTGCGTGGTGGCGTTGGTCGCGACCTTCATCCTGTGCTTCTATTTCGCCAAGCCGATCTTCGGCTTCCTGGTTCACCCGCTGGCGGCGGCGGGGCAGGACAAGTTGATCTTCACCCAGATTTTCGAAGCCTTCATGGTGCAGATCAAGGTCGGGTTTTTCGGCGCGCTGATGCTGTCCTTCCCGATCATTGCCAACCAGATGTGGCAGTTCGTCGCGCCGGGGCTGTATCGCAAGGAAAAGCGCGCACTCTTGCCCTTTCTTCTCGCAACCCCGGTGTTGTTCACGGGCGGCGCGGCGATGGCCTATTATTTCGCGATTCCGGTGGCGCTCAACTTCCTGCTTGGGCTGGAGGGCGATCTGGGCGGCGGGGTGACACAGGAAGCGTTGCCCGCAGTCGGCAATTATCTCGACTTCGTGATGCAGTTCATTTTTGCGTTCGGCATTTCGTTTCTGCTGCCGGTGCTGCTGATGCTGCTCGAGCGTGCGGGCATCGTCACTTATGAGCAGCTCAAAAGCGCCTGGCGCTATGCGGTGGTCGCGGCGTTCGCGATTGCCGCAGTGCTGACCCCGCCGGATATCGGGTCGCAATTGCTGCTCGCCGGGCCGTTGTGCGGCCTTTATTTCCTGTCGCTGATCGCGATCAAGATCACCCGGCGGCAGCGAGAAAAGGAAGCGGCGGCTGAAGCCGCCGCCGGGGAATAGCCGGGAAGGCGCTTACTTGGCATCCTCGGCGGTCTTGGCGACCGTGTCACCGGCCGAGGATACGTCGCGTCCCAAGCCCTCAATCGTGTTGCAGGCCGATAGTGCGAGCCCGCTTGCGAGTATCGCCATCGTCAAAATCTTGCGCATAATATTTCTCCGTTTCGCATTCGTGCGTGGGAGAAATGCCCGGCGCGGAACTTCGTTCCGCGTGTGATCTGAATGAGATGGGGGTCTTTGCTGGGACGAATAAGGCCCGGAAGCGTCACCGGGGGGGGAGGGGGTTGACGCTTCCGGGCCTGTGTCGTGGATAGCGAGAGCGGGGGGGCAAAAGGTCACTATCCGAAGTAAAAAACGTCGAACCCGATCCTGGGTTCCGCACCCAATCAATTTTTTCGGATTCTTTTTTCAGGTCCGTCCGGTGATCGCGACGGCGAGTTCGAACGCGCCGATCAGCGGATCGTGATGCAGCTGCGAGCGCAACTGACGCACCAGCCCGCCGATCACCCGGCCATAACGATGTTCGTAGAGCGCGGCGAATTCAGGCGAATCGGCGAGTGCCGGGGAACTGATTCGCAGTGTCGCGCTGGCCGGTGTCGCAGCGTCGGTCAGGGTCGATATGTTGATCTGCACGCCGGGTGCGGCGTGCATCGCCAGCTCGACAATTTCGGTAATCAGGAAAGAGATCGCGACTGCGGCATCCTGCGACACCAGCAACGGCTCGATGTTGAGCATGATCCCGACCGTTTTCCCATCGGGCGCGGTGGCGCGGATGTTTGAGGCGAGTTCGCCGATGACAGAGCGAATTTCGATCCCGCGTGTATCCTCGAACCCGGCATAATGGTGACGGTGGACGACCGCGAGCGCATCGACGCGGCGCTGGATCGAGGCATAGGCCTCAAGCGCGCCCGGCTCTACTGAGACGCGGGCGTGGAAATTGATCAGGCTGGCGATCACCTGGAGGTTGTTCTTGACCCGGTGATGGACCTCGCGCGTCAGCTTGGTCTGGCGCGACAACCCTTCGGCGAGATCGCGTTCGTGCACCTGCACCGTCCGGCTAAGCTCGCGGAAGGTGTCGCCCAACGCGCGGATCTCCTGCGCGGGGATGTCGCTGCCTGTGACCGGGTCGATCAGCTCGCCCGGCTGATAGGCACCGACCGTGGTGCGCAGCCGCCGCAGCGGGCGGATCAGCAGTCGATCGACCACGAACCACGCAATCGCGGCGGCGAGGAACCACATTAGAAAGGGCGACAGCGCGGCGATGACCGCCGACGAACTGACCGGCGCACTCGGCACGGTCATTTGCAGGCCCAGATTTTCGATATCCAGATCGACCACCTGAGTCTCGGTCCGTGCAAGCGGTGTGGAAGCGTTGAGTTCGCGCAGGACCAATGCGCGATCCGCGCTGATCAGCTCCATGCCGAAATCGCCGGTCATGCCGGTCGGTGCTGCGGCCTTTGCCAGGAAATCGGTGGGGAAAAAGGCGCGGGCCGTGTGTCCGGTACTTCCCGTGACTTCAATCTGTGCGCCGGTGCCGGGAAGCAGTCGGATCGGTACCGTGCCGGCCGCGTCGCTCGCCGGTGCGACCGATGGCAGGGGTTGGCCGCAGATCAGCCGCTTCGATGGGTCGAGCACCGCATAGCGGATGCCCTCGGCTGCCTGGGGTTCGAACAGGCCGGCAAGGCGACCGCAATTGGGCGCTTCACCCGGTGCGGCGGGAAGGGCACCGCGCACTTCGCGCAACTCCCAGGCGAGTTCTCCGCGCAGCGAGCGCGCCGCTTCGCTAATCGCGACGCGCAGCCGCGCGCGCACTTCCTGATCGGCGATGCGGGTAGTCTGAAGCGAGGCGAGAAAGGCGATCAGTGCCAGCGGCAGGAGCGCACCGCTGAGGATCAGGAAAACCTTGGCCCCGGTCGGCATCCTGGCGACAGCGGCCACGGGGCCAGCGTCGCCACGGCGCTTCAGCTCATCCCCGCCCATCGACGCCGGGGTCAGTCGAGCTTGCGGAGCAAGTCGAGCAGGTCGTCGGGAACGTCCTCGCTGGCGGCATCCTGATAGACGCGACGCAGCGCGTCACCGATATTGCGGTCCGCCTGGGGCGCCGCGCCGCTGTTGCGCGGCGGTTGATCCCCGCCGGTTCGCTGCGGTGTCTTACTTTTGTCGTCGGCCGAAAACACCTCGTCCCCCTGATTGCCCGGGCATTGGGCGGATGCACAAAAACTAAGGCGGCTGCAAGTCGCCGACCGCACGACGTCATGGTCGTGCAGCGGGGATGAAACCAATCCCAAGCTCGTTTGTTCCACACGCGATGCGAAATCCGGGGAGGGGCTTCCTTTGGATCAGCATACGCCTTGTAATGCACCGATAGCGTGGCCAAACAGCCGCTATCGCCGAAGGAGAATATGTTCCCATGTCGCTTGGACAGCAGCTTGCGCCTCACCTCCCCTTTCTACGTCGCTATGGTCGGGCGCTTACAGGCAGCCAGACCGAGGGCGATCGCTATGTGCGCGCGACGCTGGAAGCCATCGTCGCAGCGCCGGACGAGTTTCCGCGTACCGTCGATCCACGGCTGGGCCTGTATCGTACGTTCCAGGCGATCTGGAGTTCGACCCATCCCGACGCCGATCGCGATCCCGGCGATGTCGGCAACCCTAGCGAGAATGAGGCGATCGCCCGCGCGCGTCTCGCCCGGCTCGCGCCGCGTTCGCGCCAGGCGCTGCTGCTGACAGCGATGGAAGGGTTCACCAGCGAGGACACCGCCTATCTGCTCGACGAATCGGCGGATTCGGTTGAAAATCTGGTGTCGCAGGCGCTTTCGGAGATCGAGCGCCAGACCCGCGCCCGCGTCCTCATCATCGAAGACGAGCCGCTGATCGCCATGGATCTGGAGACGATCGTGCGCGATCAGGGGCATGACGTCACTGGCGTCGCCGTGACCCGTGACGAAGCGGTGGCGCTGGCAATGGAGGATCGCCCCGGCTTGGTCCTGGCCGACATCCAGCTTGCCGACGACAGTTCGGGCATCGACGCGGTCAAGGACATTCTGGCGCAATTCAGCGTGCCGGTCATCTTCATCACCGCCTTCCCGGAGCGTCTGCTGACCGGCGAGCGGCCCGAGCCGACCTTCCTGATTACCAAGCCATTTCAGCGTTCCACGGTGAAGGCGGCGATCAGCCAGGCGTTGTTCTTCGACCAGGCGACCGTTCCGGCGACCTAAAAGTTCCGTTTCTTACGGACCTAAAACGGTTCTGGGGGGTTGTGCGGTCATGGCTGACTCAAACGACCCCCCGCATTATGAGACGGATCGTGTCCGCGCCGGAGCGACTCCGCACATGACCCGCTATATCCTCGCCATCTCGCTGACGCTGATTGTGGTGATCTTTGCAGTCTATCTGCTGATCTAAACCGTGCAGGATGGCAGATGTTGCCGACACACCTATCTTCAGCGGAGCGGCAGAACGCTGCGCCAGATGAACGGATTCCAATGAGCGACACCGACGATTACATGCAAGTGGAGCATGTTCCGCTCTCCGATCCCGAGTTCAAGAAACAACTCGCGCTCGTGATTCCACATCTGCGCGCATTCGGTCGCTCGCTGTCGGGCAGCCGCGATCTGGCCGACGATCTGGTTCAGGAAACGCTGATGAAAGCATGGGCCGCGCGCCAGCGGTTTCAGGCTGGCACAAACATGCGCGCCTGGACCTTCATCATCCTGCGCAACCTGTATCTCAGCCAGATGCGCCGCGCCCGCTTCAAGGGCGAGTGGGACGATCTGGTTGCCGACCGCATCCTTGCGGCTCCTGCGAGCCAGGACCGCCATGTCGAACTGGCCGACATGCAGCGCGCCTTGCTGCATTTGCCGCAGCCTCAGCGTGAGGCGCTGATTCTGGTTGGTGCGGGCGGCTTTGCCTATGAGGAAGCTGCAGAAATCTGCGGGGTCGCAGTAGGCACGATCAAGAGCCGCGTCGCGCGCGGCCGCGTTGCGCTGGAGGCATTGATGAACGGCGGCACCCTGCCATCGCGTGCCGACAGCGTTTCCGACGGACGCAGCGCACTCGACACGATCATGGATGAGGTTAACGAACTCAGCCGCGAATAATTTCGTGTACCGGCCGGCGGTGCATTTGGCGCGGATCAGCCGTGGCTGTCACGCCCGCCCTGGTCGCCGATCTGGCTCAGCTGGCTCAGCAATTCCTGCATCTCGTCGGGCAGATCGCGATCATCAGTGTAGGAGTCGCGCAGCACAAAGCCGATCGCATCGGTCGTGCGTGGCGCTTCGACCCAATAGCCGCTATCGCGTTGCCCTGCGGGCGATCGAGGTGCGTGTGAACCCATGCGATACAGAACGTTTCTTTTTGAAATTTGTTGCTTGACAGGTCAGAAACAATCTGACTCGCAAACCGAAACGATAATATGAGTGGTTCTGACAGCGCGATTGGCAATGCGATCGAGCGCGCGGCGCGCAACGCGCCTTTCCTTGCCCACCTGATTGAGCGTGAGCGCGCGCTGATCGCTGACATCGCCACCGCAGCGCGCGATCCGCTGGGCGCGGCGCGGATCGCCGACCCGGATACGCCGCTGCCCCGCCGGTTACGGATCGAGCGGCGGCGGCTGGCGCTGGCTGCGGCGATCGGTGACCTGTCGGGGCAGCTCGATTTCGTCGCAGTGACGCGCGCGCTATCCGATTTTGCCGATTATGCGCTCGATGCAGCGATCGGTGCGGCGATTGTCGAGCGGGTGCCGGGCGCCGATCCGCATGGCCTCGCCGCGATTGCGCTGGGCAAGCAGGGAAGCCATGAGCTTAACTACTCGTCGGACATCGACCCGATCCTGATCTTTGATCCCGCCACGCTGCCGCATCGGGAACGCGATGCGGTCGAGGAAGCGGCGGTGCGGATCGGCCGGCGCGTGGTGGAAATCCTGCAGGCGCGCGATGCCGACGGCTATGTGCTGCGCATCGACCTGCGCTTGCGCCCCTCGCCCGAGGTGACGCCGATCGTGCTGCCCGTCGAAGCGGCGATCAGCTATTATGAGTCGCAGGCGCTGCCATGGGAGCGTGCGGCGTTCATCCGCGCACGGGCGGCGGCGGGGGACTGCACGCTGGGGCAGGAGTTTCTTGACACGATCCGGCCGTTCGTGTGGCGGCGTGCCGTGGATTTCGGAACGATCCGCGAGATCCGGGGCATTTCCCGCCGAATCCGCGACCATCATGCGCAGGGTCAGGCGTTCGGGCCTGGCTTCGACCTCAAGCGCGGGCGCGGCGGCATTCGCGAGGTCGAGTTTTTCGCGCAGATCCACCAGCTGATCCATGGCGGCCGCGATCCTGCGCTGCGTGCGCCGGCCACGCTCGACGCGCTGGCCGCGCTGGCGGCGGCGGGGCGGATCGACGCCGACGCGGCCCGCCAACTGCATGAAGCCTATATCCTGTTCCGCACGATCGAGCATCGCATTCAGATGATCGACGACCGGCAGACCCACAGCCTGCCGCAGGGCGAGGCGCTGGACGGCGTGGCGCGGCTTCATGGGCTGGACAGCGGCGGTGACCTGCTCGACCTGCTGCGCCCGCATGTCGAGGCGGTTGGGCGGATTTACGACGCGCTCGATGGCGACGATGGCGCGCATGGGCCGACCGGAGCCGCGGTGGCCGAAGCACGGCTGGCCGAAGCTGGCTTTGCCGATGCGGCAGGCGCGACTCGGTTGATCGAGGGATGGCGCAGCGGGCGCTATCCCGCGTTGCGAAGCCCGCCCGCGCGCGCGGCGATGGAGGCGGCCTTGCCCCCGCTGATCGCGGCGATCGGCCAGTCCCCCGATCCAGCCGCCGCGTTGGCGCGGCTCGACACGATCCTGTCGCGGCTCCCGACCGCGCTCAATCTGTTCCATCTGCTGGAGGCGCGGCCGACGCTGGCGCGACTGCTCGCCACGATCCTGAGCCATGCGCCGACGCTGGCAGACGCGCTGGCGCGGCGGGTGGAGCTGCTCGACGGGCTGATCGACGCGAGCGCGCTCGCGCCCGTAGGATCGGTGGATGAACTGGCGAGGGCGATGGCGCGGCGCGAAGCGGGGGACGATTATCAGCGGCTGCTCGATCATGTCCGTCAGATCGTCGGGGAGAAGCGCTTTGCCCTCGGCGCACAGATCGTCGCGGGGGCGAGCGATCCGCTCGACGTGTCAGCGGGCTATGCGCGCGTGGCCGAGGCGGCGCTGGCGGTGCTGGCGCGGGCCACCGTGGACGAGTTTGCAGTGCGCCACGGCCATGTACCCGATAGCGAGCTGGTGATCCTTGCGCTCGGTCGCTTCGGCGGCGGCGCGCTGACCCATGCCAGCGACCTGGATCTCATCTTCCTCTTCACCGGCGACCATCTTGCTGAATCCGATGGCGAGAAGTCGCTTGGGGCAGTTACTTATTATAATCGACTTGCCCAGCGGGTGATTGCTGCGCTGTCGGTCGCAACCGCTGCGGGCGCGTTGTACGAGGTTGACACGCGGCTGCGGCCATCGGGTGCGCAGGGGCCGCTCGTGGTCTCGCTTGACGGCTTTGCGCGCTACCAGCGTGAGGAGGCGTGGACATGGGAGCATATGGCCCTCACGCGCGCCCGTGCCGTGTTTGGCTCCCTGGCTGGGCGCAATGCGGTAGCGGCAGTGATCGCGCAGGTGCTGGCCGGGGATCGGCCGGAGCGGGGCATTGCGGCGGAGGCGGCTAAGATGCGTGCCGATATGGCCGCGCACAAACCGCCCAAAGGGACGATCGACGTCAAGCTCCTGCCCGGTGGGCTGGTCGATCTGGAATTTGCGGTCCACACGCTTCAGCTGACTCACCGCACTGGCTTTGCCACGGGCTTGCGTGATGCGGTCGATGCACTGGTGGAGAGCGGGCTGCTTCCGGCAACGATCGGCCCTGCCCATGACTTCCTGACGCGCTTGCTGGTGACGATGCGATTGGTCGCGCCCGATGCTCAGCCGCCGGGCAAGGCGACCTGCGCGATGGTGGCCCATGCGGTTGGCGCGGCCGAGTGGAATGATGTGGTTGCGTCGCTCGACCGGCACCGGCAGGAGGTTGCGACGGTCTGGGCCGGGGTGGCCGGCACGCAAGGGAGCTGACAATGCGGATTGAGGAAGGCGACAAGATGCCTGCGGTTGAGCTGATCGACCTCGACGGCAACGACTTTCGGCTCGACTCGATGATTGGCGAGCCGCTGGTCCTCTACTTCTACCCCAAGGACGACACCGCCGGCTGCACCCGCGAAGCGCAGGATTTCAGCGCGTTCAAGGGCCAGTTCGATACGCTCGGCGTGCGCCTGCTCGGCGTGTCGCGCGACAACACGATCAAGCACCAGAAGTTCGTCAACAAATATGACCTGACCGTGCCGCTCGCCACCGATCCCGACGGTAAGGCGCTGGAGGCGTTCGGCGCATGGGTCGAGAAGGCGATGTACGGCAAGAAATATATGGGGATCGACCGCTCGACCTTCCTGTTCGACGCCGATGGCGCACTGGTCCGCGCCTGGCGCAAGGTGCGCGTGCCGGGCCATGTGGTCGAGGTGCTTGAGGCCGCGAAGGAGCTGCAGGGCGCGTGAGCGGAACGGTCGCCCGTGCGGCGCGGGCGGTTCTCGAAACAGCTGAGCCGCTGGCAAAGATCGCCGTTGCCCGCCGCGCGGCGCGCGACTGGCGGTTGGGGCGGCTGGCGTTCGACTTCGACGTAGCAATGCCGAACGAATCTGCCCGCCCCGCTGCGCCCGAACTGCTGCCGCCCAACCGAATGCCTCGGCGCGGCAAGGGCGGGTCGGAGCGCGGGCGCATCGCATTGATCCACGCGCTGGCACATATCGAATTCGTCGCCATCGACCTCGCCTTCGACATGGTCGGGCGCTTTGGCGGCCAGTTTCCGCGCGCCTTCACCGACGACTGGATGAAGGTCGGCGCGGACGAGGCGATGCATTTCGCATTGCTCGACCGGCGGCTGAAGCAACTCGGCAGCCATTATGGCGCGATGCCCGCGCATGACGGGCTGTGGGAGGCTGCGGCGGCGACATCGGACGATGCGGCGGCACGGCTGGCCGTAGTGCCGATGGTGCTTGAGGCACGCGGGCTGGATGTCACTCCGGCGACGATCGCGCGGTTCGAGGCGGTCGGCGATAAGCCGACTGCGGCGATCCTCGGACGAATTTTCAGGGACGAGATCGTCCATGTTGCGGCCGGAACCCGCTGGTTCGAATCGCTCTGCGCGGCACGCCGAATCGATTCGCGCGCGGAATGGCGAACGCTGCTCGATCGTTACTTCAGGGGAACGGTTAAGCCTCCGTTCAACGACTCGGCGCGCGAGTCAGCCGGTTTGACGCGCGACTATTACGAAAGCCTTGCCGCGAGCGCGCCCTTCGGGCTCTAACCAAATCCGTCGGATGCGGAGGGGCTGCTTCCGGACATGATTGATAAACGAAGGCGTGTGCCGCTGAATTGGCGCGTGTCTGTGGTTGCCGGGGACTCATGGTCAGCACTACACTCAACGCGAATTTCGTAACACGGTTCCGCGATCTCTTTACGACGCGAGACTTCATCTTCCACGACGGCCGCGACCTCAAGCGGTTCAGTGTCGCCGGTCGGACCCAGGCAATCCTTGCCGGTGTCGCCGCGATCACCGTCACCTTTTCCGCTTATGGCGTGTCGCAGGCCGCATTCGGCGCGATCATGGCGACCGGCGTTGCCGGCACGGCGGCGACTCCTGAGGCGCGCATGGAGAAGATGCGGGCCGAAATGACCCGGCTTGAGGCTGACGTCGCCGCGATCAAGGAAGCCGCCAAGATCCACGCTGCGCGCGTCGAGCAGCGCCAGAAGATCATCGCCGGCGTGCTGAACGGCAAGGGTTCGCCCGAAGATGTCGGCGCGCCGATCCTGAATGTGTCGGTCGATGCGAACAGCGATATGGCGCGTGAAGTGCTTGCCCCGCTCCGCCAGGTCGAGGCACAGCAGGCGCAGCTCGCCGCAAAGGCACAGCGGACCGCGCAGATCCGCCTCCATTTGACCCAGCAGCAGCTGCGCAAGATGGGCATCCGTCCCGAGCGTTTCGTGGCTGGCGGCATGGGTGGCCCGTTCGAAGCTGCTCCCGAGGGCGCGGCGGCTGGTGGCGAGGCGAGCGCCGATGCGCAGTTCCGCTCGCTGTTCCAGACCTGGCAGAAGCTCGACGTCCTTGAGCAGTCGGTCATCGCGATCCCTTCGCTCCAGCCGGTCGAGAATATGCGGCTGACGAGCAGCTTTGGCGTGCGTTCCGATCCGTTCCATGGTGCTGCAGCAATGCACGCCGGCATCGACATTCCCGGGCCAGTCGGCACTCCGATCTACGCAACTGCCGACGGCGTGATCGGTCGTACCGGTCGCTTCGGTGGTTACGGCAACCTGATCACCGTCGACCATGGCAAGGGGATCGAGACCCGCTATGGCCATTTGTCGAAGATTCTGGTTGCGCCGAACAGCCGCGTCCGCCGCGGCCAGCTGATCGGCCTGATGGGGTCGACCGGTCGTTCGACCGGCAGCCACCTGCATTATGAAGTGCGTATCGACGGCAAGGCGGTGAACCCGATGCCGTTCATGCAGAATGCCAGCGTGATCGAGCAGGTCCAGCAGAGCGCGGCAAAACTCCAGATGACCGCCGTCGGCGGCAACTGACGCCTGAGAGATAACAGGAGAGGGACGGGGCCGCACCGGGAGAACCGGGCGGCCCTTTTCCGTTGAAGCGCTGGCCATCCGCCCCTATCTGCTCCTCATGGCAAGCGCGCTTTCCGATGAGATCGGCCTCACCCCCGCCGCCGCCGCGCGCGTCGCGGCGATCGCGGCAAAGCAGGGCAAGCCCGCGACGCTGCGCCTATCGGTCGAGGGCGGGGGGTGTTCGGGCTTTCAGTACAAGTTCGAGCTGGCGGATGCGCCTGCGGACGACGACACGATCGCGCGGACCGATGGCGTGACGCTGCTGGTCGATTCAATCAGCCTCGACCTGGTGCGCGGCGCCAGCGTGGATTACGTCGAATCGCTGGGCGGTGCGGCGTTCCGCGTGACCAATCCCAATGCCGCGTCGGGCTGCGGCTGCGGCACCAGTTTCGCCGTCTGACCGCGCGTTGAAGATCGTCAGCTATAATGTGAACGGGATCAAGGCGCGGCTGCCGCGCCTGATCGAGTATCTGGCCGAACAGCAGCCGGATGTTGTCTGCCTGCAAGAGCTGAAGTCCGCCGATGAAGGCTTCCCGGAGGCCGATATCCGCGCCGCGGGCTATGGCGCGGTGTGGCACGGGCAAAAGGGTTTCAATGGCGTCGCGATCCTCGCCAAGGGCGCCGACCCGGTCGAGCGCAAGCGCGGTCTGGCGAGCGAGCCCGAGGACGAGCATAGCCGCTATATCGAGGCGGAGGTGAACGGCGTGGTGATCGCGTCGATCTACCTGCCCAATGGCAATCCGGTGCCGGGTCCGAAATTCGATTACAAGCTGCGCTGGATCGAGCGCTTGTCCGCCCATGCGCGCGACCTGCTCGCCGAAGAGCGGCCAGTGGTACTGGCGGGCGATTACAACGTCATCCCGAATGACGATGACGTCTATTCGGTGCGGGCGATGGCCGACGACGCGCTGATGCAGCCGGAATCGCGGCAGGGTTATCGTGCGCTGCTGGCACAGGGCTGGACCGACGCGTTGCGCACCCGCTTCCCGGCGGGGCGCGTGTGGACCTTCTGGGACTATCAGGCGGGCGCATGGCAGCGCGATGCGGGGTTCCGCATCGACCATCTGCTGCTCAGCCCGATCGCCGCAGACCGCTTCGTCGATGCGGGCGTCGACAAGGATTATCGCGGTCGCGAAAAGGCGAGCGACCACGCGCCGACCTGGGCAAAACTGCGCAGCTGAAGCTGTTGCCGGAAATTGGTGAAAATTCCCGATAATCGGTGAACGATTTCCCGATCGTCACGTTCGTGACGAGCTAAGTATTTGATATTCCTCATGTGTAGTGTTTGGCATGACTAATGCACTAACACAGCTGCGGGTAGAGCAGAGCAGCCAGCCGGCCCGCAAAGCCCCCAAGCTTTTCCCGAGGAGAACAGATCATGCGCAAGTTCATCACCGCCGTTGCAGCGAGCCTGATGGTCGCCACCGCCGCCCCCTCACTGGCCCGTGATACGGCACCAGCGGCACCCGTCAGCTCAGCTGAGACGCCTGCCCCCAAGGCCGAGACCCGTTACTGCGTCGATGCGACCACGACTGGTACGCGCGTACCCAAGCGAATCTGCAAGACCCGCGCTGACTGGATTGCAGAGCAGAATTTCGATCCCCTCAACCCGAAGGGGTAATGAGGGCGCGGCCCGCGGCACCCCCTATTGCCGCGGGCCGCATATTCTAACGGTCGGCCTATCCGAGGTCTTTCGCGTAGATCTGGTACACGCGGTTGACCTTGCTCTCGATCGTTTCGGCGATGGCGTTCATCCCCTGATTGTCGTCGAGTACCCAGCCGATCTCGCCTCGGGTCGCGCCGAAATCGGCGAGCGCGTCGCGGCGGATATATTCGATCATCATGAAGGCGAGCTGGCTCGCCATCCGTGACCCTTGAAGCCGTTTGAGCACCCCCATCAACGGCACGCGCATCGTTCGCGCCTTGCCGCGATGCAGCCACCACAGCAGTTTCGCCCAGCCGAGCGGGAAGAGGTTGCCGTTCAACGGTGCAATCGCCTCGTTGAGGTCGGGCAGGGTGATCATGAACGCGACCGGTTCGCCGTCGAGTTCGGCAATGCGGATCAGCTGTTCGAACACGATCGGTTTCAGCTTCTTGCCGACATCGTCGATTTCGGGCGGGGTCAGCGGCACAAAACCCCAATTGTCCGACCATGCATCGTTGAGGATGCTGAGGATGAGCGCGGCCTCTTCGGCAAAGCGCGACTTGTCGACGGTGCGGATGCGGATGCGGTCGCTCTTCTCGCCCATCGCGATGATGCGCTGGACCAAAGGCGGGAATTCATGGGTGATGTCCAGCTCATAGGTCTTGAGCTGCTTGACCGGAACGAAGCCAGCATCCTCGATGTAGTTGCGATAGGCGGGCTTGTGGTGACCCATCATCACCGTCGGAGGATGGTCATGGCCCTGGACCAGCAGGCCGGGCTCTTCCCAGATCGACAGCGACACCGGGCCGACGACGCGGGTCATCCCCTTTTTGCGCAGCCAGGTTTCGGCTGTGTTGATCAGCGCGCGCGCGACATTGTCGTCCTCTGCCTCGAACAGCCCGAAAAAGCCGGTGCCGGGGCCAAAGCCCTGATCGGCAGGCATTTCGAGTGCGATCCGGTCGATATGCGCTGAAATGCGGCCAACCGGACGACTGTCGCGTTCCGCCAGAAACAGTTGCGCTTCGGCATGGCTGAACCAGCCATTCTTCTTCGGATTGATCGCCCCTGCGACCTCGCTACGCAGCGGCGGCACCCAATTGGGGTCGCCGCGATTGAGACGATAGGCGAGTTCAATGAAGTCGCGCGTGTCCGCCTTGCTGGTGACCGGACGGATGGCGAGGGGGGCGTTGGCCACGAAATGGCACCTTTCGTTGATGTTGGTCAAAGCAGTCACGCCAACACCGGCACAAGTCAACCGGATGCAATTGAGTTGGTGGCACGGCACCGGCCGGCTCCCCCACCCGGCCACCCATAGGATGCTGTCGCTGGGTGGCCGGGTGGGGGAGCGGGCCGGTGCCGGAACCGATCCAGCTCGGCTGGATCGCGAATGGAGACTGTTGAAATGCCACGCAATGGCCACGATCTTTTGGCAATGCCGTATCCTATGAACACCCTCGCCCTTGATGCGGCCGTGCAGGACCGCGTGGCTGACGCGCCCGCCGCGCCGGCGAAGATCCGCCTGTCGGGCATGGCCGATGACAAGGCGATGCTGCGCGCGGCGGCCGAACTGACCCGCGACCTTCAGACGCCGAGCCCGCGAATCTACTGGACCGATTTCCTGGGTTCGGCGGCGGTCGGCTATGCCGCGCTGGCAGGCGCGATCCTGGCACCGTCGCTGGGCTGGGCGCTGGCGAGCGGGGTGGTGGCCGTGCTGGCGCTCTATCGCGCCAGCCTGTTCATTCACGAGATCACGCACCTCAAGCATTCGCTGCTGCCCGGTTTCCGGGTGGGCTGGAACCTGCTGCTTGGCATCCCGATGATGCTGCCGAGCTTCATGTATGAGGGCATTCACACCATCCACCACACCCGCACCCGCTATGGCACGGTGGAGGATCCCGAATATTTGCCGCTGGCGTTGATGAAGCCGTGGACGCTGCCGGTGTTTCTGCTGGTGTCGACACTGATGCCGGTTGGGTTGCTGCTGCGCTTCGGTGTGCTGGGGCCGCTTTCGCTCTTGTCAAAGAAGCTGCGCCGCATCGTCGTCGGCCGCTATTCGGGCCTGCAGATCAATCCGAAGTTCGAGCGCAAGTCGCCCGAGGGCGAGTTCGCCAAACAGTGGCGCTGGCAGGAGATTGGCGCGAGCGTGGTTGCGGTGATGCTGATCGCCACGGTCGCGACCGGCGTGCTGCCGCTAAAGGTTTTCCTGACCTATATGGTCGTGATCTCGGGCGTCGCGGTGCTCAATCAGGTCCGCACGTTGGTCGCGCATCTGTGGGAGAATGAGGGCGAGCCGCTGACGGTGACCGCGCAGTATCTCGACAGCGTCAACGTGCCGGGCGGGTTCCTGCCCTATCTGTGGGCGCCGGTGGGACTGCGTTTCCATGCGCTCCATCACCTGCTGCCGAGCCTGCCCTATCATGCGCTGGGCGAGGCGCACCGGCGGCTGTCGGAGGCGCTGGGGGCGGAGTCGACCTACAGGCAAGCCAACTACCCCACCCTGCGCGGCCTGATGGCGCGGCTGGCGGCGAGCACGATGAAGGTGCGGGCGGGCTGACCCAGCATTGAAGAACGTTCAGATCGTCGACGACGCCGACAACGCAACCTTCAGCCTCTTCCAAGCGACCGAGGACGAGTTCGCGCTCATATTTCCGCGCGATCAGGATATGGAGCTGATCAATGACCTTATCGACCGCGTCGGTCAGGCGGCGGCAGGCCGAGCGCTGAACGCCATTTGGTCTCGTCCGGTGCTGAAGCGCGATGCGGACGGCATCCACGGAACATTGTTTTTCGGTCGTTGGGAGCATGTGCCGGTGACCAAGCGTGAGGTCGATTGGGCCGACGGCCCGATCAATCAGGCGCAGAGGGATTTGTTCTCGCGCAATCGCTGACAAGCGACGGCTATTCCTCGCTCTTGAGCAGCACCGCTTCGCCGATCATCGCGAACAGCAGGAACGGTGCCCAGGCGGCAAGGAAGGGCGGGTAGGCGCCCAGATTGCCCATCGCCAGCGCGAAATTGTCGGCGACGAAATAGAGAAAGCCGAGGCCCATCCCCATCACCGCGCGGACGAACAGCTTGCCCGAGCGCGCGATGCCGAAGGCGGCGACGGCGGCGAGCAGCGGCATGAGCACGGCGGAGAGCGGGCCGGACAATTTGTGCCACAGCGCGCCTTCCAGCGCCTTGGTCGGACGGCCGGCGGCGCGCAGATCGTCGATCGCTTCGGACAGCGCGCCGAATGACATGCTTTCGGCATCGACATTGGACAGGGTGAACTGGTCGGGGCGGACGCCCTGCGCTACCACGACGGTGCCCAACGGGGTCAGCTTGCCGGTTGCGACGTCGAACCGCTCCGCGCCCTCGATGCGCCAGCCATCGCCCTCACGCCGCCCGATCTTGGCGCGGACCAGCGATTTCAGCGCCGCGCCGTCGCGTTCATAAACGGTAATGCCGCCCAGGATCGCGGCGTCGCCGCGCCCCTTGATCTGCTGGGCATGGACCAGATGGCTGCCATCGCGGACCCACACATTCGACCGGTCGCCACGGTCGATCGGCAGCGGCCCATATTCGACCTTCTTCCACGCCGCCAGCGTCGTGCTGGCGCGCGAGACGATGCGGTCGTTGAAGTTGAACGAGATGATCGCGACCCCGAGCCCCGCGATCATCAGCGGCGCAAGCACCTGATGCGCCGACAGGCCCGACGCCTTGAGCGCGATGATCTCGCTATTCTGGTTCATCGTGCTGAAGGTGATGATCGTGCCGAGCAGCACCGAAAAGGGCAGGAAGGTCGCGATGATCTGCGGCACGCGCAGGCTGACATATTTCCACACCTGGGCATCGCCATTGCCGGGATAGGCGAGGATCCGCCCGGATTCGCTGAGAAGGTCCAGTGTCTGCAGGATCAGCACCAACCCGATCAGGAACGCGAACGTGTTGATCAGGAACGAGCGCGCCATGTAGAGCGACACGGTCCGCGACGGGAAGAAGTCGGTGAGCGCGTGGATCATGCCGCTGCCTTCCGCTTGCGCCGGCCGGGCAGATATTTCGCGACCGACTTCCACGCCTTGGCGAAGAACTTCTCAAGCGCCCCGATCGGCTGGCCACCGGGCACAAAGGCGAGCGTGTAATACATCCAGAACACCAGAGCGGCGAAGATCAGGAACGGCCCCCATAGCGCGATCAGCGGGTCGATCCGCCCCAGGCTGCCGATCGACTGGGCGTATTCGTTGATCTTGTGATAGGTGACGATCATCACGATCGACAGGAACACGCCGAGCGCGGAGGTCGATCGTTTGGGTGGCACGCCCAGCGCCAGGGCGAGGAAGGGTAGCAGCAGCATCGTCGCCACCTCCACCACCCGGAAATGGAAGGTCGAGCGGCTGGCGTCGCGCTCCTGCTCGCTCACCTGTGGATCGCTGCCGATCTTGGCGAGCTGCGGCAGCGTGAGTTCGAGCTTGTTCTCGCCGCGCTGACGGAATTGCTCGAACTTGGGCAGGTCGATGGGCAGATCGTGCGCGTCGAAGGTCAGCACGCGCGGCACGTCGAACTTGGGCGACTGGTGGATCAGCGTGCCCTTGGTCAGCCGGAAGATGATGACGTCGGGATCGTCGGTGCGCAGGAACTGGCCCTTTTCGGCGGTCGCGGACACGATGTCGCCGCCCGGCGCGCGCGCGCTGACGAAGATGCCCGAGAGGTCGCGCCCTTCGTTCTTGCTCTCCTCGATCCGCAGCGTCATGCGGTCGCCCAGGTTGGTGAACTCACCCACCTTGATCGATGCGCCGAGCGCACCGGTGCGCAGCTCGAACCGCAGCCCTTCATAATTGTAACGGGCCAGCGGCTGGATATAGCCGACAATCGCGAGGTTCAGCGCGGCGAGTGCGATGGCATACATGAACGGCACGCGCAGCATCCGGCCATAGCTCATCCCCACCGCACGCAGCACGTCGAGCTCCGACGTGGTGGCGAGGCGGCGGAAGGCGAGCAGGATGCCGAGCATCAACCCGATCGGGATGCCGAGACCGAGATATTCGGGCAGCAGATTGGCCAGCATCTGCCACACCACGCTGACTGGCCCACCCTCGCTCGCCACGAAGTCGAACAGGCGCAGCATCCGGTCGAGCACCAGCAGCATCGCAGAGATCAGTAGCGTGGAGATCAGCGGGACCGCGATCAGGCGCGCCATGTACCGGTCGAGTGCGGTCATCGGGATCGGTTCGCGCCTTCAAACTGACAAAGTGCCGGCCGATCCGGCGGGAATTGCACTGCTATATCGAAGGTTGCGGGTAAATCTAGCCTGACGCCGCGTCGATGTGCCCCCGGGACGCGATCGCATCGGCGAGCGCCTGCTCCAGCGCGGCGAGGGTGAACGGCTTGCGCAGGACCGGTCGGCCGGCAAAGCGGTCCTGATCGGCCTCACCGGCATAGCCGGTCACGTAGAGTATCGCGACGGAGTCGAGCTGGGGTTCCAGCGCGGCGACCATTTCCGGTCCCGTCTGACCAGGCATCAACACATCGGTCATCACCAGATCGAGCGCGCGCAGATGCGCGACAATCCCGGGGGCCGCCAGCGGGTCAGAGCAGGCGACGGGGCGGTGGCCGAGCTCTTCAAGAGCGGCAAGCGTTGCCGATAGAACGCGCGGGTCATCCTCGACCACCAGGATGTCGAGCGCGTGATGCGGTTCGGCGCGCGGCCCGATCCGCTCGGGGGCGACCGCCGCCTTGCGCGTCGCCGCGTGACACGGCAGCAGCATCGTGACCGTCGTACCTTCGCCGACGGTCGACTCGATCCGTACCTCCCCCCCCGACTGCCGGACAAATCCGAAAATCTGGCTGAGGCCGAGGCCGGTTCCCTTGCCGACCGGCTTGGTGGTGAAGAAGGGTTCGAACACGCGGTCCATGACCTCCTTGGTCATGCCGGTGCCGGTGTCGGTCACCGCGATGCTGACATAGTCGCCGGGTGCGCATTCGCCCGCAGTATCGCCGTCAAGCGCGACATGACCCGATGCGATCACCAGTGTGCCGCGTCCGTCCATCGCATCGCGCGCGTTGACCGCAAGGTTGAGCAGCGCATTCTCAAGCTGCACGCGATCGGCCCAGACATGCCATTGCGTCCCGGCGCTGCGCGTTTCGATCGTGATGCCGTCGCCCAGTGTCCGGTCGAGCAGCACCGACATGCCCGCGATCAGCTCGGTCGGCTCGATCGCTTCGGGTGCCAGCGCCTCCGATCGGGCAAAGCCGAGCAGCTGGCGGGTCAGCGCCGCTGCGCGGCTGGCACCTTCGCTGGCATTGTCGATATGGCGCAGTGCCTCGTCCGCGCGGTCGGGCAGGTGACGCTTGGCGAGTTCGATGCCGCCCAGCACGACTGCCAGCATATTGTTGAAATCATGCGCGATGCCGCCGGTCAACTGGCCCACCGCCTCCATCTTCTGGACTTGGCGCAGTTTTTCCTCGGCCGCGGCACGCTCGCGCGCCTCGGCCTGGAGGCCAGCAGTGGCGGCGGCCACTGCCGCTTCCAGTTCGACCGAACGTTGGCGCTGCGCCTCGACCTCGGCGGCGGCGGCGGCGCGGTCACGGATCGCGCGGACGTTGAGCCAGCCAAGGACGATCGCGCCAAAGGCGAGCAGTACGCCAAAGATGGCGAGGTTGCGGCTCTCCTCGGCCGCGCCTGCAGCGGTCAGTCGGGCCTGTTCAGCGCGGGCACGCAGCAACTGGCGCTCGGCGTCAAAGATCGTGCCGGTCTCGCGCGACAGAGCGGCAAGATGGGGAGATCGGCGCGCTTCGTTGAAATAGGCATAGGCGGCTTCGTTGCGGCCAAAATTGGTGTTCTGCGCGACTTCGGCCAGTTCGGCACCGCGCGCGGCAAATGCGCTGCGTAGCCGGGTGACACGGTCGCTTTGGTCGCGGCTGCCGCGCACCCGACGCTCAAGCAGCCCTAGCTGGCCGTCGGCGCGACGCCACTGCTCGACATAGTCGCGCCCGACGCGACGCTCGCCCGCGACGACATAGCGGCCCAAGGTCGCCTCGGCCTGTGCCACCGTGGCGGCAAAGCCCTTGGCGAGGACCATCACCTCATAGCTGTCGGACTGCCGCGCCAACGCGGCCTGGCGCTGCTCGTCGGCACCACGCTGCTTGACCACCAGCAGCGCGAGCACGCCGCAGCCGAGCAGGGCAACTACGATCATCAGCCCGGCCCGCCAGTCCAGCGCGGACAGGCGGCGCGTCAGCCCGGTGAAGCGGTTCTCGCTCATGATCCGGTCTCTAGGCGGTGGCCGTGGCCAACGCCAGCGGTCAGGCGATCACGCCGACCGCCTGGCCCGCCGCCTTGAACATGCCCAGCACGCGCTGAATCTGCTCCGGCGTATGCTCAGCGCACAGCGAGCAGCGCAGCAGGAAGGTGCCAGCCGGGGTCGCGGGCGGACGCGCGAGGTTCACGTAGAGCCCGTTTTCGAGCAGCGTCTGCCACATCGCTGCGCCCTGCACCTGATCGGTCAGGATGATCGCGATGATCGCACTGTCGGCCTGCTCGGTCCCGAGCTTGAAGCCCATGTCCTTGAGCCCCGCGTGAAGCGTGCGGGCATTGTCCCACAGTCGCGCGCGCTTTTCATGCGCGGTCATCAGCTTGCGGATCGAGGTCGCAGCGGTGGCGACGACGCTGGGCGGCAGCGATGCGGTGAAGATGTACGGACGGCAGGCGAGGCGGATCGCCTCGAACTTCGGATGGTTCGACACGCAGAAACCACCGACGGTGCCGACCGATTTGCTGAACGTGCCGACGATGAAATCGACATCATCCTCGCAGCCCAAAGCTTCGTACACGCCGCGGCCATTGGGGCCGTAAAAGCCCATCGAATGCGCTTCGTCGGACAGGACCATCGCGCCATGCTTCTTGGCGACGGCGACCATTTCCTTGAGCGGGGCGATGTCGCCGAGCATCGAATAGACGCCCTCAAGCACCACCAGCTTGCCGGCCTCTGCGGGCAGGCGGCCGAGGCGCTTGTCGAGATCCTCGACGCTGTTGTGGCGGAAGCGGACGATTTCGGCGACGCCCTGCTTGCACCCGTCATAGATCGAGGCGTGGCTGTCGGCGTCGAGGATGACGTAATCGCCCTTGCCGGCGAGCGTCGAAATCATGCCGAGATTGGCCATGTATCCGGTCGAGAACACGATCGCGCCGGTGGTGCCGTAGAAATCGCGCAGCGCCTGTTCGACCTCCATATGGTCGCGGAAGGTGCCGTTGAGCATCCGGCTGCCGTTGGTGCCGCTGCCGAACTGGTCCAGCGCCGCCTTGCCCGCCGCGATCACGTCGGGGTCGAAGGTCATGCCCATGTAATTATAGGTGCCGAGCAGGATCGTGTCCTTGCCCTTGATCACCGCCTCGGTCGGCGATTTCACCTGTTCCATCACCACCGCGTAAGGATCGGTGAAGCCGGCATCGAGCAGCGCCTTGCGCTCGGCGATGATCGCGTCGAACTTGCGCATCAGATCGGGCTTTTCTCCCGTCATGGGAGCCGGTGCGTCGGAGGTGGCGAGTGCGTCGGTCACGTGGGTTCAGCCCTTCAGCTTCTGGACCGCATCGACCAGCTGGCCGACGGTTTCGATCTCCGCCTGCATGTTCATGGTGATGATGATGTCGAACTCATCCTCGATCGCCGCGACGAAATCCATCACAGTCAGGCTGTCCCATTCGAGATCGCCGGCAAAGGTGGTGGAATCGGTCAGCGCGACGCCCTTTTTGTTGAAGGGCTCGATCTGGGCCGAGATGGTGGTGAAGGTGTCGTTACGGTCGCTCATGCGCGGTCCTTAATGATGTGGGCTGGCACTGCCAAGCGATTGCGGCGGAATTGCGGGAAGAGCGGGGCGAGGTGACGGGACTTCCCCATTCGTCACCCCGGCCTTGAGCCGGGGTCCCGCTTGTTCGACCCGTCAAGGCAGCGGGGCCCCGGGTCAAGCCCGGGGTGACGCATATCTTAAAGCAGTCCCTGTGACCGATACCAGTCCGCCGTTTCAACCATCCCGTCGCGTGTCGCGATCTGCGGCGTCCATAGCTCCGCTGGCGGGCGGTGGTGCGGGGTTGCGGTCCAGTCGGGGTGGCTCAAATAGGCGGCGCGGTCGGGGGTGAGCTTGGCATTTGCCTCACGCAGGAAGCGGTCGGCATGGCCGACAAGATGGAGCAAGGCGCGGGGGACGTGGAGCGGGATCGGGCGCTTGCCGACCGCGCCCCCCACCAGCCGGGCAAATTCTGCGTGGATATAGCCGCCATCGACGCCGTCATCGCACTCATAGATGTGGCGACCCGTATCGGTCTCCGCCATCGCCACCAGCAGCCGGGCGAGGTCGCGGACATGGACCAGCGAGACGCGACCTGCGGGGGGCAGCACGACGAAACCGAGTTTCGCCATGCGGAACACGTCGCGCATCTCCAGATCGCCCGGACCATAGACGCCGGGCGGGCGGACCATCGTCCAGTCGAGGCCGGACTTGCGGACCTCATCCTCGGCCAGCGCCTTGGACTTGCCATAGAGCGACAAGTCCGGCTCGCGCGCCGATAGCGACGAGACATGGACGAAGCGGCGGACGTTTTGACTTGTGGCGGCGGCGACCATGCGCCGGGTGCCGTCGACATTGCCGGTGATGAAGCCCTGCGGCGTGGGTGAGTTGACGACGCCGGCGATGTGGACGACCGCGTCTGCTCCCTCGGCTAGGCGTGCGAGGGCGGGTTCGTCGTCCAGGCTGCCGACGATCCAGGTGACCCCGTCGCGCGGCGGCTGGTCGCGCCGGGTGAGCGCACGGACGCGGTGGCCGCGGGCCAGGGCGTGGTCGACCGTCGCTTTGCCGACGAAGCCGGTCGCGCCGGTGAGGGCGAGGGTCAGGCTCACAACAGCACCATATGGTTGCGGTGGACCAGCGCTGCGCGGGGGGCGTAGCCGAGGATCTCGCCCTGATCCTCGCTGCGGGTGCCGAGGATCGCCTGCGCTTCGCCCGCATCATATTCGGCGAGGCCGCGCGCGATCGGGCCGTTGGGGCCCTCGATCGTCACCAGATCGCCGCGGAAGAACATGCCGCGCACCGCCGTCGCGCCGATCGCGAGCAGGCTGCGGCCTTCGGCCAGCGCGGCGGCGGCGCCGGCGTCGATCGTGATGCTGCCCTTGGCAGTCAGCCGTCCGGCGAGCCAGGCTTTCCGGGCGCGCGTGCGTTTTTCGGGGAGGAAGATGGTGTGGCGCGCATCGGCGGAGAGCGGGCGGTCGATCCGGCCGCTGGCGATGGCGAGGCTGACCCCGGCGCTCGCCGCGATCCGTGCCGCTTCGATCTTCGACACCATCCCGCCTGATCCCATGCCGGAGGCGGAGCCGCGATCGGCCATCCCCTCGATCCGCGCGTCGATCTGGGTGACCTGTGCGATATGCTCGGCACCGGGGAGCGCCGGGTTGCGGTCGTAGAGGCCGTCGATATCGCTGAGCAGCACGACGCCGTTCGCATCGGCGGCTTGCGCGACGCGCGCGGCGAGGCGGTCATTGTCGCCG
>CAZWZP010000030.1:13440-24771 GCA_964638925.1 uncultured Stakelama sp. | reverse complement strand
AGGCGGCGATGCCGCCCTGGGCCGCGACGGTGTGTGACCGGGTCGGGAACACCTTGGTGATGCACGCGGTTTTCAGGCCCGCCTCGGCGCAGCCCATGGTCGCGCGCAGGCCCGAACCGCCGGCGCCGACGACGACGGCATCATAGCTGTGGTCGATGATCTTGTACGCGGACATCAGGCGGGTGCTCCGGTGGTAACGGTGGTGAACGCAATCTTGAGGATCGAGAAGATCGCAAAGACCGCGCCGCCAATGGCGAAGAAGTTGAGCAGCGTCATCAACACGACGCGGCTGGCGTCGCGCGCATAATCCTCGATCACGACCTGAAGCCCGGCCTTGAAGTGATAGAAGACGCTGACCACGAGCAGGATCATCGGCACTGCGGCGATCGGCGCGGACAGCCACGCCTGCACGGTTTCATAGCCCAAGTCGGGCAGGCGGATCAGGCTGACGATCAGCCAGGTCATCAGCAGCAGGTTCGAGCCCGCGCTCAGCCGCTGGTGCCACCAATGATGCGTGCCCTCATGCGCCGAGCCGAGGCCGCGGACGCGGCCGATGCTGGTTCCGGTACCCATTACTTCGTCTCCACCGCGATCGGGGTTTCTGCCTTGGGTGCCTTGGTCAGTTCGCCGCGCACGATCCAGCCCCACAGCGCGGCGGTCAGCACGACCGACACGACCATCGTCATCACCGCAAAATTCTTGTTCGCTTTCAGCTCGAACGCGGCGCCGGCATCCATGACGAAATGGCGGATGCCGGTCATCATGTGCTGAAAGAAGCTGAGCGTCAGGCCGATGCCCAGGATGTAGCCGATCGCGTTGGGCGCGCCGCTCTCGACCGTCAGGCAGTCGAGGAACTTGGCATAGCCCTCAGGACCCGAGGCCAGCGCGCACAGCCACCATAGGAAGACGCCGACGCCAACGGTCGCCATCCCGCTGCCCGTCACGCGGTGCAGGATCGACACGGTCATGTGCGGCCCCCATTTCCAGACCTGAAGGTGCGGAGAGAGCGGGCGGTTGATATTGCGGGCCTTGGCCAAGGCATGTCCCCTATGATTTGCGCTCTCCATTAGCCCGCGCTGCAATGGATGCAAGATATCGCGACATGGCTGTCCCTAACTCGCCCTTAACCAATTCCCTTTTACCCTTGTCAGCAAGGCCCGGCGTGAGGTGCGTCAGTGGCAAAGGGGGACCGATTCCGTGACTCGATCGCGAGCGAACAAGGACATGCCGGCAACGGGCGCGATGAGCGCGCGGATCGACATCGCCGCGCGGCTGCGAATCTTTGACTTCGACGGGTCGATGGATCGCCTGAGTCGCGATGTGTGGGATCTGCTGGAACCCGAAATCCGGTCGGTGTCGGAAGCCTATTGGCAGCAATGGCTGCGCTGTTTCGCCGATGAGCGCGACTGGGCACCCGACGACACGCAGAAGATGATCGATGTCGGCATCGTGTTCCTGCGCAACCGCTTCCTCGATACGCGCGGCCGTGCCTGGGTCGAATCGATCGAACGCTCGGTTGCCGCTGCCTATGGCGCAGATGTCGAGCCGATGGCGCTGCTGTCGATGATCAATGCCAGCGATCGCGCCGCGCTCGACGTGCTTGTCCGTAGTGTCGAGCCGGGCGATGCGCGGCTCCCGTCGCTGATCGACACGCTGATGCGCCTCTCCGCGCTGGAAAGCGACATCACCGTCGAACTGTACAATCTTTATCGCGAACACAGCGCCACGGTGGCGCGCGACCGCCTCGCCGGGCAGTTTCGCGACTCGATCGGCACCACGGTCGAGCGCGCGTCGAGCGAGGGCGAATCGCTGCGTGCGCAGGCCAGCCACACCTCGGCGGCAGCGCGCGGGATGCTGGGCAAGGCGAGCGAGGTCGCGGCCGCAGCCGAACAGTCGGCGCTGGCGATGCGCGAAGCGGCGCACACCGCTGCGGGCCTGATCCGCGCGATCGAGGATGCGCGTACCGAAGTCGAGGTCGCCGCCGACATCGCCACCCGCGCCTCGGCACAGGCAGGTGAAGCGGTGGCGATGAGCGAGATGCTGTCCGACCATGCCAAGTCGATCGAATCGATCCTGGGCCTGATCCGCGACATTGCCGGGCAAACCAACCTCCTCGCGCTCAATGCGACGATCGAGGCGGCGCGCGCCGGGGACGCGGGACGTGGCTTTGCCGTGGTGGCGCAGGAGGTGAAGAGCCTCGCCAACCAGACCGCGCGTGCGACCGACGACATTGCCGGCAAGATCGCCGCGATCCAGTCGGCAACGCGCAGCACGGTTGAGACCAACGCCTCGATCCGCAACACCGTTCAGGAAGTTCAGGCCAGTGCCGACCGCATCCGCGGGGCGATGGAGGTTCAGGCACAGACCGTGACCGCGATCACCGCAGCGGTCGATGAAACCGCGCTGGCTGCCGATTCGATGTCGGCGACGATCGGGGCGATCCGCGAGGATACCGAAAGCGTCGCAAGCGATATCGAGCGCGTCGGTCAGGGCTTTGCCGTGCTCGATAACGAACTGGGTACACTCAAGAGCAGCGCGGGCGAATTCATCGCAAAAGTCGCTGCATGATGGAGGGGTTGAATGGCCGGAGCAAAGGAGCTCGGGCAGTGGAGCGGCGACGACCGCCCCATTGCCGAGCGAATCCGCGACTATGACTGGGACGGCGCGATTTCCGGGGGCTGCGCTCGCATTGCCGAGCTGATCGGCAACGATTTCGAGACGATCGCGCGCGCGTTCTGGGACCATTATCTCTCGCTGCCCGCGACCGCGCATGTGCGCGGCTTCTTCGTCGGTGCGCGGCTTGAGGAGCAGATTGCGCTCAGCACGCGCTATACCCGCATCAAATATTCGCGCCCGTTCGACAGCGAATGGGTCGAGATGGCGGGCAAACATGCCGATGATACGCATCGGGCGCGGGTTCCGCTGCCCGCCTTGCTGTCGGCGTTCGCCTTTGCCCATGCGCGCACCTTTGCGATTCTGGGCGATCGTCTGCCCGATGATGTCGCGACATTGAGTCGGTTGAGCGATGTGGCGACGCGCATGTCGATGCTGGAGGCGGATTTCATGGCGTCGCGGCTCGGCATTCGCGACGCGGAGCTCGCCCGGCGGGATCGCAAGGGGCAATCGGACCGCTTCCGCGCCGATATCGCTGGCACGATCGACATGACCAGCACCTTGGGCGCGCGGGTGCGCGACCAGGCGCGCGGCGCGGCGAATGCGGCGCGCGGGATGCAGGGCAAGACCAACGAGGTCGCCGCCGCCGCCGAACAATCGGCGCTGGCGATGCGTGAGGCGGCATCGACCGCCGCCGGGCTGATCCGCGCGATCGAGGATGCGCGTGCCGAGGTCGATCTTGCGGGCGACGTTGCCCAGCGCGCCAGCCGCCATGCGAGCGAAGCGGTGATGATGAGCGCGACGCTGGCGGGCCATGCCCAGTCGATCGAATCGATCCTGGGCCTGATCCGTGAAATCGCGGGCCAGACCAATCTGCTGGCCCTGAACGCGACGATCGAGGCGGCGCGGGCGGGCGACGCAGGGCGTGGTTTCGCGGTGGTGGCGCAGGAGGTGAAGAGCCTCGCCAGCCAGACTGCACGCGCGACCGACGATATCGCGGCCAAGATTGCCGCGATCCAGACGGCAACCGACCAGACGGTGGCGACCAGCACCACAATCCGCGCCACAGTGAGCGAGGTCCAGGCCAGCGCCGACCGCATCCGCGACGCGATGGCGATGCAGGCGCAGACCGTCACCGCAATCACCGCTGCGGTCGACGAAACCGCACTCGCGGCGGATTCGATGTCCGACACGATCGGTGCGATTCGCGAGGACAGCCATGCCGTCGCGGGCGAGATCGACTCGCTCGAACATGCGTTCGGCGAGATCGACGAACGGCTGGGCCAGCTCAGCGATGCGGCGACCAGCTTCTCGGCCAGCGTGGCGGCTTGACCTTCTTCATTCCCCTCCCGCTCGCGGGAGGGGCTAGGGGAGGGCCTGTCCTCCCCGACGTCGTCCAGATGACAGGCCCTCCCCCGACCCCTCCCGCAAGCGGGAGGGGAGATTTGACATGCCGCGCGTTCCGACTAACCGCGTCGCCATGACCACCCATATCCTAGTCACCGGTTCCAGCCGCGGCATCGGCGCCGCGATCCTTTCCAGCTTCGAGCAGCGCGATGTGCGCGCGGTGGGGCAGGGGACCGCGAGCGGCATCCCCGCCGACTTCACCGATCCCGCCGCCCCCGCCGCTCTGTGGCAGGCCGCGCTCGACCGGCTCGACGGGCGGATCGACGTGCTGATCAACAATGCCGGGATTTTCGAGGCGGCCCCGATCGACCTCGACGACGACGCCTGGCTGGCCGCGTGGGAGCGCACGATGCAGGTCAACCTGACCGCATCGGCGCAGCTCAGCCGCTTTGCGGTCAGGCACTGGCAGGAACGCGGAGAAGGCGGTCGCCTCGTCAACATCGCCAGCCGCGCGGCCTATCGCGGCGACTCGCCGGCGCACTGGCATTATGCCGCGTCCAAGGCGGGCATGATCGGCATGACCAAGAGCATCGCGCGCGGCTATGCCAAGGAAGGCATCCTCGCTTTCGCCATCTGTCCCGGCTTCACCATGACCGGGATGGCCGAGGAGTATCTGGCCAGCCGCGGCGGCGACAAATTGCTCGCCGACATCCCCCTCGGCCGCGTCGCCATGCCCGATGAGGTCGCGACCATGGCCCGTTTCTGCGCGCTGGAGGCTCCTGCGTCGATGACCGGCGCGGTGCTCGACGTGAACGGCGCGAGCTACGTGCGATGACCAGCTGGAAACTGACCCTGCCGTGCACGCGTGACGAGGCCGAGGCGATCGATTTCGAGGGCGCCGAACTGCTCGGCATCGACCCCGCGCCGGTGCTGCTGACCAGCGAGACGATCCCCGACGATCCGCTCGCCTGGCAGCTGGAGGCCTATTTCGAGGCGAAGCCGGGCAAGGCCGACATTGCCGCCGTCCGCACCCTGGTGCCGAGCGCGAAGAAGGCGAAGGAGGTCATCGAGCAGATCCCGGACGAGGATTGGGTGACGCTGAGCCAACAGGGGATCGCGCCGGTTCATGCCGGGCGCTTCTATGTCCATACTTCGACCAATCGGGGTGACGTGCCTGCGGGCGCGAAGACGTTTCAGATCGAGGCGAGCCGGGCGTTCGGCACGGGGACGCATGAGACCACCGCCGGTTGCCTGCGCACGCTCGATGCGATGCGCGCGCGGGGGGAGCGGGTCGATAATCTGATCGATATTGGCACCGGCACCGGGCTGCTCGCCTTTGCTGCGATGCATTTGTGGCCGCGCGCCTATGCGACCGCGTCGGATATCGATCCGGTGTCGGTCGAGGTCACGGCGGAAAATGCCGCGATCAATGGCGTCCCGCTCGGCGTGATGCAGGGCCAGCTCGCGCTCGCCGCCGCGGCGGGGCTGGAGCATCCGCTGCTGGTCGGCCGCGCGCCCTATGACCTGGTCATCGCCAATGTCCTGGCCGGTCCGCTGATCGAACTCGCGCCCAGCATCAGCGCGGTGCTGGCGGAGGGGGGGACGTTGATCCTGGCGGGCTTGTTGGAGACGCAGGCGGAGCGGGTCGCGAATGCCTATCGCCGTCACGGTCTGCGGCTGGCGGGCAAGACCCCGATGGGCGACTGGCCGACGCTGCGGCTGCGCAAGCGGACGCGCTATGGCTGGGACCGCACGATGCGGCCCGGCCCGGACGGGCAGGGGCTGGCACCGGGGTTCGGGAGCTGGTGAGGGTTTCGTCGTCCCGGCCTTGAGCCGGGACGGAGCTTCTTCTTCCGCCTCTAGAACAGCCCGGCCCCGGGTCAAGCCCGGGGCGACGATGAGCGGTTTCAGGCCGCGTCGCGGCTCCGCGCATAGTCCTGCGTGCCCAGCGTGATCACCCGGTCGCCCGGCTCGATCGCCGCAATCGCGATGTCCGGCTGCGCGAGGATCTCGTCGTAGAGCGGCGCGAAGTCGGTCTCGATCGTGACGCGCAGCAGTTCGTCGAAGCTGGGGATGACGAAGTAATTCTGCTGGAAATCGTCGATGCGGTAATTGGTCCGCATCACGCGCTTCAGGTCAAAGCCGATCCGGTTGGGGCTGTCGCTGTCGAGCGCGAAGCGGCTCTCACCATAGCTGGAGACGATCCCCGCGCCATAGATGCGCAGGTCGTTATCCTCCTGGATCAACCCGAACTCGACGGTGTACCAATAGAGCCGCGAAAGCTGTTTCAATGCACCATGCTGCAACGCGCGCTGCCCGCCGCGGCCATAGGCTTCCATATAATCGGCGAACACCGGATCGGCGAGCAAAGGCACATGCCCGAACACGTCGTGGAAGACATCGGGTTCCTGCAGATAGTCGAGCTGGTCGGCGCGGCGGATGAAATTGCCCGCGACGAAGCGGCGATTGGCCATATGGTCGAAGAACACGTCGTCGGGGACGAGGCCGGGGACGGCGACGACCTGCCATCCCGTCGCCTTCATCAGGCGTTCGGACAGCTCCTCGAAATTCGGAATGCCGCTTTCGGACAGTTTGAGCAGGTCGAGCCCGCGCAGATACGCTTTCGATGCGCGTCCGGGCAGCAGCTTGATCTGCCGTTCGTACAGCGTGTCCCACACGGCGTGTTCCTCGGCCGTGAAGGCGTCCCAATTCTGGGGGATGGTCCAATCGGTGCCTGCGCCTTCGGGCGGGCGTTCCAAAACATGGGTTTCACTCATCATGTCCGCAGCATAGCATGGCGGCGCCACGCACGGAACCGAGGGGTTTGCCGGAGCTTGTGTCGGCGAGGAGTAATGCGATGCCGGTGAATCTTGAAGCCAAAGCCCCGCCCGCCTCCGCGCTGCTTGCCGAATGGCCGCGCGCAGCGCTGTCGCTGGGGTCGCTGCCGTTCGCGTGGAAGGAACTGCTGGCCGAGCCGCGCGGCGACGGGCGACCGGTGCTGACACTGCCGGGGCTGGTCAATAGCGACATAAGCAACATCGTGATGCGCCGCTATCTCGATGCGCTCGGCTATCGCGCCTACCCCTGGGCGCTGGGCCGCAATTTCGGTGCGCGCGCGATCGGGGCAGAGGGCGAGCGGCTGATCGACCGGATCGCGCAGGTCAAAGACGAGACGGGTGAGAAAGTGACCCTTGTCGGCGTTTCACTGGGCGGGATCATGGCGCGCATCGCCGCGCATCGCCGCCCCGAACTGGTGCGCGAGGTGATCACGGTCAGCTCGCCCTTTGGCGGCCTGCCTACCGCGACAAATGTCTGGCGGGTATTCGAGCTGGTCAGTGGCCAGCGCGCCGACGATCCGGCGGTGCGCGCGATGCTGGAGGAAGCCTCGTCGCCGCTGCCGGTCCCCGCGACCGCGATCTGGAGCGCGAGCGACGGGCTGGTCAATGGCGCGATCTGCCACGAGCCGGAGTGCGAAACGGCCCGCTCGATCGAGGTCGATTCGAGTCATTTGTGGGTGCAAATGAAGCCGCAAGTGCTGCGCGCGATTGCGCAGACGTTGGGGCGGGGCACTAGCTGACGGAGTAGTGTGCTCCTGCCTTCGCAGGAGCACTGAAGGGCAGCTCAGAAAATCAATCGCAGTCGTCGGGGTCCTTGCGGCATTTTTCGGCGCGCTTCTTGGCCTCGCGGCCTTCCTTTTCTTCCTTTTCGCGCATCTTGCGGCCGTAATTGCGGTCGGCTTCGTCCTGGCTGGTGGTCGCCCAGTCGGCGGCCTTGCCCACGACCTTGACCGGTGCGGTGACGACGTCGAGCGCGGTCTTGGCGATGCAGCCGCCCGAGAGGACCGGCAGAACCGCGACAGCAATAATCAAGCCCTTGCGCATCGCGCGGTCCCTCAGTCGGCCGGACGGCGGGAGTGCCGGTCGCGTGCCTGCACCCCGAGATAAGGGTAATCAGTGAATAAACCATCCACACCGGCATCGAGGAATCGCGTAACTTCCGCGGCCATGTCGCCCTGTCCGGCGGGGTTGATCTCCTTGCGCAGGCCGGACGGGAGGAAGAAATTCTCCGCGCGGAAGGTCCATGGGTGGACCTTGAGGCCCGCGCGATGCGCGTCGGCGACCAGCGTCGAGGCGGTGCCGTCGCCCGCCACGACCATGTCCTTTTGCGGGCCGATTCCAGTGGCATAGGCGGCGATGGCCTTCAGTCCTTCCGGTGTCGCCATCACCTTGTAGCTCGGCTGCGCCTTATCCGCAGGGCCACCCTCGGCTGCCATCAGCTGGATTAGTGGCACGGCGGTCAACTGCTTCAGCGCCTTGAGGTTGTTCACCTCGAACGACTGGATGAACACCGGCGCATCGGCGCGGTCCCACCCGGCCGCCTTCAGCTCCGCGACCAGCAGCGCCTCCATCGGCAGTCCGATCGAGGCGAAATAGCTGGGGTGCTTGGTCTCGGGATAAATGCCGATCGTCCGACCGGTCTTTGTCGACGCCTCCTTCGCCAGCGCGATGATCTCGCGCAGCGTCGGGACCTCAAACTGCCCGTCAAACTTGGTGTTGCCCCGGCGCAGCAGCGGCAGCCGTTCCTTGGCGCGTAGTGTCTTCAGCTCCGCCAGCGTGAAATCTTCGGTGAACCAGCCGGTGTAGCTCACCCCGTCGACCGTCTTGGTGCGCTTGCGGTCGGCGAATTCCTTGCGGCTTGCCACATCGGGGGTGCCGGGGATGTCATTCTCGTGCCGCGCGACCAACTGGCCGTCCTTGGTCATCACCAGATCGGGTTCGATAAAATCGGCGCCCTGCTCGATCGCGAGTTGATAGGCCGCGAGCGTGTGTTCGGGCCGCTCGCCACTGGCGCCGCGATGCGCGATGATGATCGGCTTGGACGAGATGACGGCCTCCTTGGCAATCGCAGGTGTCGCGATCATGGTCAGCACCAGCGCCGCTCGCAACATCCCAGTCATCGTCTTATCTCCACCAAGTTACTCCGGCGGCTAGGTGATTCGGATGACATTATGGAGGCACCATGGCCGATAACGACAGCGTGATCGCCGCCGCGCGCAGCTGGGCCGGAGCGCGGATGGCGCTGGCGACGGTGGTCTCGACCTGGGGCTCTGCCCCGCGTCCGCGTGGCAGCCATTTGCTCGTCCATGAAGATGGCCGGTTCGAAGGATCGGTGTCGGGCGGCTGCGTCGAGGCGGATATCATGGCGGTCGCGGCGGAGGTGATCGCCGGCGCGCGGTTTGCGCTGCGTCGTTATGGCGTTGCCGATGCCGCTGCGTGGGAGGTCGGCCTTCCCTGTGGCGGCGAGATCGAGGTGATGGTCCAGCCGGTGTCGGCGGAGGGGTTTGACCCTACGCTGTTCGATGCCATCGCGGATGCGCGGGCGGAGGGCAGGGCGTTGGAGGTGGCGACCGCCCTCATGACCGGCCGCAGCAGCACCGACCCGCTGCCCGGCGCCTTCATCAACCGCTACGAACCGCCGCGCCGCTTGCTGATCGTCGGCGCGGTGCAGATCGCGCAGGTGCTCGCGGGGCTCGCGCGAGAGCTGGGCATCGCGACGGTCGTGATCGACCCGCGCGGGCGGTTTCTGACGTCTGAGCGCTTCCCCGGCGTGACGCTCGACGATCGCTGGCCCGACGAGGCAGTGGCGGCGTTGCGGCCCGACGGCGCAACCGCGGTGGTGACGCTGAGCCATGATCCCAAGATCGACGACCCGGCGCTGATCGCGGCGCTCAAGGGCGGGGCGGGCTATGTCGCTGCGCTGGGATCGCGGAAAAGCCATGCCGCGCGACGCGAGCGGCTGGCGGCGGCGGGCCTGACGACCGACCAGATCGACCGGGTCGAGGGGCCGGCGGGGCTCGATATCGGCGCAGTCGGCCCGGCGGAAATCGCGCTGTCGATCGCGGCGGGCATGGTACGGGCGCTGCATGATCCGCGCTGAACGCGCCGCTTTGGTGCTGCTCGCCGCCGGACGCTCGCGCCGGTTCGGGGCGGCGGACAAGCTGACCATCCCCTATCTCGGCCGCCCGCTCGGCCTGCATGTCGTGGTGGCGCTGGAGGCGGTGCCGTTCGCCGCGCGAATCGGCGTGGTGGCGGAAACCGCGCTCGACCTCGCCAGCTGCGGCTATGAAACCGTGGTCAATGACGATCCGGCGGCCGGCCTGGGCCGCTCGCTGCGGCTGGGGGTGGAGGCGGCGCTGCGCAGCGATCTCGATGCGGTGGTGATTGCGCTCGCCGACATGCCGCGCGTCACCGCGACCCAGATCTATCGCCTGCTCGACGATGCCCAGGGCGACGACGCGATCGTCGCGTCGAGCGACGGCGTCGTCCCGCGCCCGCCCGCGCTGTTCGGCCGCGCGCACATTCCCGACCTGCTCGCTGCGCAGGGCGATATGGGTGCGCGCGATCTGGTGCGGCGGGGGCATCACATCGTCGTGCCGCCCGCCGAACTGGTCGATGTCGATACGCCGGAGGATCTCGAACGGCTGATCCATGGGTGATCAGGCGCTCGCCATCGCGCTTGGCCTGATTTCGGCGTTCAGCCTCGCGCTGACCAATCTGGTGGTGAAGCGCGGCGACGACATTCTCGTCGCGCGGGCGCTGCTGTCATCGAGCGCGGCGATCGTGATCGCGCCCTTCGCGCTGATCGTGCCGCTGCCCGATGCGGTGACATGGCAAGCGCTCGCCTGGGCGGTGCCGGCGCATTTCGCCTATCAGATTTGCCTGGTGCGGGCGATGCAGCGCGGCGATTTGAGCCTCGTCTTTCCGATCATGCGCGGCGCCGCGCCGCTGCTGACCGCCGGGTTTGCGGTGCTGGTGCTGCATGAGCAATTGCCACTGATCGGCTGGATCGGCCTGATGCTGGCGACCGGCGCAGTGATTGTGTTCGCGCTGCCCGCACGCGGCGTGACGCTCGCCGCGCACCCGGACAAGGTGGCGCTGGGCTGGGCGTTCGCCACGGCGATCGGGGTCGCGCTCTACAACATGGCCGATGCGCGCGGGGTGCGCGTCGCGCCGAGTCCGTTCACCTACATCGTGTGGCTGTTCATGCTCGACAGCCTGTGCATCACCACCACCGCGCTGCTGCTCCGCCGCCGCGAACTGGGGCGGGCGGTCAGAGCGACGTGGAAGCACGGCGTCGCGGCGGGCGCGCTGTCGAGCGTTTCGTTCGGATCCGCGCTCTACGCCTTCTCGCTGATGGAGGTCGCGAAGGTATCGGCATTGCGCGAGACCGCCGTGGTCTGGGCTGCGTTGATGGGCGCATGGATGCTGGGCGAAGGGTTCGGGGGCCGCCGCATCGCAGCGGCAATCGTCCTCGCCTTCGGCCTCATCCTGCTCCAATTCAGCTAATTCCTCCCCCAGCTTGCTGGGGGAG
>CAZWZP010000030.1:4787-13405 GCA_964638925.1 uncultured Stakelama sp. | reverse complement strand
TCGCAGAGGGCGGAATTCTGCCGAGCTGGTCACGGCCGTCTACGCGGCCGCCCCTCCACCACCCGCTGCGCGGGCGGTCCCCCTCCCCTGAGACAAGCTCAGGGGAGGAATAGATCACTCATGCCGCAGCGCGTCGATCGGGTTCAGGCTCGCCGCGCGTCGGGCCGGGAAGAAGCCGAACACCACCCCGATCCCGGCCGCGATCGCAAAGGCGATGATGTTGATCTGAAGATCGAACGTCCACGGCACCTGCATCACCGGGGTCAGGATCGCGATCACGATCTGCGCCACCAATAGCCCGATGACACCGCCCAGCATCGACAACACGATCGCCTCGACCAGAAACTGCATCAGCACCTCGCGCGCGACCGCGCCGATCGCCAGGCGGATGCCGATCTCGCGCGTGCGTTCGGTCACGCTGACCAGCATGATGTTCATGATGCCGATCCCGCCGACGATCAGGCTGATCGCCGCCACCGTCGCGACGATGCTGGTCAGCAGCTGGGTCGTCCCGGTCAGCGTCGCGCTGATCTGGGCGGTGTCGAAGATGTTGAAATTGTCCTGCTCACCTGCCGCGATCCCGCGCCGTTCGCGCAGAAGGTCGCTTAGCGATGCCTGCACCGTCGCGGTGTCATAAGCGGCGTCGACGCCGACCAGCATCAGACGGACGTCTCGATTGCCGGTAAAGCGGCGCTGCACCGTCTTGATCGGCATGAGAACAACATCGTCCTGATCGCCGCCGAATCCGGCCTGTCCGCGCGTCGACAGCGTGCCGATCACGTCGCACGACACGTCGTTGACGCGGATCCGCCGGCCGATCGCATCGCCGCCGCGGAACAGGTTCTGGCGAACGGTATTGCCGATGATGCACACCGACTTGCCCGCCGCTTCCTCCGCCGGAGCGAAAGTGCGTCCGCCCGTCAGTGGCCAGGGCTGGACCTCGAAATAGGCATTGCCGGTGCCGTTGATCGTGGTCGACCAGTTGGCCCCGTTATAGATTGCGGTGCCAGTGGCCTGCGCCTGTGGCGCGACCGCGGTGACCCCGGCGATCTGCTCGCGGATCGCCTCGACATCCTGCTCCTTGAAATCGGGCGGCCGCGGGCCGCCGCCGCCGCGCCCAAAGCCCTGGCCCGGGCGCACCTGCAGGATATTGGTGCCAAGGCTGGCGATCTGCTTCTGCACCGCCGCCGTTGTCGCATTGCCGAGCGTAACCATCGCCACCACGGCGGCCACGCCGATGATGATGCCGAGCGTCGTCAGGAACGAGCGCAATTTGTGCCGCAGGATCGAGCGGATCGCGAGGGTGAAGGTGGTGCCGAGCATCAGGCGGGAACCCCCGCGCGCATCCCCGTTTCGATGCGTTCGACCAGCCCATCCTTGAAATGAACGATGGTCCGAGCGAACGCTGCCATCTCCGATTCATGCGTGACCATCAGAACGGTGATGCCGCTGTCGCGATTGAGGCTGGTGAGCAGTTGCATGATCTCAACCGACCGTTCCGAATCGAGGTTGCCGGTCGGTTCGTCGGCGAGCAGCACGTCGGGGCTGGTGACAATCGCGCGGGCGATGGCGACGCGCTGCTGCTGGCCGCCCGACAGCTCGGCGGGCGTATGGTCCCACCAGCGGTCCAGCCCGACCTTCTCCAGCGCCGCCATGCCCAGGCTATGCCGCGTCTTCTTGTCCTCGCCGCGATAGAGCAGGGGCAGTTCGACATTCTCCAGCGCGCTGGTGCGGCTGAGCAGGTTGAACCCCTGAAACACGAAGCCAAGATAGCGGCGGCGCAGCAGTGCGCGCTGATCGCGGTCCAGCGCCTCGACATGAACATTCTTGAACAGGAATTGCCCACGCGTCGGCACGTCGAGACAACCCAGGATATTCATCGTGGTCGACTTGCCCGACCCCGACGGCCCCATCACCGCGACGAAATCGCCCTGTTCGATGTCAAGGTCGACGCCCTTCAGCGCCTGAAACGCGGTCGGCCCCTCGCCATAGGTCTTGGTGACGCCGCGCAGGCGGATGATCGGATCAGCCACCGCTGCCGCCCCCGCGCCGCTGGCCGCCCGAACCGCCGCCGGAACGCTTGCTGCTGCCGGAGCTCTCGCCCGCGAACTGGCCGGTGATGACCTCCATGCCGGGCTTCAGATCGCCCGACAGGACTTCGGTGACCTGCCCATTGGTGTCGCCGGTGGTGACCTCGATCGCGCGCGGCTGGCCGTCTTCGTCCTTCACATAGACGGTCTGCTTGGCGCCGCGCCCGATCGTCGCCGACTTCTCCGCGCCGCCCGAACCGCGCCGCCCGCCGCGTGGGACCAGCGCGCCGGCGACCCCGCTGCTGCTGCTCTGGCCGCTGCCCGCACTGGGGGTGAAGCGCAGCGCGGCATTGGGCACGAGCAGGACGTTGTTCTTCTGCAGCGTCACGATCTCGGCCGTCGCAGTCATGCCGGGACGCAGCTTCTGCTCCGGATTGGCGACCGCCAGGGTCGCGCCATAGGACACCACCTGCGCCGTGGTGCTGGTGGTCGTCGTGGTGCTCGTCTGCGCCGACAGGTTGGAGCCGACATCGACGCGCTGGATCACCGCCGGGAAGGTTTCACCGGGGAAGGCATCGACGGTGAAGCTGGCCTTCTGCCCCTGCTTGACCTGACCGACATCGGCTTCGTCGATCGCGACCTCCAGCTCCATTGCGCTCAGATCCTCGGCGATCACGAACAGGGTCGGGGTGCTGAACGATGCCGCAACCGTCTGGCCCGGCTCGACCTGGCGGGCGAGCACCACGCCGTTGACGGGCGAGCGGATGATCGCCTTGTTTCGCTGGGTCGTGGCGGAGCGCAAAGCAGCCTGTTGCGAGGTCACCTGTGCCTGGCTCGCGCGCACCGTCGCGATCGCGCGGGCGACGGCGGCGCGGGCATTGTCGAGTTCGGTCTTGGCCGGAACGCGCCCACCCGACAGGCGGCTGACTTCCTCGAACCGCGCGAGCTGGCTCTGCGCCTCGACCAAGGTCGCCTGATTCTGCGCGACCGTCGCCTGTGCGGCGGCGACCGCGGCGCGCGCCTGGGTAATCGAATCGTCGAGCCGTTCGGGGTCGATCAGCGCGAGCGGCTGGCCCGCCGTGACGCGGTCGTTGACGTCGACCAGCACGCGCGTGATCAGGCCCGACAATTCGGAACCGACCTGCACCTGATTGGTCGGGGTCAGCTTGCCCGTGGCCGAAACGGTGACGGTCAGCGATCCCTTTTCTACCGCACGGGTGGCATAGCCCGCTTCCGCGCTCCCGCCGAACATCTTCCACGCGCCGAACAGGACCGCGACGACGACCAGCGCCAGCGTGATCCATTTGGCATGGCGCTGCCACGCCGGCGTCGTCTTGCCGCCGAGAAACTCGTCGATCTTGGGGTTCGCAGTTGCGTCGGCCATCAATTGGTTCCGGTTTCAGAAACGGGGGGAGGGGCGGTGACGGTGTCAGACGTCGGCGCAGTTGCGGCGTCCCAGCCGCCGCCGAGCGCGAGATACAGCTGGATCAGCGCATTCGCCTTGTCCGAGCGCGCCTGATTGAGCCCGTTGCGCGCGGACACCAGCGATGCTTCCGCCTGGCTGAGCGTCAGGAAATCGGCGAGGCCAGCGCGGTACGAGCTGCGCGACAGGATCGCGCTGTTGGTCGCGGCATCGAGCGCGATGGCGAATTCGCGTTCGCGCGCCTGCGCGGTCTGGAGCGCGACGACCGCATTCTCGACCTCTTCGATCCCGATCAGCACGGTCTGCTTATAGGCGTAGAAAGCCCCATCCGCCGCCGCCTGCGCCGACCGCACCTGCGCGCGGGTGCGGCCGGCGTCGAAGATCGTCTGCGCGATACTGGCAAACACGCGCCCGGTGATCACGTCGAACAGGCTGGTGATGCTGCCTGCACCGGCATCGATGCTACCGCCGAGCGAGAGCTGCGGGTAGAGTTGCGCCTCCGACACGCCAATCTGCGCGACGGTGGCGGCGAGGTTGCGTTCGGCCAGCCGCACATCGGGCCGCTGGCGCAGCGTGTCGGCGGGGATGCCGACCGTGATCCGCTCCGGCCCCTGCGGGATCGGGCGCACCGCTTCCATCTGCGCCTTGAGCGCGCCCGGAGCCTGCCCCGTCAGCACGCCGAGGCGCGAGACGGCGCTGTTATAGCTCGCCTCGATCGACGGGATCGACGCTGCGGTCTGGGCGCGGTTGGCGCGTGCCTGTTCCTGATCGAGCGAGGAGACGAGGCCTGCCTGCACGCGGAAGCCCGCAATCTCGAGATTGTCGTCCTGAATGGTCAGGCTCTCGCGCGCATTGGCCAGCTGCGCCTGCGCCGCGCGGGCGAGGATATAGTTGCGCGCGATCTCACCCTGAATCGACACGAGCGTCGCGGCATAGCTGTAGCCCGATGCCTCCAGCTGCGCGCGGCTCGCCTCGACCCCGCGCCGCACGCCGCCGAACAGATCGACCTGATAATTGACGTCGCCGCCGAGCGAGAAGCTGGTGCTGCCGCCCTGCGACACGCTGGTGATGGTCCCGTCGGGCAGGGTCACCTGGGTGCTCGTGCCACGGATCGGCTCGCTGCGCGACGCGCTGGCCCCGGCGCTGACCGAGGGTAGGAGCGACGCGCGCGACTGGACCAGTGCCTCACGCGCCTGACGCAGCCGCGTGACCGCCTGCGCGACATCCAGATTCTGGCCCGCCGCCTGCTCGACCAGTTCAGTCAGCATCGGATCGTTGAACGCGGTCCACCAGCGTTGCAGGTCTGCCTGAGCCTGTTGATCCGCCGCGACCGAGAAAGCGGGCGGGACGCCGAGTTCGGTAGCCGTGCTCGGTCGGTAATCGGGACCGGCGGCGCACCCGGCGAGTGGTAGCGCGGCCATGCCGAGGATCAGGAAAGGGCGAACCATCATGCCCCGAAAATGGCCAGCGCGCCGGGACGCGTCCACCAAAAGAGTGTCGCAAATTGTAAGCATCCGCGTTGGAACACGCGCGAAACGAATTGGTTGCGTTGTAAAGCTATCGCTTTATCCGCCAATCCACCGCCACACGCCTGCCGGCATATCCGCCAGCGGCAGATGCGCCCAGCTCGCGCCGAGCCACAGGATCGTGCCGCCGACGATGGCGATGGTGCCGGGCCACGCCGCAGCGCCCTGTGCCCGCCCACGGGCGATGGCGACGAACGGCCAATAGCTCGTCACATCCTGCCAGCGCGGCCAGAAATCGGGCTGGAGCCGCCGCTTCTTGCCGTCCTGCAACGCCGCACCGACGAGTGCGAGCAGGCCGATGCTGCCCGCCAGCACGATCTGCGCCGGTTGCGGGAAGACGAGGATATGCGCCACCGCCCACAAGCCAAAGCTCCACATCATCGGATGGCGGGTGATTGCGAACACCCCGCGCGGACGCGGCACGGCCTTGGGCTTGGCCGTAGGGTCGGGCAAAGCGGGGTTGCCGATCAGCGACCCGACGAACAGAACCGAGGCGAGCAACATGATCGCGCTCGCCACGCCCCATAGCCCGTCGCCAACCGCCCACAGCGGCGCTTCGTCCGGCATCCGCCCATAGACATGCGCCATCCAGCCCAATGTGGCGAAGGCGACCAGCGAGTAGATCCCAAGAAAAAGCCGCTCGCCGACAGCGTCGACCAGCGGCTTTCGTAAGGGGTGGGAGAGGAGGAAATGGGTCCCCAGAAACGCCGCACAGGCCGCGATCAACAGTCCCATTTTCCCCTCCCGATAGTCAGACGATCAGCGCTTTTCGTCGTCCAGATGGACACCCGGTGCCTGCGGCTCGGCCAGCTGTGCGGTGCCCGCCAGCTCGCCATCGTCGCGCAGCGTGTCGAGATGCATCAGCTTCTTGACCAGCGGCGAGATCAGCACGACCGCGACGCCAAAGCCGATCGCGACCCAGCCGACGGTCGAATAGACGTCGAGCACGACCGCCTTGTTCGCGCCTTCGCCTGCCGCAGCCTCGGACCCCGTCGCTGCCGCGATCAGGCCGGCGGCGAAGTTGCCGGTCGCCGATGCGAAGAACCACGTGCCCATGATCAGGCTCGCCATATGCGCGGGGGCCAGGCGATTCATCGCGCTGAGGCCGACCGGCGACAGGCACAGCTCACCGGTGGTGTGCAGCAGGTAGATCAGGAAGATGAAGATGACCGGGGTCAGGTTCTCCATGCCCGCTGCCTGCGAACCCCAGACGAGGACGAGGAAGCCAAGCCCCAGCTGAAGCATCGCCAGACCGAACTTGGCCGGGGTCGAGGGCTCAAGCCCGCGCCGGCCAAGATAGGTCCATGCCGCAGCGAACAGCGGAGCGAGCAGCACGATATAGATCGCGTTGATCGACTGGAACATCGATGCCGGCACGCCCGCACGATCGACATAGCGATCGGTAAACAGGTTGAGCGACGAGCCGGCCTGTTCGAACAATGCCCAGAACAGGATCGAGCCGAGGATCAGGAACATCGCAGCAAAGATGCGGTCGCGTGCCTCGCGGTCGAGCTTCACCACGGCGGTGAACAGGACATAGCCGACCAGAATCGCACCGGCGACCATCAGCAGCCACCCGATCACCGCCTGATACTGGATCAGCTGCCAGATGCCGACCACGGCGGCGACACCGATCAGGTAGAGCAGCCATTCGAGCTTGATGCCGACGACGGACTTCTTGAGCGCTTCGGGGTCGGGAGCCTCGCCCTTGCCCATCAGCAGCGGCTTGCCGATCACGAACACGATCAGGCCGAGCAGCATACCGACGCCCGCCGCGCCAAAGCCATAGCTCCAGCCATAGGTCTGGCCGAGATAGCCGCACAGCAGCGAACCGAGCGCCGCCCCGAGGTTAATCCCCATGTAGAAGATGGTGTACGCGCCGTCGCGTCGCACATCGGTGCGCGGATAGAGCTGGCCCACGATCACCGAGATATTGGCTTTCAGGAAGCCCGAACCGACGATGATGAAGGACAAAGCGAGCCAGAAGACATTGAGCGCGCTGCTGTCGGTCCCGCCATCGCCCTCAAACCCCATCAGGAAGTGGCCGAAGGTGAGCAGCACTGCACCGTACAGCACGGCCTTGCGCTGTCCGAGGTAACGGTCGGCGAGATAGCCGCCGAGCACAGGGGTGATGTACACGAGCGCGGTATAGGCACCGTAGATGACACCCGATTTTTCGTCCGAAAACAGCCAGTGCTGGGTCAGGTAGAAGATCAGCAGCGCGCGCATACCGTAGTAGGAGAAGCGCTCCCACATTTCGGCGAAGAAGAGGATGAACAGGCCGAGCGGGTGGCCCAACAAGGTCCGCTCGCCGCCCGCTGCGGCTGCTGGTGTGTGCGCCATTGGCACGTCGCTCCCTGAATTGTTTTCATAAGGCCCGTGGGCCGGATGGCGGGAGACTAGCGGCGAAAACCCGCATGTGAAGCATGATTGTTACAAGAAATCGGGGGCGGCTGCTTTGCGGCGGTGGATCGGCACGCTAACGGAGCCTGCATGACCTTCAACGACACCACCACCCCGCTGTCGCTGCTGCGCACCCGCCGGTCGGGCAAGGCGCGCGATCTGGTCGCGCCCGGACCGGATGCCGCGCAGCTGCGCGATATCCTCGCTATCGCCGCGCGCACGCCCGATCACGGCAAGCTTGCCCCGTGGCGCTTCGTGGTGGTGCCGGCGGAGGCGCGCGATGCCTTTGCCGCGCGGCTGGTCGACGCCTATCGCGCCGAACGCCCCACCGCTTCGGCGCTCGAAATCCAGACGATGGAACAGTTCGCGCGGCAATCCCCGACGTTGGTGGTGGTCCTCTATGCGCCGAAGGTCGGTAGCCATATCCCGCTCTGGGAACAGGAACTGTCGGTCGGCGCGGCGACGATGAACCTGCTCCACGCCGCACATGCGCACGGATTCGCGGCCAACTGGCTGACCGGCTGGCCCACATTCAGCGACGCCGTGCGCGACCTGTTCGGTGCCGCGCCCGAGCGGATCGCGGGCTTCGTCTATATCGGCACCCAGTCCAAACCGCTGGAGGAACGCCCCCGGCCCGATCTCGACGCAATCGTGTCGAATTGGGTAGGTTAAGCGTCTGACGGTTTCAGTAGAAACCGCATTGGGGGTGGAACTTTAATCCCCCGTGCTGTATTAAGTCACCATGACAGCGCTCGAACATGAAGACAGCCCGGTTTATCTGAAGCTGCGTGCGACGATCGCAACGGCGATCCTGCGCGGCGAATATCGGGCGGGGGACCAATTGCCATCGGTGCGCGCGCTCGCCGCCGAACATGGCGCCAACCCGCTGACCGTGGCCAAGGCCTATCAGAGCTTCCAGGACGACGGCTATGTCGAGGTGCGCCGCGGCGTCGGCATGTTCGTGCTGGCGGGCGCGGTCGAACGGCTGAAACTGGCGGAGCGCGAGCGTTTCCTGACCGGCTATTGGCCCAAGGTGCGCGACCATATCGCGCTGCTCGGCCTGAGCGCCCACGAATTGCTGGATCGCGAGATCGCCTGATTAGCCGTCACCCCAGCTTCCGCTGGGGTGACGGGTGGTCTCACGCGGCGAACGTCTCGGCATCGACAGCGTAGAGTGCCTCCGCGCTCGCCATCGCCGCTGCCTTCCTCATGTCGATCATAAGGGCCCGCGAGGCG
>CAZWZP010000030.1:0-4777 GCA_964638925.1 uncultured Stakelama sp. | reverse complement strand
TTCAGCCCCATCGCTTCCGGCACGATCTGCGCGACATAGAAGCGCGCAGCGGCTGCCTTCATCGCCAGAAATGCCGGGTCGCCCTCGGCCCCGGCGGCGATCCGCCCCTGTGCCTCCATCAGCCATCCGCACACGGCGGTGGCGACCATGGTGAGGAACGGGTAGCTGCCCGCCAGCCGGTCATCCATCTCCGCGGCCAGCATATGCTGCGTCACCTCCGCGCAAGCGTCGATCAGCGCGATCAGCCCGGAATCCTGCGCATCGGCCTTCATCCGCACGAGCAGCGCCGTCAGCGTCGCGCCGCCATCCATGTTGAGCTTGCGCCCGACCAGATCGGCGGCCTGGATGCCGTTGGTGCCCTCATAGATCGGGGTGATGCGCGCGTCACGGAAATGCTGGGCGGCGCCGGTCTCCTCGATATAGCCCATGCCGCCATGGACCTGAATGCCGATGCTGGTCACTTCGCAGCCGATATCGGTGCCATGCGCCTTGGCGAGCGGGGTGAGCAGGTCGAGCAGCGCGCGCGCCGCCGCATCCCCCGCATTGGCGCGATCGACCTGCGCCGCCGCCAGATAGACCAGCGCGCGCGCCGCCATCGTCTGCGCCTTCATCCGCATCAACATGCGGCGGACATCGGGGAATTCGACAATGGTGGCGGGCTTGCCCTCGCGCACGCCCTGCACGCGGTCGCGGGCATAGGCGACGGCGCGCTGGGTCGCGCGCTCGGCGACCTGCACGCCCTGAAGGCCGACGTTCAGCCGCGCATTGTTCATCATCGTGAACATCGCGCGCATCCCGCCCATTTCCGGGCCGATCAGCTCGCCGATGCAATCGCCATGGTCGCCGAACGATAGGACACAGGTGGGGGACGCGTGCAGCCCCATCTTGTGCTCGATCGACACGACGCGGACATCGTTGAAGTCGCCCGGCGTGCCATCGGCGTTGAGGCGGTATTTCGGCACCAGAAACAGCGAGATGCCCTTGGTCCCCGCCGGTGCCCCCGGCGTGCGCGCCAGCACCAGATGGACGATATTGTCGGCCAGATCATGGTCGCCAAAGCTGATATAAATCTTCGTTCCGCTGATGCTCCATGTGCCGTCCGCGCGCGGCTCGGCCTTGGTCTTGAGCGCGCCGACGTCCGATCCGGCCTGCGGCTCGGTCAGGTTCATCGTGCCGGTCCATTCGCCGGTCGCCAGCTTGGGCAGATACGCCGCCTGCTGCTCGGGCGTGCCGTGGTGCATCAGCGATTCGATCGCGCCGACGGTCAGCGTCGGGCAAAGCGCAAAGCCCATATTGGCGCTGCCCAACGTCTCCAGCACCGCAGTCGACAGCGCGAAGGGCAGCCCCTGACCGCCGAACGCTTCCGGAGAGCCGATCGTGCCCCAGCCGCCCTCGACATAGGCCTGATACGCCGCGCGATAGCCATCGGGCATGGTCACGCCCTCGGGCGACCATTTCGCGCCGACCGTGTCGCCCGCCCGGTCAAGCGGCGCCCATTCGCCCGCGGCGAACGCGCCCGCGCCTTCGAGCACCGCGTCGAGAATGTCGGATTCGACGCCCAGATCCGCGATTTGCGCGACATGCTCCAGCACGAAACGCTGTTCGGCGGTGGCGGGGGTGAAGGTCATTTCGTCCTCTCTCTTGCGGCGCTTTTGCCTGCGCTATAGCAATGGCAAATGACCGCGCCAAATCCCCGCATCTTACCCTACGGCGAGGCGGCCATTGCCGATGCCGCCGCGATCATTGCAGCGGGGGGATGCGTCGCGACTCCGACCGAAACGGTGTACGGGCTGGCGGCAGACGCGACCAATGCGGAGGCGGTCGCGGGCATCTACGCGGCCAAGGGGCGGCCCAGCTTCAACCCGTTGATCGTTCATGTCGCGGATCGCCGCGCGGCGGAGGCGATCGCAATGTTCGACCGTGACGCGCGCGCGCTCGCCGATGCCTTTTGGCCGGGGCCGCTGACCCTGGTGCTGCCGCTGCGCCCCGATGCGCCGATTGCCGGGTTGGTGACCGCCGGGCTGTCCACCGTGGCGATCCGCGTGCCACAGCATCGCGCGATGCAGGCATTGCTCGCTGCTTGCCGAAAGCCGCTCGCCGCGCCGTCCGCCAATGCCAGCGGGTCGATCAGCCCGACCCGCGCGAGCCATGTCGCCGCGTCGCTCGGCGACCGCATTCCGCTGATCATCGACGATGGTGCGACCAGCGGCGGCATCGAATCCACCATCGTCGCGGTCGGCCCGCAACCGCGCCTGCTGCGCCCCGGCCCGATTTCGGCGGCGGAGATCGAGCGCGAGATCGGTCGGTGGCTGGGCGGGGCGGGGGACAAGGTTGAAGCCCCCGGCCAACTCGCCAGTCACTATGCCCCGCACAAGCCGCTCCGCCTGAACGCGACCGAGGCGCGCGAGGGCGAATGGCTGATCGGCTTCGGCGCGGTCGCGGGCGACGATATGCTTTCGGCAAAAGGCGACATCAAAGAAGCCGCTGCGCGCCTGTTCGACGCGCTCCACCGCGCGGATGCGTCCGATCGTGCGGGGATCGCGATTGCCGCTATTCCGGCCGATGGCATCGGCGTTGCGATTAACGACCGGCTAAACCGCGCGGCGACCCGCTAGCTCTTTACACCACCGCAACGACTCCTAAGCTCCCACTGCCGCGTAGCTGGCGTGTCGCGTCACGATAGCGGGAGAGCATGATGACCAATATGCAACGGGGCCTGGCCGAGATGATCGGCACCTTCTGGCTCGTGTTCGGCGGGTGCGGCAGCGCGGTGCTGGCCGCGGCGTTTCCGGATGTGGGGATCGGGCTGCTCGGCGTCAGCCTTGCGTTCGGCCTGACGGTGCTGACCATGGCCTATTCGATCGGGCATATTTCGGGCTGCCACCTCAACCCGGCGGTGACGCTTGGCCTGTGGGCGGGCGGACGTTTTTCGGGGAAGGACATCCCGCTCTATGTCATCGCCCAGCTGATCGGCGCGGCGGTGGCGGCGTGGCTGCTCTACATGGTCGCGAACGGCGCGCCGGGCGGCTATGATCTGGCCGGCGGCCTGGCTGCAAACGGCTATGGCGAGCATTCGCCGGGCAAGTTCAGCATCGAAGCGGCGCTGACGATCGAGGTCGTGCTGACCTTCGTCTTCCTGCTCGTCATCATGGGATCGACCGACAGCCGCGCGCCCGCTGGCTTCGCGCCGATCGCGATCGGCCTCGCATTGACGCTGATCCACCTGATCTCGATCCCGATCACCAACACCTCGGTCAACCCTGCGCGCAGCACCGGCCCGGCGCTGATCGTCGGTGGCTGGGCGATCCAACAGCTGTGGCTGTTCTGGCTCGCGCCGATCGTCGGCGGCGTACTGGGCGGGATCGCCTATAAGGCGCTGGGTGCCGATGCCGGCAAGCGCCCGCCGGTCGAAGGCGGGCCGCTGCCGACCGCAGAGGGGTAAGCGGGGGGGGGGGCGGCTTACGCCCCCTCTTTCGCCTTCAGCCGCGCGGCAAAGCTCTTGCGCAGCTTGTTGAGCTTGGGCGGGATGACGCCCAGGCAATAGGGGTTCCGCTGCCCTTCGCCTTCCCAGTAATTCTGGTGATAGTCCTCGGCCGGCCACCAGGTGTCGTTCGCTTCGATCGTCGTCACGATCGGGGCGGGCCATTCGCTGGCATTGCGCGCGATCCCCGCGCGCGCCGCCGCTTCCTGCTCGGGCGACTGGGGGAAGATTGCCGAGCGATATTGCGTGCCGACATCGCCGCCCTGACGGTTGAGCGTCGTCGGATCATGCGTCGCGAAGAAGATGTCGAGCAGGTCGTCATAGCGCAGCTGCTGCGGGTCGAACGTGACCTTCAGCGCTTCGGCATGGCCGGTGTTGCCGCCGCACACCGCCTTGTAGGTCGGGTTGTCGACATGGCCGCCGATATAGCCGCTTTCGACCGACTCGACGCCGATCAGGTCCTTGAACACTGCCTCAACACACCAGAAGCAGCCGCCCGCCAAAATCGCGGTTTCGGTAGTCATTCGCTTCAACTCCTTGCTACGAGGCCCAAGATAGGATTGAGCGCGGGGCTCAACTAGGGGTGAGACGAAGATGCGCGACGGCACGGTGATGGTGACGGGCGGGGCGGGCTATATCGGCAGCCATGCGGTGCTCGCGCTGCTCGACGCGGGCTGGCGTGTCGTGGTGCTCGACAATCTGGTCACCGGATTTGACTGGGCGGTCGATCCGCGTGCGAGCCTCGTCGTTGCCAACATCGCCGACGATGAGAAGGTGCGCGCGGCACTGCGGGAGCATCAGGTCATCGCGATCATGCACTTTGCCGGATCGGTGGTGGTGCCGGAATCGGTCAGCGACCCGCTCAAATATTATCGCAACAACACCGCCGCCAGCCGCAGCCTGATCGAGAGCGCAGTGGCCGAAGGGGTTCGCCACTTCATCTTCTCCTCCACCGCCGCCACCTACGGCATCCCCGAAGTCGTGCCGGTGCGCGAGGATGCGCCGAAACAGCCGATCAACCCCTATGGCATGTCCAAGCTGATGACGGAGATCATGCTGAAGGACGTCGCCGCCGCCCACCCGATCAACTATTGCGCGCTGCGCTATTTCAACGTCGCCGGCGCCGATCCACAGGGGCGCAGCGGCCAGAGCACTGCGGGCGCGACGCATCTGATCAAGGTCGCGGTCGAGGCGGCGACCGGCAAGCGCGACGGCGTTTCGGTGTTCGGGACGGACTTTGCGACGCCCGACGGCACCGGGGTGCGCGACTATCTCCATGTCAGCGATCTTGCCGCG
>CAZWZP010000029.1:0-25102 GCA_964638925.1 uncultured Stakelama sp. | reverse complement strand
GGGGCCTGTCATCTCAGGCCATTCGCGAGTGGAAGACTTCCCCTCTCCCCGGCCCTCTCCCCGCAAGCGGAGAGAGGGAGAAGAAAGGCAGCACCCCGCGCTTGCCATCACCCCAAAACCAAAAGAGGGCCGGCGTTTCCGCCAGCCCCCCGGTGTCGCCATCCGCTCGCTTGCCCATCCGGGAGACGGGCGCGCCGCGGTGGCGGCAGGCGGTGTTCCACTAACCGGCAAGGGACGTGGAACCCCGCGTTCCAACGGTCGCTCTGCGTCCGCTGGCCGGTCACCGGGACGGGGGCGGTTCCGAAGATCCGCGTTCCCGCCTCGATGTCCTTGCGATCCCTTCCCACCTTGCGGCGTTCCGACATCGCGGTCCGGTCATCGATCAACACGATCCCCGAGGGGTCGTTTCATTCGATCACCTCGCGTCGGTGCTCTTGCCCGAAGGCTTCAAGCTCCATCGCGGCGATGGCTGCATTGTCCTGGCCTTGCCCGAAGGCACCACCGCTCCGCTGCAACCCGCTCCACCCGGTCCGAAGACGGGCTTTGCGTCCATGGCTTCCGATCCGTTCCCGCTGTCCGAAGACAACGGTCGCTTCCCGACCGCCTGTCATCCCCGGTACAAGACCGAAGGATGCCATTGGACGCCTGTCCGTTCCGTTCCCGCCTGGTCGATGCGAACATCGCCCCTGCGGTTTCCCGGGGTGGCGTCCCCGTCCCGATCCATGCGGTTTCCCGAAGGCACCTGCACAGGACCAGGCCGTGACAAACATCTGATTTCGCTTTGGTTTCCCGCTGCGGCCTCATCTGCCTGCCCCATGATGCTGTCACGCTTTGCGAGTCGGGCGAAGCGGCGATCGACCGTTACCACCTGTGGATAACGTGGATCGCGGGAAGAGTTTAACGCTGAGGGGTCCAGTCGGGTGCGGCCAGCTCGAACCCGGCAAAGTCGAAGCCGGGGACGACGATGCAGCTGACCAACGCCCAGCCGCGGTGCGCATCCGCCGCCTGCCAGCGATTCGTCGGGACGCGCGCTTGCGGCTGGTAGCCAGCGATGATGTCGCCGCCAAGCACGATCGTCTGCGGATTGGCGTCCGCCGCATCGGCAATCACCAGGTCGAGCGGCGATCCGGCGTGCCACAGCCACAGTTCATCGGCATCGACGCGGTGCCAGTGCGACCGCTGGCCCTGTTCCAGCAGGAACAGGATCGCGGTGCCGGGCGAACGCTCGCCACCCTCAACTGGTTGAGAACGCCATGTTTCTCGATACCATCCGCCTTCCGGATGGGGTGTCAGGGCAAGGCGTTCGATGAGCGTGCGGGCTTCCTGCATGGGGGATGAACTGCACGAAATGTGACGTTCATGAAACCCCGCCTGGCCAGCGCGCGTTTTTAGCCGCGAGTTCAGGAAGATGGAGTAGAGATTATGCGTAACCTGATGCTGGCGCTGGGCGCCGCTTCGCTGGCTGTCCCCGCGACGGTGATGCTGCCGAACATTTCGAACGAGGCGCAGGCGCAGAGCAAGAAAAAGCGCTATAGCTATCGTGAATGGCAGGGCCGGGATGGCCGCCGCTATTGCCGCAAGCCCGACGGGACGACCGGTCTGGTGATCGGTGGCGTGGCTGGCGCGCTGGTCGGTCGAAGCATCGACACGCGCGGCGACCGTACGGTCGGCACGCTGCTGGGTGCAGCGGCAGGTGCCGTTGCGGGTCGCGAGATTGAGCGCAGCGGCAAGCGCTGTCGCTAACTTCCCAACATTTCCAATTAAATACACCGGGGCGCGGATATATCCGCGCCCCGTTTCGTTTGCAGAATATCGGCGGGGGGCATCATAGTTCAGGGAGATGCCCGATGATCTTTTCACTTCGCACCGGCATGGTTGCACTCAGCGCCGGGGCCATGGCGCTTACCGGCGCGTGCGCCCAATATGGGTCCGACCGGCCCGGCTATGCCCGCAGTGGCGGCTGGGACGCCCAGCGTTATTACCGTGACGGCAATTACCAGGAGCGGCGCCTGAGTCGGAACGACAACATCTATGTCGGCCGTGACGGGCGCTATTATTGCCGCCGGAGCGACGGCAGCGCTGGCCTGATTGTCGGCGGGCTTGCGGGCGGCGTGCTCGGCAATATTATCGCGCCTGGCGGGTCCAAGACGCTGGGCACGATCATCGGTGCCGCTGGCGGTGCGGCGATCGGCGCAGCGGTGGACAGCGGCGAAGTGCGTTGTCGCTAATCGCGATTTCGCAACATTAACCGGAAGGGTGTAGTGCGCTGGAGCAATGCTCCGCGTGCTCACCCTTTCGTCGCTGTTTCCCGATGCGTCACGGCCCAATTTCGGCGTGTTCGTCGAGCGGCAGACATTGGGACTGGCGGCGCATCCCGATGTCGAACTGAAGCTGATCGCGCCGGTCGGGCTGCCGCCCTGGCCAATGTCGCGAATCGGGCGCTATGCCTCCCTGTCTGCCCTGCCCCGCCATGAGGCGTGGAAGGGCGTCGAGACGTGGCGGCCGCGCTTTGCCAATCTGCCGGGCACCGGTGGGCGATTTCACGCCGTGATGCTGGCGGCCCGGCTAAAGCCGCTGCTGCGCGCGATCCGGCGCGAGTTTGCGTTCGACGTGATCGACGCGAGTTTCTTCTTTCCCGATGGTGTCGCCGCGGTCGTGCTGGGCCGCGCGTTCGGTGTACCGGTGTCGATCAAGGCGCGCGGGGCCGATATCCATCATTGGGGGCGCGCACCGGGGACGGCGGCGCAGGTTCTGGATGCCGGGCGGCAGGCCGACGGGTTGCTCGCGGTCGCGGGGTCGATGCGTGACGATATGGTCGCGCTGGGCATGGATGCGGCCAAGATCCGCGTCCACCGCACCGGGGTCGATCTGGGCCGGTTCGCGCCGCGCGACCGGGCGGCGGCGAAGGCGGCCCTGGGCGTCTCGGGCCGGCTGGTCGCGAGCGTCGGCGCACTGATCCCGCGCAAGGGACATGACATCGTGATCGACGCAGTCGCTTCAATGCCTGACGTGCGGCTGATGATTGCGGGCGAAGGACCGGAACGACCGCGGCTGGCGGGACAGATTGCGCGACTGGGTGTGAGCGACCGCGTGACTCTGATGGGCAGCGTGGCGCACGACGCACTGCCGGGATTGCTTGCCGCGGCGGACGTGATGGCGCTGGCGTCGTCGTCCGAGGGCCTCGCCAATGCCTGGGTCGAGGCGCTGGCGAGCGGGACCCCGGTGGTGATCCCCGATGCCGGCGGCGCGCGCGAGCTGGTGACTGCGCCCGAGCATGGCCGGATCGTCGCACGCGATGCGGTCGCGTTTGCGGATGCGATTGGCGCGCTGGTCGCCGCCCCGCCCCCGCCCGATGCGGTGCGCGCGGGCGCGGCGGGGTTCACCTGGGAGGCGAACCGCGACGCGCTCTACGCGCATCTGGCGGGTTTGGTCGGGCGCTAGCGCTGCTTCTTCGCCCACGCCTCCGCCTGCACCTCGGCCAGTTTCACCAGATCGCCCAGCGCCAGATTCACGTCGATCATATGCAGCCCCCAATCGTCGAGCCGCTGCGGCCCGACCATCACGTCGCCGGGGATGTCATCGGTACGCGCATCGGCGGGATCGGGGTTGAGCGTGACCTCGAAATAGCTCGCCCCGTCCTTCACCACGCACGCGCCTGCGATCATGCCGGGCAGCTTGACGAAATTGGTGGTCACCGGCGCGCCGCCCCTGCTCCACGCAAAGGCGGGCGCGGAGCCGACCAGCGAGCCGGTGGGGAGATAGGCGTCGAGCGATGCACTGCCACCGCCAAGCGCGGCGGGGTTGGTGCAAGCGACCTGGTTCCCGGCAGCGGCACGGGCGAAGCGGCTCTTGGCAGGGGGCGGGACGGTGGCGCGGAAGCTGACATAGGTGACCACGCAGCCGGTTTCGGTCGCGCTGGCGCAGGTCGGGATCGTCTTGAGCGTGCCGGTGCGCTGGCCCGCCACCACGTCAAGGTTGAAGCCGATCGGCATCGCCGAGATGATCGGCTTCATCGCACCGGGCTTGCCGTCGAACTCGCGTTCGAGCAGCTGCGAGAGCATCCGCGCACCCTGGCTGTGGCCGATCAGCACGACCCCGCGCCCCTGATTGTCGTGTTTCATATAATCGTCGAATGCGGCCTTGACGTCGCGATAGCCCAGCGCCGGATCGGCACCAGAGGGCTGGCCGGTCATCACCGCGCGCAACGCCGTGAGAGTCACCTGCCGGTACATCGGCGCGAATACGCGGCACACGCTGCGAAAGCGCGCCGCCTGAATCATCGCGACGCGGCGCTCGGCCTCGTCGATGCTGAGGTCGCTATTCGGCGTCTCATCGGTCGAGACGGTGGGATAAACATAGAAGCAATCGAATTTCGGGTTTGCTGTCGGCATGAATTTCTCGACGGTACGCGATCCATCGGGCGCGACGACCGTCGCGTCGAGATTGACAGTGCAGCTATCCTCTCGGCCCGGACGGCACAGCCAATTGGCCATGTCGCGATAGTCGACGGGCGCGGCAGTCTGGGCGGCGGCAAGCGCAATGGCGGCGGTCAGCATAATCCTCTCCCCTTCTGTTTGAAGGGATAATGCCGCATAACCAATCAAATTGGAAGATCGGGTATGGCGATCAATCGAGAGGGTACAGCGCCGCACCGATCAGGCGCAGCTCAGCGCGCAGCACGCCCCAGGCACGCGCAGCGGCGCGGCTGTCCATCACATCGACGCCGAACGGCAATGCCGCCTCCAGCGCGGGCGACGGGCGGCGCAGTGTGCTTCCGGTTCCCAGCAGGACGAATTCGGGCAGCGGGTCCATCGCCAGCAGCGGGGCGAAATCGTCCACCGTCAGCGCGTCGATCGGCGGCGGCGACCAGCCGTCGGCGCGCGCCGGGGTAAGGATCAACCCCTCATACACCCCGTCATCGACGCGGAAACCGCGCCCGCTGAACCCCGAGACGACCGGACCCTCGATCCGGGTCCGGTCGACCCGCATCAGGGCATGTCCTTGAAGCTGACCTGCGCACCACTGGCCTTGGCCTGCGCCTTCGCCTCGGCCGTTTTCTCCTCGTCCGACTTGAAGCTGCCCGGACCCACCTTGAACTGGATCAGGATGCCGTTGCCGACGAACATCGACGACCAGGTGCCGATCGCGATGCCAAGCAACATGGCGAGCGAGAAGCCGAAAATAACATTGGGACCGATGAACACCAATGCGGCAAGCGCGGTGATCAGGGTCAGCGAGGTCATCACGGTGCGTGCCAGCGTCTCGTTGATCGAGAGGTTGAGCAGCGGGATGATCTCCATCTTGCGGTATTTGCGCAGATTTTCGCGAACGCGGTCAAAGATCACGATCTTGTCGTTGAGCGAATAGCCGATGATCGTCAGCAAGGCGGCGACGGTGTTGAGGTTGAACTCCAACTGCGTCGCGGCAAAGAAGCCCAGCGTCACGATCATATCCTGCGCCAGCGCCAGTAGCGCACCGACGCCAAACTGCCATTCGAACCGGAACCAGATATAGATGGCGACCGCGAGCATCGCGAAGCCGAGCGCCATCGCGCCCTTCTGGAACAATTCGCCCGACACCTTGCCCGACACTGCCTCGACCGAAGCCACGCGCGCGCCGGGGTAATTTTTGGCGATCACGTCGCGCACGCGCGCGGTGGCGGTGGCAGTCGCATCCTTGTCGTCGCCGGGGACGGGGATGCGGATCGCGACTTCCTGAGTCGATCCGAATTGCTGGATGGTCGATTCGCCATAGCCCAGCGCGTCGACCCGCTGCCGCAGCGTGTCGATCTCAACCGGCTGGCTGAAGGTCACGCGGATATTCTGGCCACCGACAAAGTCGATGCCGAAATTGAGCCCGCGCAGGCCGAGCATGGCGATCGATGCGACAACCATCGCGATGGTGATGAACGTGGCGATATGGCGCCAGCGCATCCAGTCGATGTTCACATTGTCGGGAACGAGTTTCATAGGACGCATGTCGATAGTTCCCTCAGATCACCAGCTCTTTGGGCCGGGTCTTGAGCCAGTTCGAGACCATCAGGCGGGTGAACGTCACTGCCGTAAAGACCGAGGTGACGATACCGATGGTCAGAACGACCGCAAAACCGCGCACGGGTCCAGCGCCGAAGATGAACATGATGAAGGCGGCGATCACGTTGGTGACGTTCGCGTCGAAGATCGCGCGGCTCGCTTCCTTGTAACCAAATTCGATCGCGGCATTGTTCGCGCGGCCGCGATGCAGCTCTTCACGGATACGCTCGTTGATCAGGACGTTGGCGTCGACCGCCGCGCCGATGGTCAAAACGAAACCGGCAATACCGGGCAAGGTCAGCGTTGCGTTGAACAGAGCCATGATGCCGATAATCATCACGATGTTCACGGCCAGCGCGATGTTCGCATACACGCCAAAACGGAAATAGGCGAACAGCATCAGCAGCACGATCGCAACAGTGCCAATGATGCCCGCGACAATCCCCTTCTCGATCGATTCAGCACCCAGCTCCGGACTGACGGTCGATTCCTCGACCACATCCAGTCGCACGGGCATTTTGCCTGACCGTAGCGCGATCGCGAGCTGGTTGGCGCTGTCGACAGTGAAGCCGCCAGAAATCTGCCCCTTCCCGCCCAGGATCGGTTCGTTGATATTTGGCGCGGAAATCACCTGGCCATCGACGATGATCGCAAACGGCTTGCCGGTGTTCGCCTGCGTCGCCTGCGCGAAGCGGCGACCACCTTGTGTGTCGAAGGTAAAGCCGACCACCACTCGCTGGTCCTGGTCAAACTCCTGACGCGCATCGATCAACTGGTCGCCGCCGACGATCGTCTGGCGTTTCAGCGCGATCTGCGGCACCTGCCCTTCCCGTGTCGGATAGGCGACATAGGGGATACCGGGCGGCGCGTCGGGATAGGGTGCTATCTCGCTGCCGATCGGGGCGCGACCGGCGGCGATTTCCGTCGGGCTGGCGGCGATATCGACCAGCTTGAATTCGAGCCGCGCGGTACGGCCAAGCAGCCGCTTGAGCGCCTCGGGATCCTGAAGCCCGGGCACCTGAACGACGATGCGGTCGGTGCCCTGTCGGACGATGGTCGGTTCGAGCGTGCCAAGCTGGTTGATGCGGCGATCAACCACTTCACGCGCGTCGTTCATCGCCTGATCGATCGCCTGTGCGGTGCCAGCCTGTGTCGGGGTGAAGATGAAGCGGGTCGAATCCCGCACCTCGATCGTCCATTCGCGCTGGCCGGTCATCCCGACGCCGCTGCCCGCCAGCCTAAGCAACCGCTCGCGCGCCAGGTCCACCTGGCTCGCATCGCGCACCATGAAGGTGATGCGGTTATCCGCAGTCGAAATGTCGCCGATGTCGATCCGCGGGTCCTGACGGCGGAACTCGGTCTCGATCTCATCCCGCTTGGCGGCGAGCCGCACGCGCGAGAAATCGGACATATCCGCTTCAAGCAGGATGTAGCTGCCGCCCGCCAGGTCGAGACCCAGATTGATGGTTGGCTTGGGCACCCAGCTCGGCCAGCTGTCGCGCACGCTCTGCGGCATGAAGCTCGGCACGGCGCATAGCGTGAAGACGAAGATGGTCAGCCAGACCAGCCACACCTTCCACTTCGGAAAATCGAGCATGAGGTGCTGACCCTATCAGTCGTTTGCGGGCTTGCCGCCGAGCGGCTGGACCTCGACGATCGTCGCCTTGACCACCTTGACCTTCACGCCGGTCGCGATCTCGACATTGGCATAGACGTCGTCAACCGACACCACCTTGCCGACCAGTCCGCCCGCGGTGACGACCGTGTCGTTCTTCTTCATCGCGCCGATCGACGCCTGAAGCGTCTTCATCCGCTTTTGCTGCGGGCGAATCATCAGGAAGTAGAAGGCAACGAAGATCAGAACGAGCGGGGCGATCGAGAGGAACGATCCGGCGGTGCTGCCGGCTCCTGCCGCGCCGCCCGCGGCCTGTGCAAATGCTGGGGTGATGATCATGGTGTTCCCGGGCCTGGAGTGTGGGCCTATTGGTGGGGAGCGACGCCCCCCGGTTCAAGCGGCGCGAGCTACCACTTGTATTAACACCATGCAACCATCGCTCCGGGCAGTCAGAGCGGCCGATCCCCCTTGCATCCCCCGCGACACCCGCCTAGAGGGGCCGCCTTCGGTCGGGGCGTAGCGCAGCCTGGTAGCGCATCACACTGGGGGTGTGGGGGTCGCAGGTTCGAATCCTGTCGCCCCGACCAAGTTTTCGGCAGCATCAATCCGGCCCTCGCAACCTTGCACAATGCAAGGGGTGCATGTGGCGCGCGGCTTGCTATAGATCGCAGCGTGGAGCCCGCGATCGTCGCCCCTGCCGCCCGTCCCGCCGATCCCGGCCTGCGATCTGCCGCGCCCGGTGTTGCCCCCCTGTCGATCCCCGCGCTGCTCAGGCTGGGGCTGATTGTCATCCTGTTATTCATCGCAAGCGGGTGGATCGCCAAGCAGCTGGCGATTCCGCCGGCCAATGTGACGATGCTGTGGCTGCCCTCCGGAGTCGCGGTCGCGGCAGTGCTGCTGTACGGGCGCTGGTTATTGCCGGCGGTGTTCCTGGCATCGCTGATGCTCAACACGATCCTGGGCGTGTCGATGGGGTCGGGGGTGCTGCGCGCGGGCGGGCTAGCGGTGTGGACTGCGGTCGGCGCGACGCTGCAGGTCCTTATCGCCGATATCCTGTTGCGGCGGCGGTTTGGCGACCATGTCGAGCTGACCCGCGTGCGCGACGTCGCGATGGCCCTGGCGCTGGGCGTCCTGATCCCGGCGCTCGTGTCTGCGTCGATCGGACATCTGGCGTTGATGGCGCTCAGGGATTTCGCCGTCGCGCGGGTGCCGGGCAGCATGGTAACCTGGGCGCTGGGCGACATTCTGGGCATCCTGACCGTCGCGCCCTTTGCGATGATCGGCGAGCGACGGCGGTTCCGGGCACTATGGCGCGGCGCACCGATCCGCGGATTGTTCGGCTATATCGCGCTCGGCTGCGGGCTGGGTCTTGCGCTGACGATGTTCGCCTGGATCAATGCCCGCGAGCGCGTTTACCAGAGCAACGAGGCGGCCTTCGCCGCGCTGACCGCGGAGAGCGAACAAGCCTTGCGCGCGCGGTTGAATCGGGCCGCGCAAAGCCTGGACGTCGCATCGGGGCTGTTTACTGCGGGCGATCGGGTGACCTGGGCAGAATGGGTCGCCTATGCCAAGGTCATCGACATCGAGCGCAGCTATCCCGGCATTCGGGACATCGGCTTTATCCGTCGGGTGCCGCGGACGGATGTCGCGACGTTTCTGACCGAGTCCCGGCGCAACGGCCTGCCAATCGAACGCATCCAGCGCGCGCTGCCCGGTACGGGCGATCATTATGTCGTGACCTACGCCTATCCGCTGGAACGAAACCGCCTGGTTCTGGGAATGGACATCGGCTTTGACCCCAAGCGCCGCGACGCAGCCGATCAGGCGCGGGACACGGGCATGGCAGTCGCCACCCGCCCGCTGCAATTTGTCCAGTATCGCGGGCCGGGCGACGGGTTCACGATCATGCGACCGGTCTATGCAACAGCCGAGCCTCCACGCACCGTCGCGGAGCGGCGGCGGGCGCTGATCGGCTGGGTCTATCACCCGTTTACCGCGCAACGCTTCTTCACCGGGCTGACCCCCGCCCAAGGACGCGACGTTGAACTGCGCATCCGCGCGCGCGACGGACAGAATCGCTGGAAAACCGTGTTCGACACGTTGCCGGGCAGCGGCAAAGAGCCGCATACACCTGCCTTTGCTACCTCACGCCAGTTCGATGCCACCGGTCGGGTCTGGTTGCTGGAATGGCGCAGCACCGCCGCATTCGAGGCGCGGGAACGGAGTGTCGAGCCGCTGTTGGTGCTGCTCACGGGCCTGACAATCAATCTGGCTCTTGCCGCCGTGCTGGCGGTGGTCGCGCGGCGCGAGTCGGTGGTGACGCGCGAGGTGGAACGCGCAACCGCCGACCTGTCCGAGGCCAACCGCCTGCTACGGATGACCGAGGCAACGACCCATGTCGGCCATTGGCGCTACGACATCGCAGCCGGGACATTATTGTGGTCTGAGGAGGTCTATCGAATCCACGGCCGCGATCCCGACCGCCGGATCACCCGCGACGAAGCGCTCGATTATCTCCACCCCGAAGACCGGGACCAGACCTGGGAAGCACTGCTGGCATCGGTGCGCGACCAGAGCCCGTTCAACCTGCGCGTACGCATCTGCCGCGAGGGCGACGGCGAGATTCGCTTCCTGTCCTATATCGGCCGCGCCGAACCGGGGCCCGACGGAAAGCCGGGCACCTTGTTCGGGGTGATGCAGGACGTCACCAACGAGACGCGGGTGCGCGAGCAATTGTTGAAGGCGCGCGATGCCGCCCAGCGCGAGGCACAGGCGCGCGGGTCATTCCTTGCCAATCTGAGCCACGAGATCCGCACCCCGATGAACGGCGTGATCGGGTTCGCCGAACTGCTGCTCGAATCAAAACTCGCCGCCGAACAGCGCAACTATGCCCAGATTATCGTCGAATCGGGCTCCAACATGATGTCGCTGCTGAATGACGTGCTCGATCTGTCGAAGATTGAGGCGGGTCATATGGAGTTGAGCGCCGAACCGGTCGTGATCGAACGACTGGCCAATTCGGTGATCCGGGTGCTGATGCCGAGCGTACGGCGTCGCCAGGTGTTTCTGGAGGTACAGATTGATCCGTTGCTGCCCCCGGTCGTGCGGGGGGACCGGATGCGGTTGCGTCAGGTCTTGCTCAACCTGCTCGGTAATGCGGTCAAGTTTACCGAGCACGGGTTCGTCCGGCTCGAAGTCAGTCGTGTCGGTGACCTGATGCGCTATGCCGTCGTCGACTCCGGACCCGGTATTCCGCCCGAGCGGCTCGCCGATATTTTCAAGTCCTTTGTTCAGCTCGATCCCCTGACCCGCACGGGCGGAACCGGGCTGGGGCTGACCATCTCCAGTTCGCTGGTCCGCCTGATGGGGGGCAGCCTGAAGGTAAACAGCCGTTTGGGTGAAGGCAGCAGCTTTCACTTCAGCCTTCCCTGCATTCCCGCCTCGCTGGAAGACGAACATTCGGTGCCCGGCGACGTATCGGCCACGACGGCGGGTGAAGCTGCGACCGCCTCGGCGACGCGCGTGCTGCTGGCCGAGGATAATGAGATCAACCAGGCGCTGATTCGCGCAACCGCAGCGCGGCTGGGCCTTGCGCTCGATGTCGCCAGCAACGGATCACAGGCAGTGATTCGGGCCGAGGCTGCAGCGCAGGCGGGCACGCCCTATGACCTCATCCTCATGGACATCCAGATGCCCGTGCTCGACGGCATTGGCGCGACCCGGCGGCTGCGCAGCATGGGGTTCAGCGCCGAGACGCTTCCGATCGTCGCGCTGTCGGCCAATGTCTATCAGAACGATATCGACGCCTGTTTCGCAGCGGGGATGCAGGCGCACCTGGCCAAGCCGGTGCGGCGTGAGGCGTTGGAACAGGCAATCGCGACCTGGGCGCGGCGACGTCCCGACGCGATACTCATACCGCCGATGCCGACCGAGGCTTCACCTGCCGATCCACTCCCTGCCTCTCTCGTCAAGCGTTATACCGAGCGCCGCGCGGCCCTCGCCGACAGGCTGCGCAACTTTAATCTGGCCGATGCGGACGACGCGCAGAAGATCGCTGCACTGCTTTCCGACATCCACAAGCTGGCGGGAACGGCCGGCCATTTCGGCGACGAAGCCGCAGGCGAAGCCGCGCGCGAGACCGAACGCGCGATGATCGACGCAACTCCACAAAAGCGCATCATCCTTGCGCAATCGCTTTTGGAGGTGATCGAATCAAGTTCCCTCACGGTACCAAGTTGAGTAGTTACAACATGAACCGGATGGACTTGCGGAATATACGGTCTATCAGGCGTGTTCAGCGTCCAAACAGCGAATGAAGATGCCAAGAACCATTCATGTCGTCGATGACGATGATCTTGCCCGCGATGTGATCTCCAGTCTGGTAGCCACGCTACCGGGGGTTTCGGTGAGCGCTTGGGACTCGGCAGAGAGCTTTCTGACCGCGGCACGGGACGGCGCAGCGCCGGGCGTGGTGCTGCTCGACCTCAACATGCCGGGCCTTTCTGGGAACGAAGCACTGCGCGCGCTCGATCACACCCGCTTTCCCGCGATCATCGTTTCGGGGCAGGGCCAGATCACCTCGGCAGTCGAGTCGCTGAAGCGCGGCGCGATCGATTTCATCGAAAAGCCGTTCACGCTCGACAAGCTGCTCGGTCCGCTCAAGATCGCGTTCGACCTGCTCGACCGTAATCTTGCCGAGGAAAGCCGGTCGGATCGCGACCGCGAACGGCTGGAGACGCTGAGCGAGCGTGAGGTCGAGATTCTGGCGCTGCTGGTCGACGGGCTGACCAATCGTGAGGTTGCCGAGAAATTGGGGCTGAGCGTGCGCACCGTCGAATCGCACCGCGCGCGGATCATGCTCAAGCTCGACGTGTCGAGCTTTGCCGAGGCGATCCGTCTCGCGGTGCTCGCTGGGATCGAGACTCCGGGCTAAGCCCGCTTTGCCCGCGCATCATCATTTCCGCCGATTCGCCGCGATCGACTGGTCGGGGGCAAAGGGCGTGGGCCATCCCGGCATCGCGGTCGCGCTGTGCGAGGCAGGCGAGGCGGCACCGCGACTGATCGCCCCGCCCGCCCGCGCCTGGGCGCGGACCGAGATATTGGAATGGGTGCTGGCGGAGGCAAACACGCCGATCCTGATCGGATTCGACTTCAGCTTTTCTGCACCCTTCGTCGCGCGCGGGGCGCATTTGCCCGGCGAGACGCGGGACGATGATGCCCGCGCGCTATGGGCGCATGTCGATGCCGCGTGCGACGATCCCGACCTGGGCGCGGCCGGGTTTATCGACGCGCGGCGCGGCACCCACTTCTACCTTGGCGCCGCGGACGGGGCGAAGACCGACTTTCTCCACTGGCGCACATGCGAAGTTGCGCATGACGGCAGCACCAAACCTTCTACGGTGTTCGACGCGATCGGCGCGGCGCAGGTCGCCAAGGCGAGCTTTGCCGGGATGCGGCTGCTGCATCGGCTGAATGGCCGGGTGCCGGTCTGGCCGTTCGATCCACGACCCGATCGGGGTGCGTGCGTGGTCGAAATCTACACCGCCATCGCCGCCCGTGCGGCGGGTGCGCGCAAGGGCCGATCGAAGCTGCGCGATGCGGAGTCGCTTGATGGTGCGCTGACGGCACTGGGGTCGCGTCCACACGCGCCGCTCAATCGCTACACCGACCATGCAACCGACGCGCTGCTGACCGCCGCCTGGCTGCGCCGCGCCGTCGGTAAGCCCGCGCTGTGGCAGCCTGCGGCGATGACTCCGCCGATTGCGCGATCGGAGGGCTGGACGTTCGGCATCGCTTGACGCAAAGGGGCAGCATCCAGACGCGGGCCGCCAGCAAATGCACGCCCGCCGCGCCGGTTTAGCTCAGCTGGTAGAGCAGCGGTTTTGTAAACCGAAGGTCGCGGGTTCGATTCCTGCAACCGGCACCACCTCTTGCGACGCACTTTCCCCTCGCCTTTCCCGCGTGCCGCGTTAAACATCTCGGCCAGCTGACAACGTTATCAGGAGAGGGCCATTGGCCGCACCCATCATGGATATGAGCTCGACCGACCCGAATCCGGGCGAGGCGAGCGCGCAGGGGGTCAATGCTCCCGACCTTCAGGTTTTCGTCTTTGCGTTGTTCTTCATCTTCGGCGGGATCACGTCGCTCAACGACGTCATCATCCCCAAGCTGAAAGAGCTGTTCACGCTCAACTACACCCAGGCGATGCTGATCCAGTTCTGCTTTTTCACCGCCTATCTGGTGATCGGCATTCCCGGCGCGAAGCTGGTGAAGAAATTGGGCTATATGCGCGGTGCGGTCGCCGGGCTGGTCATCATGATGGTCGGCTGCCTGCTGTTCATCCCCGCGTCGCAGACCGCAACCTATGGCTTGTTCCTCGGCGCGCTGTTCGTGCTGGCGAGTGGCGTGGTAATCGTTCAGGTCGTCGCCAACCCGCTGATCTCACTGCTGGGCAAGCCGCAGACGGCGCATAGCAGACTAACCTTTGCGCAGGCGTTCAACTCGCTCGGCACGACCGTCTTTCCCTATGTCGGGGCAATCGTGATCCTCGGCAGCCTTGCTACGGTGACGGCCGACCAGCTGTCCGGTGCCGAGCTCGCCGCCTATCGTACCGCCGAGAGCCAGGCGATCGTCAATGGCTATCTGGGCATCGCCGCGGCGCTGGCAGTCGTCGCAATCGCCGTCTGGGCGTTCCGCAACCGACTGCCGCACACCGCCGACAGCATGGGCGACAAGGAATTCGTCAGTCTCCCGCGCTATGCGGCTGGCCTGGGGCTGTTCATCGTGGGCGCGGTGCTTGCCGTCCAAGTCAACGCGATCGTCGGGCTCGTCCTGATCATGACGGCGCCGGTCGTCTGGCTGTACGGCAACGACCTGCTTTCGCGTCGCCGCTTCAGCTTCGGCGCGCTGTGCATTTTCCTCTATGTCGGTGCCGAGGTTTCGATCGGATCGCTGATCATCAACTATCTCGCGCTCGACCGGGTGCTCGGTCAGCCCGAGTCGGTCATTGGCTGGATGGTCTCGATCTACTGGGGTGGCGCGATGGTCGGCCGCTTTATCGGGTCGGCGCTGATGCGCGTCATCAGCCCGGGCAAGCTGCTTGCGTTCGTTGCGATCGGTGCGATCGCCCTGATTGCGATCTCCGCTAATACGACCGGCACCGTCGCCGCCTATTCGCTGCTCGCGATCGGCCTGATGAATTCGATCATGTTCCCGACGATCTTCAGCCTCGCCAGTGAAAAGCTGGGCAGCCGTGCGGCGGACGGGTCGGGGATCATTAACGTTGCCATCTTTGGCGGCGCGGTCATCCCGCTCGCGACCGGTGCGATTGCCGACAGCTCAGGCAGCCTCGCCATCGCCTTCGCGCTTCCGGCGCTCTGCTACGCAATCATCGCTGGCTTTGGCTATTACGCCCGCCGCCCTTATGATGGGCCGGTAGCGGGATAAGGGCTGGATTCAGCTTAGCTGAATAGCGGTACCGGCCTGCTCCCTGAACCAAAACGGTCGAAGGGGCCGGCGGGAGGGATCGCGCCGGCCCCTTCTTCGGGGGATCTCGTGAGGGGCGTGCCAGTGGCGCGCCCCTTATTTCATGTCAGGCCGCGATCGCGTCCTGGCTGGGCAGGCCGGGCATCGCATCGACCCAATAATCATCGACCGAGCAACCCGGCACCAGCGCCGGCGCACAGAGCAGCGCGACGCAATCGGCAAGCTGCGGCGCTTCGACCGGACCGATCGTTTCCTCGACCATCGCCTCGCACCCACCGGGCGCGGCGAGCAGACGCTCGCGCGCGGCGTGCCACAAACGCTCGGCATCGGTCAGGGTCAGCGTGACGCTCACACGGAACTCGGGCTGCGGGCCCATGCCCCAGACGCGACGGTCGGGGTCGTTCTTCAAATTGTGCGTTTCACGCAGATCCATTTAGCTCGTCCCCTGTTTTCGAGCGCCAATATCTCGATCTCCAAAATGCCGGGTGCGGAGCCGAAACGAAATACTGCGCGAATACCTATTGTAGTACTACTATGCCGCCGCACTGGTTGCGCAGAGGCTCCCAAGCGCCCGGGCATGAGCGCCGACAATGCACAATTCCGCATAGAGCCGGTCCCACATCGTCGCGGGAATGGTGAGCATCGCGTCGTCGAGAAGATGGCGACGAATTTCGACGCGCACGACCGGGTCATGGGTCAGACTGAACGTCGCGGCGAGCGGGCCGAACGAGGTTTCGTCCGGCAGCTGCTGGCGCCCCGCCAGCCGCGCGGCGACCAGATAGCCGCAGAGCAGGTCCGCGCCATGAACGTCAAGCCGGACTTCGGCGTCAAGCTCGGGACGGCTAAGGCGGATCGACGGACCGCGTGCGCCGGTTTCGATCGTGACCCGTAACCGGATGCCGGTGGCATCGATGATCTCACGAATGCGGGGGGCGCTGGTTACCATGCCATTGTTATAGAAACCTCAATGGCGACACGGGTGCCGCTACGGAGAATTTCATCGCAAATTTGGGTAAGCGGAATCGTGCGCAATACCGGCCCACATCCCACAAAAAAAACGGGCCGGAATGCTTGCGCATCCCGACCCGCCTTTGTCAGGGCAGAAGATATTAACGGAACAGCGACGTGATCGTCTGCGGCGCCTGGTTGGCGATCGACAGCGCCTGCACGCCAAGCTGCTGCTTGACCTGCAGAGCCTGCAGCTTCGCCGATTCCTTGGCCAGATCGGCGTCGACAAGGTTGCCGATGCCGCTCTCGATGACGTCCGACAGCTTGCTGACGAAGCCCTGCTGGCCCTCGATCTTACGCGAGGCAGCACCCAGAGCGCTCATCTTGGTGTTGATGGCAGCGGCCTGGGTTTCGAGAGTGCCCACCATCGTCTCCGCCGAAGCGGCGTCGGTGAAGGTGGTGCCGATTGCGGTCACGACCGCCGTCATGTCCTGGTTCGCCACGTCGAGCGTTGCAGCGGCCATATCGGTCGACTGCAGTGCGCTGACGGTGCCGCCAGCCGCCTTGAGCAGGTTGGTACCATTGAACTCGCTCGAATCGATGATCGTGTTGATCTGATCCTTCAGCGCGTCAAAGTCTTCCCCGATCGCGGTACGGCTGTTGGCGTCCAGACCCGCGTCCGAAGCTTCGATCGCCTTGGCCTTCATCTGGTTGACGAGGTCGGAGATCTGCTCGGCACCGGCCACCGCGACGTCAACAGTGCTCTTTGCACGGTTGAGCGACGAACCAACCGCCTTCAGGCCGCCCATGTCGCCGCGAAGCGTCTGAGCGATTGCGAAGGTGGCCGAGTCGTCCTTGGTCGACGCGACGTTCATACCGGTGTTGATGCGGCTCTGGGTGGTAGCCAGGGACTTGTTGGTCGAATTCAGGCTCTGGAGAGCCGCCATTGCGCCAACGTTGGTGTTAACGGAAAAGCCCATGATCATATTCCTTCTGGAAAAAGTGGCCGCTTCTGCAGCCAGGCCTAGGACGCCGGCCCAGCGACGGGCTGCACAGCGCGTCCCGCATCTGCATTTTGGGAGGCCGGACACCGATCCGGTCGCGGCATGGCAAAATTGATGGTTAGCAGAAGGTTAAGTACCCGCTGGGGGTTTTCCGGCGGCACCTGAAGCGGGCGATTCCATCGGACCTGACGACCGGAAAGGCCGGAGCGGGTCTATAGTTGCCGGACACGGGATTGCTCCGGCGGTCCCGCCCGCGACATCATCAAAGGCACGAAACCGATGCAGAACTGGCCAATCTGGCGCAAGCTCGCCGCCTCCTTCCTCGCCCTTCTCCTGACCTTTGGCGGCGTCAGCGCGCTGATCGTCAACGCAATCGATGGCCTGGAGACGGCGCAGACAGAAAAGGCGAACGCGCATACCGGTGCACGCGCCAGCCAGACGCTGCTCTATCTGACGCTGGAACAGATGAACGCCGTACGCGGCTTCACCATTCTGGGCCAACAAGCGTTTTACGAAACCTATGTCGAAAACCGTGACAAGGTGCAGGTGGCGGTCGACGAGATCCGCAGCGTTTCGCAGGGGCATGACTTTGGCGGGATGATTGACGAATATGCCGCTGCGACCGCCGAGTGGCAGAAAGACAAGCTCGAGCCGACGATCGCGCTGGCCCGCAATCCGGCGACCCGCCCCGAGGCACAGGAACTGGCGGGGAAGAAGCAGCTCACCCGCATCCGCGACGCGATCAAGGCGCTCGACGCCGCGCAGAAGGCACGCGTGGAGGCAGCCGATGCCGAAGAAGCGAGCCTGCGCGCCGGCGTCCACTGGACGCTGGGGCTGGGCATTGCGATCATGCTGGCGCTGTCGGGCGGCCTTGCCTTCCTGCTCAACCGCTCGATCGCCAAGCCGGTGGCCGATATGGTCGGCAAGATGGGCCGCCTCGCCGCCGGCGACCATGCAGTCGAAGCTGAAACCGGCGACCGCCGCGACGAGATCGGCGATATGGGCCGTGCGCTCCATGTCTTCCGTGACGCCGCCATCGCCAAGGAAGCATCCGACGCCGCCAAGCGCGCCAACGACGCCGCGCAGAAGCAGATCGTCGACCTGCTGAGCGGCGCGCTCAAGCGGCTGTCGGCCGGCGACGTGTCGCACAGCATCGACGCCGATGTTGCCCCCGCCTATCGCGGCCTGCGCGACGACTATAACAGCGCGATCGCGGGCCTGCGCAACCTGGTCCATGCCGTCAGCCAGAGCGTCGAGGCGATCCGGACCGGCACCAGCGAGATCGCGAGCGCAACCAACGATCTTGCCCGGCGCACCGAAAGCAATGCCGCGTCGATCGAGGAAACCGCCGCCGCCGTCACGCAGATCGACGGCAGCGTCCGTGCCAGCTCGGTCGCAGCCGGCGACACTGTCACCCGCGCCGATCGCGCACATGGTGCCGTCGTGTCGGGCCGCTCGGTCGCCGAGGAAGCGATGCAGGCGATGACCCGCGTCTCCGACAGCGCCAAGGGCATCGACGATGTTATCGAAGGGCTCGACAAGATCGCCTTCCAGACCCGCGTCCTCGCCATGAACGCCGCCGTCGAAGCAGGCCGTGCGGGCGAAGCGGGCCGTGGCTTCGCGGTCGTCGCCGACCTCGTCTCCGCGCTCGCGATGCGCGCCGAGGAGGAATCGAAGCAGGCGCGCGAACAGTTGACCGCGACCCAGGTCGATATCGAAGGCGCGGTCGAAGCGGTGCGCCGCGTCGACTCCGCACTGGTCGGCATCGCCACCGATGTCGAGGAGGTGAACAGCCTGCTCGGCACCATGGCCGAGGGCAGCCGGTCGCAGGCGACCGCGGTCAGCGAGGTGTCGGGCGCGATCCAGTCGCTCGATAGCGCGACGCAGCAGAATGCCGCGATGGTCGAGCAGACCTCAGCCGCCGCGCGCACGCTGAGCGCCGAAGCCGACCGGCTTGCCGAACATGCCAGCGCGTTCCAGCCGGTGTCAGGTGCCAGCCATACGACCGCGCCGCTGCACCTGGCGGCGTAACGCCCATCCCCCTTCGCGCTGCCTTCCCGGAGCGCGAACGGCCCGCCCTCCGGACCCCACCCACTCCCTCGTGGTGGCGGTTCGGGTGGGCGGGCCGACTTGCTTCTGGGTATGAGGGAGATTCATCCCCTGCGCGCAGGGGAGGAATTTACTACCGCCCGCCCGAGGCGTCGCTGCCCACGCGGCGATAGACTTGTTCGCCGCCGACCCAGGTTTCGATCACCACCGTCGCGCGCAGCTCGCTTGGCGAGGCGAGCAGCGGGTCACGGTCGAGCACGATGAAGTCCGCGCGCATCCCCGGCGCGAGATGGCCGAATTTCGTCTCCGCAAAGCCGGCATAGGCCGCATCGGTGGTGAACGCGCGCCAGCTACGCTCGCGCGTCAGCGCCTCCTCGGGACGCCAGCCGCCAAAGGGTTGTCCCTGCGCATCCTGGCGGGTGAAACCGGTCGCCCAGCCTTCAAACGGGTTGGGGCTTTCAACCGGGTAATCCGAACCAAATGCGATGCGTGCGCCGTTGGCCAGCATCGTCTTCCACGCATAGGCTCCCGCCAGACGGGAGTCGCCAACCCGCGCCTCGGCCATCATGCGGTCGCTGCTCTGGTGAACCGGCTGCATCGAAGCGATCACGCCAAGCTTGCCGAAGCGCGCAAGGTCGGCGGGATCGACGACCTGAGCATGTTCGATTCGCCAGCGGCGGTCGCCCTTATAGGTGTCACTGACCTCCGCAATGGCATCGAGCACCTGCTGGTTCGCGCGGTCGCCGATCGCGTGGATCGCGAACTGGAACCCGTCCATCGCGCCGCGAACGATCAGGTTGGACAATTGCGCATCGGTCAGGAACGGCAGCCCGCTGTTACCCGGCGCATCGGCGTAAGGCGCCTTGAGCCACGCCCCGCGCGAACCGAGCGCGCCGTCGGTGTAGAGCTTGATCCCGCCCATCCGCAGCTTATCGCCATAGAGCCACGGCGTCGGGCCGCTGCCGCCAACGCGCAGCGCGGTCTCGACCCCGTCCGAATAAGACATGATCCGCATCCGCAGCAGCCCGCGATCGCCCATCCGGCGATAGGTCAGCCAGTCGTCGATGCTGGTACCCATGTCGGCGCTGGCAGTAACGCCCATCGACAGCAGAATCTCCTGCGCCTTGATGAAGGCCGCGTTGCGGTCGCGCGGGGTGGGCTGCGGCAGCGCCTTTTCGATCAGCTCCATCGCCGCATCGACGAACACGCCGCCGGGCTTGCCCGCGACCAGCTCGATCCGGCCACCGGCGGGTGACTTGGTCGCGGCGGTAATCCCCGCCGCTTTCATCGCCGCGCTGTTGGCCCAGCCGGCATGACCGTCGGCGCGAACCAGCCAGGTCGGGACGTCGCCGGTCGCCGCATCCAGTTCGGCGGCGGTCGGGAAACGGCCGAGACCCCACACCTCCTGATTCCATCCACCCCCGGTGATCCAGCGGCGGGTCGTGTTCTCGGCGGCATAGCGACGGATCGCATCCTGTGCCTCAGCAAGCGACTTCGTCGCCGACAGGTCAAGCGCGAGCGCGCGGAAACCGAGATTCATGACATGACCGTGCGCGTCGACCATGCCCGGAATAACCACCCGGCCCTTCATATCCGCGCGCCAGTCCGGGCGCTCGGGCCGCTTGTCGCCACGCTTGAGCAGCTTCACCACCTTGCCGTCCGACGACATGACGATACCGGTAAAGCGCACCACCTCGCCCTCCTCGTTCAACGTCATCCCATCGACATTGTCGACCAGCGCATCGGCAAGGGCGGGCAGCGGCAGGAACAGTGCGGCGATCAGGGCAAGCGGGGCGGAAAGGCGCACAATGGTCTCCGAAAGCGACGGTCGGGTGGAAACCTGACCTTGGCGGGACTTTCGAATAGGCGGTGTTCCCCCGTCGCGCCAGATGGTCTAGGGCGCGCCCACCGGCCCGGCGGCGTTTCCGGGATTGCGAAAGTTTCGATAATGGCAACCCAGGCTGCGTCCGACCCTACTCCCCTTCCCCTTGCCCTCGCCGATGTGCAGATGGCGGCGGAGCGGATTAGCGGGTCGATCGTGCGCACGCCGACGCTGCACAGCAAGACGCTGTCCGATCTGACCGGCGCGACCGTCTATCTCAAGTTCGAGAACCTCCAGTTCACCGCCGCGTACAAGGAGCGCGGCGCGCTCAACACGTTGCTGCAGCTCGACGATGCCGCGCGCGCGAAGGGCGTAATCGCGGCGTCGGCGGGCAACCATGCGCAGGGGCTGGCGTACCACGGCAACCGCCTCGGCATTCCGGTCACGATCGTCATGCCCAAGCCGACCCCGACAGTGAAGGTCACCCAGACCGAGGGGCATCGCGCAAGCGTGATCCTGGAGGGCGAGACGTTCGACGAAGCCTACGCCCATGCCCGCCAGCTGGAGGCAAAAAACGGCTATACCTTTGTCCACCCATTCGACGATCCGCGCATCATGGCGGGTCAGGGGACCGTGGCGCTGGAGATGCTGGCCGACGCGCCCGACATCGACACGCTGATCGTGCCGATCGGCGGCGGCGGGCTGGTGTCGGGCATGGCGACCGTCGCCAAGGCCGCTGATCGCCCGATCGAGGTCGTCGGGGTCGAGGCCGAGCTGTTCCCGTCGATGTACAATCGCGTCAAGGGCACCGATCTTCCCATCGGCGGCGACACGCTGGCCGAGGGCATCGCGGTCAAGGAACCCGGCACGATCACCGCGCAGGTTATCGAGGCGCTTGTCGACGACATCGTGCTGGTGAGCGAGCGCAAGCTGGAAGAGTCGGTCAGCCTGTTGCTGCAGATCGAAAAGACCGTGGTCGAGGGCGCGGGTGCCGCCGGCCTTGCGGCGTTGCTGTCCAATCAGGAGCGGTTCGCGGACAAGACGGTCGGCATCGTGTTGTGCGGCGGCAATATCGACACGCGGCTGCTCGCCAACGTCCTGCTGCGCGATCTCGCGCGGTCGGGGCGCCTCGCGCGGCTGCGCATCCGGCTGCAGGACCGCCCCGGCGCGCTGTTCCATGTCAGCCGAATCTTCCACGAACAGGGCGTCAACATCATCGAGGTGTATCACCAGCGCGTGTTCACCTCGCTCCCCGCCAAGGGACTGATCACCGATATCGAATGCGAGACCCGCGACGGCGCGCATCTCGACCGGTTGATGGCGGCGCTGCGCGACTCTGGGTATTCAGTGAGCATGGTCGAGCTGGATTAGGGCCGTTTGCAGCTTCGCTGACGGCGCCGGCCCGCTCCCCACCCGGCCACCCATAGAATGGACTGTGGTTGGGTGGCCGGGTGGAGAGCGAGCCGGCGCCGAAACCTACCAAGGCAGCAGTTTTCCACAACTGAACGACGAAGTGAATCGCACGCACGGCGAAGCGAGTCGCCGCGCCCTTCCCCGCCGAGTCGCGGCTGGCCTATAACGGAGTGGTGGCGCGTCCTGCTGCCGCGCAACCCTTTAAGATCACTCGCGCGGCGTTAACCCATTTTCATGGTAAATCCGCTTTTCAGGACGAATCGACCGCTTCATAATGGCCACCGTTCCAGTCGGAACCTCGGTTGAGAAGGGGCAGAAGTTCGTGACCGCATTGACCCGGTTCCCACGGTTTTTCGTGACCAGCCCTTCGACCTGTCCGTACCTGCCCGGTCGGCAGGAGCGGAAGATCTTCACCGAGCTGAACGGTCCCCATGCCGGCGAGCTGAACGATGCGCTGGGCCGGATCGGGTTTCGCCGCAGCCAGTCGGTCGCCTATCGACCGAGCTGCGTCGGCTGCAACGCCTGTCTCTCGGTCCGCGTCGTCACCGACCAGTTCCGCCCCAACGCGACCCAGCGCAAGCTGATCCGTCGCCATTCGGACCTGTCGGTCACCGCGTGCCGCCCCTGGGCGACCGAGGAGCAATATGCGCTGCTGCGCCGGTACCTGTCCGCGCGGCATCCGGGCGGTGGCATGACGATGATGGACGAGACCGACTATGCCGACATGGTCGAGCAGTCCCCTGTCAGCACCTATGTCATCGAATATCGCGAGCCCGAGGAACTGGGCGGCGCTCTGGTCGGAGCCTGCATCACCGATCAGCAGGCCGACGGGCTGTCGATGATCTACAGCTTCTTTGCCGCCGACCATCCCGAGCGGCAGGGGCTGGGCAACCTCATCATCATGGATCACATCGTCCGCGCCCGGAGCGCTGGGTTGCCCTACGTGTATCTCGGCTATTGGGTGAAGGGCAGCGAGCGGATGGCGTACACGACGCGCTATCGGCCGATGGAAGTGCTCGGCCCGAATGGCTGGTCACTGATGCCCGACGATGCCGATGCGACCGTGACCGAGGCCGCGCCTCAGCCGATCAAGCTGCGCGCTTTCGCCTAAAGCCGTTTTACGGCACCGGCCCGCATCACGCATCGCCATTCATTCGTTCGACCTGAAGCTCCACTGACAATTCCTCGACACCCTCGCCCTGGCGGATGCCGACGATGGGGGCGGCGCCGTTGAAGTCGAGCGCGGTGGCCATGCGGACATAGTTCGCGTCGGGGCTGATCCCGGCGGAGGGGTCGAAGCCGACCCAGCCCAGCCCCTCAACCCAGGCTTCGGCCCAGCCATGCGGGGGGCAGGTCCCCTCGCCGCAATTGCGATAGCCCGAGACATAGCGTGCCGGGAGGCCCAGCGCTGAAACGCCGGCGATGAAGATATGGGCAAGATCGCGGCAGTCCGGGTCGCCTCCCTCCAGTGCCTCCACCGCGGTCGCGCCGCGGTCCGGGCGGTCGGCGGCGTCGGGGAAACGCTGGCAGAGCGCGAGGTTCCAGCTGTGAAGCTGGGCAAGCACCTCCCCGCTTCCGGCCGCGTCGCGCGCCCATTCGGCCAGCGTCGCGTCGGGGGTCGTGCGGGCGGTGATGCGGCGGAACATCGGCGGCGGGAGCAGCTCGTTGCTGCCGCGGACCAGTCCGTCGGCCTCGGTCGTCAACACCTGCCCCGCCACGGTAATCTCGATCCGGTCGATCGGCCCTTCGGCGTAGAGCATCGTCACGCGGTTGCCGAAGCCGTCGATCGAGTCGCGCAGCCGGACGTCGCAATCGACGTCGATGCGCCAATCCACGACGGTCTGGTCATGCGTGTCGCCCGGCGTCAGGCGCAATGTCTGGACCAGCCGCTGTTGCGGCGCGCTGAAGCGGTAGCGGGTCTGGTGGTCGATGGCCAAGCGCATCAGATAAACCTGAACTGGCGCGCAATGGCGGCATCGAGCAGCGCATTTTCGCGGATGAAGGCTTGCAGATATTCGTGCAGGCCGCTGACGATCACCTCGTGTGAGCGGGTCTTTTGCATCCGGGCGATGCGGGCGCGGGCCATGCGGTCGGCTTCGCCCTGCAATCCAGTGCGCTTGGCGAGTGCATTCAGCTGTTCGACGCATCCGGCGAGGCTGCGGGGGAGTTCGGCGCGGGTGATCAACAGGTCGATGACATTGGCCGGGCGCAGGCCGTCGCTGTAAAGCCAGCGATAGGCGGTGACCGCCGAGACGGTCTGGAGGATCGTCGTCCACTGATCGCGGTCGACCAGCCCCCCTACCCGCTCGCCCTCTGGCAGCAGCAGGTGATATTTGACGTCGAGCAGCCGCGCAGTGTTGTCCGCCCGCTCGATCGCGGCGCCGAGCTGGATCAGCATCGTCGCTTCATTGCCCATCATGCGGTGGATCGCGCCTTCGAACCCGCGCGCTTCGGCCATGACGCCTTCGATCAGCGACAGAGTGGTCGTGGTGCCACCGGGGCTGACGCGCTTGGCAAACAACAGCCACAGCCGGTTGATCGCGGTCCAGGCTTCGCGGGTCAGCGACGTGCGCACCGCGCGGGCATTGTTGCGCGCCTGTTCAAGGCAGCGGACGATCGAGCCGGGGTGGCTCATGTCGAGCGTCAGGAAATGCGCCACCGGCTGCTGGCTGATCGTGTGGTGCGCGGCGGCATAGGCCTCTTCGGTATAGGTGACGCTAAGCGCGCTGGCCCA
>CAZWZP010000028.1:24947-25225 GCA_964638925.1 uncultured Stakelama sp. | reverse complement strand
GATGCGAAGCATCGACGGACAGGCTGCGGAGGGCGCTGCCGCGTCAGCGAAGCTGACCAACCACAGGGATCCTTACTTCCCGCGCTTCTTGCGGTGCGTCTCGAGGTCCAGCACCGCCGAATCGGCACCCTCGGGCAACAGGCCCAGGCGGCGTGCGACTTCCTGATAGGCTTCGACTTCGCCGCCCAGGTCGCGGCGGAAGCGGTCCTTGTCGAGCTTCTCGCCGCTGGCCATGTCCCACAGGCGGCAGCCATCGGGGCTGATCTCGTCGGCCAGGA
>CAZWZP010000028.1:12633-24937 GCA_964638925.1 uncultured Stakelama sp. | reverse complement strand
TGCGTGCATAGCCGTTTTCGTCGAAGATCCGCCCGAATTCGAGCTTGAAGTCGACCAGCCGGATGCCGATCCCGGCGAACAGCCCCGACAGGAAGTCGTTCACCCGGATCGCCATGTCGCCCATGTCGTGCAGCCCTTCCTGCGCGGCCCAGCCAAAGCACAGGATATGCTCGTCGGTGACCAGCGGGTCGCCGAGCGCATCGTCCTTGAAATAATATTCAATGATCGTGCGCGGCAGCGGCGTGCCTTCCTCGATCCCCAGCTTCTTGGCCAGCGATCCGGCGACGACGTTGCGCACCACCACCTCGATCGGAACGATCTCGACCTGGCGGATCAACTGCTCGCGCATGTTGAGGCGGCGGATGAAGTGCGTCGGGATGCCGATATTGCCGAGCAGGGTGAAGATATGCTCGGAAATCCGGTTGTTGAGCACGCCCTTGCCGCTGATCGTGCCCTTTTTCTGGGCGTTGAACGCGGTCGCATCGTCCTTGAAATACTGGATCAACGTGCCGGGTTCGGGGCCTTCGTAGAGGATCTTGGCCTTGCCCTCATAGATCTGGCGGCGGCGTGCCATGCGGGGTCCTTCAGAAACGCGGTGCCCCGGCGGCACGGTCGCGCGACGCCGGGGCTGTAGAGGCGGGGCTATATCGCAGGCACGCGCGACACGCAATCAATCGCTGGGCGGTGCCGGGTCTACCTTGCGCCGCCGTCGCCAGCGCAATGCCAGCCAGATCAGCGGCCCGAACAGCAGCGCCCATGGCGCCAGCACGATCAGCACGGTGAGCAATCCGCGTAGCCCGATCAGGAACAGGCTGCCCGAATCGGCGAAGGTGTCGGCAAGCTGCGCGCCGAAGCCGCCAGCCTCGACCGCCTGCGCATTATAGCTGACCTCGATTGTCGAGAAGGCGACGCGCCCCTTGAGTTCCGTGAGCCACGCCTTGCCCTGATCCAGTTCCTCCTGCGCCTCGGCCACCGCACGCTCGGCGGCGACCAGATCGGCGACGCTGCCCTGGCGCGTGCGCAGGATTTCGGTCAGCCGGCTGACGAGCAGCTCGCGCTGGCGGATGCGTGCTTCGGCATCGACCATCTGCTTGGAGACGTCCTCTGCCTCGATCGCGGTATCGACCGGGCGACCACCCTGGTCTGACGCGGCTTTGCTCAGCGAATCGAGAAATGCGCGCGCGCTGCGGCTCTCGACGCGCAGCTTCAGCGTGCCGCTGCCATATTCCGCTTCGCCGCCCGATCGTTGCATCCCGCCAAGCTGACAGCGCGCCGCCCCAAGCTGGTCGCACAGCGCGACATGCGCCTGTTGCAGCGCGGGAATGGCATTGCCCGGGAGCCGATAGCCGACCCGGTAGATGTACGCGATGCGGGGCAGGGTGACCGCGATGGGGGTCGTTGCAGCATCGGCGGCTATGTCAGCCTTGGCCTCCATCGGCTCGGCGACCGCGTCGGCGGCGACCTCTTCCGCAGCCATGCCGGATCTACTCGCGTCGCCACAGGCAGCGAGTAGCGCCAGCGCCAGCAAACACGGCGATCGCGTCCACATCCGGCTCATCGGCATCCCTCCAGTGACGTCAGCTCATTTCTGCGCTGGCGATATCACATCATGAAGGAGGGGATTTGACAATGCCCCATTTTCGCCACAATTGGACGCGGTGGGCTCAGCCCGGATTGTCGTCCCGATTGAACCAGCGCTGGATCGCATTGCGCCGGTCGGGTTCGCCCTGCTCGCGATAGGGGTCGTCATCCTCCTGCGCAGTCGATGCTGGCGCGCCCGCAGTCCCATGGATCAGCAGGCGCAGCAGCAGCACCGCCACGACCATCAGCAGCAACCACGGGCCGACCGACGCCAGCACCTGCGCAATTCCCGCAGCCGAGTTGACCAACTTGGTCCCCGCATCGCGGAAGCTCGCATCCGCCGATCCGTTGAGGCCGGGGGCGGGGGTGCCCGAGGCATAGGTGATGAGAACAGGCGCGGTCGCCATGGTCTCACCGCTATCGGCCTCCGATTCGGCGATCACGTCGAGCGCGGTCTGCAACCGGCGGGCGCGATCCTGCTGGATCGGGTCATTGCTCGCCTTGGCATTGGCGAGCTGTTCGCGCAGCCGTCCGACCAGCGCGTTCGATCGCGCGGCTGCGGTGGCATCGGCACCGGCAATCTCGGTCTCGACCAGCGCGCCGCCGCCGCCGACCACGACCTTGGTCGCCGCCTCGCCGAAATTGCGCGCGACCGAGGGGTCGATGCGGAAGGTCAACGTCGCGGCGATCCGGTTCGCCTCATCGACGCGATAGCGCAGCGACAGGATGCGGCACCGCGCCGGACCCAGCTTGTCGCAGCCGGCCGCGTGCGATTCGACCACTGCCTTCACATGGTTGGCCGGCACCTTGAAGGCGTAGCGATAGTCGAACGCCCCGCCCGTCGCGGTCAGTGCGGCGACGGCTTCGTTGCTGATCTTGTCCTGCTGATCCTTCTTTGGCGCGGCATCGCACCCGGCCAGCGCAAGCAGCCCCAGCAATCCTGCAACGATTCGCATTCGACTCCCCCCTGCGGTTCGTGGCCGGAACGATAGGGGAATTGGTTAATGGCCGGAAGGGCGAGTCTCCGGCTCTGTACCGAATCGGGAAGCGCACCCGCGCCGCGTTTCTGATTTGTCCCCGGCGGGTGGCGTTGCTATCGCCCGTGGGATGGCCACCGACCTTAGCGACCCGTTCGACCAGATCGTCGACGCCCCCTTCGATAGCGCGCTTTCCGAACGCTACCTTGTGTATGCGATGTCGACGATCACCGCGCGCTCGTTGCCGGACGTGCGCGACGGGCTGAAGCCGGTGCACCGCCGCCTGCTGTGGGCGATGCGCGGGCTGAAGCTCAATCCGAACGACGCCTACAAGAAATGCGCGCGCGTCGTCGGCGATGTGATCGGCAAATATCATCCGCATGGCGACCAGTCGGTCTATGACGCGATGGTCCGCTTGGCGCAGACCTTTGCGCTGCGCTACCCGCTGGTCGACGGACAGGGGAATTTCGGCAATATCGACGGCGATAACGCCGCCGCCTATCGCTACACCGAAGCGCGGCTGACCCAGGTCGCGATCGACCTGATGGACGGGCTGGACGAGGATTCGGTCGATTTCAGGGCGACCTATAATGGCGAGGATCATGAGCCGGAGCTGTTCCCCGGCCTGTTTCCCAATCTGCTCGCCAATGGTGCCAGTGGCATCGCGGTCGGCATGGCGACCAGCATCCCGCCGCACAATGCCGCCGAGCGAGGACACCTATCGGACGATCACCGCGGCCGACGCGGCGATCATGCTGATCGACCAGCCGACCGCGAGCGACGCGCAGGTGCTGGAGCATGTGCGCGGTCCCGATTTCCCGACCGGCGGGATCGTGATCGACAGCCCGGCAGTGATCGCCGAATCCTACGCCACCGGGCGCGGCAGTTTCCGCGTACGCGCCAAATGGGGGCTGGAGGATCAGGGGCGCGGCACGTGGCAGATCGTCGTCACCGAAATTCCCTACGGGGTGCAGAAGGGCAAGCTGATCGAGCAGATCGCGGCGCTGATCAACGACAAGAAGCTGCCGATCCTCGCCGATGTTCGCGACGAATCCGATGCGGAAATCCGCATCGTACTCGAACCGCGCGCGCGCACGGTCGATCCCGACACGCTGATCGAAAGCCTGTTCCGCCTGTCCGACCTTGAGGTGCGCGTCTCGCTCAACCTCAACGTGCTCGACCACACCCGCACCCCGCGCGTGATGAGCCTCAAACAGGCGATTGCCGCCTGGGTCGACCACCAGTTCATCGTCCTGCGCCGTCGCAGCGAGCATCGGCTGCAGAAGATCGCGGACCGGATGGAGCTGCTCGACGGCTATATCATCGCCTTTCTCAACCTCGACCGGGTGATCGCGATCATCCGCACCGAGGATGAGCCCAAGCCGGTGATGATGGCCGAGTTCGAACTGACCGACCGCCAGGCCGAGGCGATCCTCAACATGCGGCTGCGCGCGCTGCGCAAGCTCGAGGAAATGGAGCTGCGCAAGGAGCGCGAGGCGCTGGCCAAGGAACAGGCCGAGCTGCAAGCATTGTTGTCGAGCGAGGCGCGCCAGCGCACCCGGATGAAGCGCGACCTGACCAAGGTCCGCGACCGTTATGGCCCCGAAACCGCGCTCGGCGCGCGGCGGACGGTGGTGGCCGAGGCCGCACCGGCGCGTGAAATCCCGCTGGAGGCGATGATCGAGCGTGAGCCGATCACCGTCATCTTGTCGCAACGCGGCTGGATTCGCGCGCTGAAAGGCCATGCCGAACTGGCGAGCGCCGATACGGCGAAGTTCAAGGAAGGCGACGGCCCCTTCATCACCTTTCATGCGCAGACGACCGACAAATTGCTGCTCGCGGCCGAGAATGGCCGATTCTACACGCTGGCGGCGGACAAGCTGCCCGGCGGGCGCGGCTTTGGCGAGCCGGTGCGGCTGCTGATCGACCTGGATGGGGGTACCGGCATCGTCGGGCTGCTCCCCGCGAGCGCCGCGCCGAAGCTGCTGGTTGCGGCGAGCGACGGACGCGGTTTCCTGGTCAAGACCGAGGACGTGATCGCGGAAACCCGCAAGGGCAAGCAGGTGGTGACGCCACGCAGCGGCGCGACGCTCAAGCTGGTCAAGCCGGTGGGCGGCGAGGATGATTATGTCGCGGTGATCGGCGACAACCGCAAGATGCTGGTCTTCCCGATCGCGGAGCTGGCCGAATTGGCGCGCGGCCAGGGGGTCCAGTTGCAACGCTATCGCGATGGCGGCCTGTCCGATGCGGTTACCTTCCGCTTCTCTGAAGGCCTCAGCTGGCGGATGGGCGGCGAACAGGGGCGGACGCGCAGCGAATCGGACCTGACACCCTGGCGCGCCGCGCGCGGGGCGGCGGGGCGGATGCCGCCGGTGGGGTTCCCGCGCGATAACCGCTTCTAATCAGGGCAAGACATTCCGGCGGGCTGCGTAGATTCGGGGTCGGGTCTTCAGCAGCGTTTAACCAAATGCGCCTAACCCACTGAATGATGCTGTTGTCACGCCGCCGGAAGGACAAGCCAGTCCCCGCGCCTGTCCCTGTGACGGGATCGGATCCGCGCGCGCTCGGCCCGTCGGCTTCGGCCCAGACGTTGAATTTGCTCCCGATTCCGGCTGCGGTGATCGAGCGCGGCCCGGGTGGTCTCGTCTTCGAATCGGTCAATCGGCCGTTCCGCCTTGCCGGACTCGGCACGACTGCCGACCTTTCGCCGGTGATTCGCCAGCTTGGCGCGCGAATCGCCAATTTCCTCGATTCGGACACCAATGATTGCGAGTTCGACTGGGAATTGGGGGACGCGGTCGATGCGCGCTTCTTTCGCGTCCGTTTCGCCCGCCGCAGTACCGAACGCGACAATGGCCGCTGCCTCGTCACGCTGATCGATCACACCTCCGAACTGCGCACCCAGCGCAGCCTGCGCCGCGAAATGCTGACCGACAGCCTCACCGGGCTTCCCAACCGGGCCGGCTTTGGTGAGGATCTGGAAGAGGAGATCGAACGGTCGGGGATCGAGCGATTCGCGATTCTCGTCATCAATCTGGACCGGTTCAGCCGGATCAATGCGTGCATGGGCGGCCTGGCCGGCGACGAACTGCTGATTTCGGTCGCGCGCCGGGTCAAGGGCGCGTTGCGCGGCCATGACGTGCTGGCGCGCACCGGCGGCGACGAATTCGCGATCCGGCTGGAACTGGACGAGGGGATTCAGGACGCGCTGCACGTCGCCAAGCGAATCCAGAACGCGCTGACCACCCCGTTCCGCCTGTCGGACTTCGAGATTCGCGTCGATTGCGCGATCGGCATCGCGATCGGCGAGGGCGAGCGCGGCGATGCCGAAGAGCTGATTCGCCACGCCCAGTTCGCGATGAAGCGCGCCAAGAAATCGGGCCGAACCGAGATTTATCAGACCCGTGCGTTCGACGTGGTGCGCCAGGAATTCAGCATCGAGACCGAGTTGCGCCGCGCGCTCGACAATGGCGGACTGACGCTCAATTTTCAGCCGATCTGCGACCTTGCCTCGGGCAAGATCGTCTCATTCGAGGCGCTGGCGCGCTGGACGACCGAGAGCGGCATTGCGCTGTCGCCGGTCGAATTCATCCCGGTTGCCGAGGAATCGGGCCTGATCGTCCCGCTGGGCCGCTGGGCGATGCATGAAGCCGCCCGCGCGATCGCTGTCTGGGATGCCAAAGCGGGCGGCGATTGCGGGGTGAAAGTCGCGGTCAACCTCTCGGCGATCCAGCTCCAGCGCGACCAGATCGCGCCGATGGTTCAGGCCGCGCTCGAAGCCAATGGCGTCGATGGCCGAAAGATCACGCTCGAGCTCACCGAAAGCGCGCTGGTCACCGATCCCGACCGCATCGCCCAGACGATGCAGGCGCTCAAGGATCTTGGTACCACGCTGGCGATGGATGATTTCGGCACCGGCTATTCCAACCTCGCCTATCTTCAGAAGTTGCCGATCGACGTGCTCAAGATCGACCGCAGCTTCGTGTCGGGGATGCTCGCCGACCGCGACAAGGTGGCGATCGTCCGCGCGATCCTCAGCCTTGCCCAGGCGCTCGGCATGAAGACCACGGCCGAGGGGATCGAGACCAACGAACTGGCCCAAACGCTCGCGGCCTTGGGCTGCAATTACGGGCAGGGCTTCCTCTATTCGCGCCCGCTGTGCATCGACGCAGCTTACGCGCTGCTGCTCGAACGCAACGCCTGACCCGCCACCGCGTCGGCGATCTCGCCAACGCGCTCCGCATCAGGAAAACCTTCGACGACCCACTGGCTTTCGACTGCGCGCAGCGCCCGCGCGACATCCGGCCCCTTGGTCAGCCCGCGCTGGATCAGCGCGCCGCCGCTGAGCGGGAGGCGCGGAATCTCCCATCCTGTCAGGTCGCGTGCGGCCTCGACCGCACCGGCCGCATCGAACAGGAACAACCGGTCGATCGCTGCGTCGCGGCCAAGGCGATAGGCGGCACTGCGCGGCGATCCCAGCAGATCGGCCTCGGTCGCCGCGACCAGCCGCTTGCGCTGGACGTTGGACAATTTGAGCCGTGCGCCGGCCGATTCGGCGATGGCCGCATCGGCGGGGAGCAAAGCGGCAAGGCGGCGGATCGGGTCGGGATCGAGCGCTGCCGCCGCCTCCAGGACCATGACCCGCGCGAATCGCTCGACCGACGCGATTTCGGGCAGCACCGGGCGAAGGATGCCGCGCTCCAGCATTAGCGCGATCACGCGCACAGCGTCCTTTGCCACCACCAGCTTGAGCAACTCGTCGGCGATCCGCTCGCGCGACAGCGCCATCAGGTCGTTGGCGCGCGCGGTGCAGGCGTCGAGCGATTCGGCGTCGGGGCTGTCGCCAAAGCGCGCGAGGAAGCGGAAAAAGCGTAAAATGCGCAGATGGTCTTCGGCGATGCGGCGCAACGGGTCACCGATGAAGCGAACATGTCGCGCCGCAAGGTCCGCCAGGCCGCCGAAATAGTCGTACACTGTGTCGCTTTGCAGGTCGGCGTAAAGCGCATTGATCGTAAAGTCGCGCCGCGCCGCGTCTTCCTTCCAGTCATCGGTAAAGGCGACCGTGGCGCGGCGGCCATCGGTGTCGACGTCGCGACGCAGCGTCGTCACCTCGACCACCGTCCCGCTGCTGACCGCGGTGATTGTGCCATGCGCAACGCCGGTTGGAATAACCTTGATCCCCGCGCCCTCCAGCCGCCGCATCACTTCTTGCGGATCGAGCGGGGTGGCGATGTCGAGATCGGACACAGCGATGCCGAGCAATGTATCGCGCACCGCGCCGCCCACCACGCGGGCATTGCCAGCGCCAAGCGCAGCGGTAAGCCGGTCAAGACCGGGCCAGTGCCGCCACGGCGCGTCGGGCAGGGTCACGCCGTCCATTTGAGCCGCCGCGACAGATTGACCAGCATCGCCGCAGTCGCGCCCCAGATCCGGAAATCCTGCCATAGAATCTCGTAGAAATGCCGGTCGCGCCCCTGCCATTCGACACTGGATTGCAGCTGATTGGCGGGATCGAGCACATAATCGAGCGGTGCTTCAAAGATCGCCGCGACCTCACCCGGCTGCGGCGTCAGCACCAGATCGGGCTGGATCACTGCAACGACCGGCTGGACCTCGAACCCGGTGACGGTGCGATAGCGGTCGGCAAGGCCAACCACCTGCGCCGCATCCGGCTCCAGCCCGATTTCCTCGCATGCCTCGCGCAGCGCTGCCGCAGTCGCGTCGGCGTCGCCCGCGTCGATCCGCCCGCCGGGAAAGGCAACCTGCCCGGCATGGCGACGCAGCGTGTCGGTGCGCTGGGTCAGGATCAGGCCGGGGCGGGGGCGGTCGGTCACCGCGACCAGCACGGCGGCCGGCATCGGCACGCCATCCGCTGCGACGGCGTCGTCCAGCACATCGCCGACGATCAGCTCGGGCGCATCGTCATGCTCGGCATCGAGCGCCGCGCGCAACCGCTCCGCCAGCGTCATGCCGACGCCATCGCAAAGAACGTGCCGTCGCTCCACACGCCGGGCGGATTCGAGCCATTGTCCAGCGCCAGCGCCGCCAGCTCATAATAAACCGACCGCGCCACCAGCGCCTCAAGCCCGCGCCGCACGTGCAGATAGGGGTGGGGGCCGTCGTCCTGCTCTTCGAAGCGCAGCGCGTGCTCAGGCCCCGCCGGGATCAGGTCGCCGGTGTTGAGGCGGAACGCAATCCGCGCTGCGTCGCCGGTGCCCTCGACCTTCATCTCCACCGCGACGAACGGCGCATCCTCAACCTCGATATCGAGCTTTTCGACCGGGGTGACCAGGACGTGGCGGCCATCGGGCTCACGCCGCAGGATCGACGCGAACAGCCGCACCATCGCCGGGCGACTGATCGGCGAGCCCTGATGGAACCACGTCCCGTCGCGCGCGATACGCATGTCGCTATGCCCGCAATGCGCCGGGTTCCAGCTGTCGACCGGGGGCAATTTCTGCTCGTCCGCCAGCCGCGCAATCTCGGCGAGCGACAGGCTGGCGAGGTCCGGGGGCGGGGTCATCGGCATTGGATCGGCGTTAGGCGCTTTTGGGCGTCGGGGTAAAGGGTCGGGCTAACGATCCTGCCGAGTTACGGCGGGGCCGGGAGGGGCCGTTGACCGAAACTGAGTCTAACCGGGCTCCATAAGCCGGCCGATCGGCTTTCGACCGCGAAACGAACACTCGGGTCGTGTCTGCATTGCGCCCCAATTCCGGTCATCGGAGTGCACGGTCGTCGATCTCGTGAGCGGACATTCCGACACAAATTTCTAGCACCGTAGAGGTTTCGGAAATCCGTGCACCGCTTAGCCGTGTCAGAACCGAGTGGTTGTGACACGGCGAAAACCAGAACCGGTCAGCAGATAAGTCCACTGACCAATATCACGACTCTCCATAGTCGTAGGCCAACTCGTCCTCGGGTAGGTCGACCGTCATAACAATCGCTGCAGCAATAGGCGCAGTTCGACGATAGAGCAGATTTGCTAGCGTTTCGTCCTGCGTATCCTCGAACAAGCGGCCCTCCCGGCACCGCATCACCTCGTCCGCAATGAAGGTTTCAAGCCGCCAACCATGGACCGCGTAAGGATCAAACGATGTTTTTCGTCCCGGGTTTTGCATTTCGCCGAATGAGGGTGTGGTCCCGACGGGAAGTTCATCCAGTATATCGTTGACCTCCTCCCTCTTCAGTACGCGACAGCCTACTTGGTTCTCCTCCAGCGATTTGATGCCCCCAGATGCTGGATGCAGACCAGAGCTGGGCAAGCTAGGCGGATTATAGAGTGCGTAATAGACCGGAATGCCTCGCTGATCGACGTACTCATCAATCCGCTGCACCTGCTCGCTTCCTGACGACATTGCGCCGTAAACACACTTTTCGGTGAATGTGAACTTTCGCTGTTTGAATAGCGGCATGGTCTTGTCGGTGCGATCTACTAAACGACCGATCCCAATCTCAAAATCGCTTCGATCAATGCTCTCGACCGGTATTTCTTTCGAGTAGAGCCGCTTGGTCTGGAGCAAGGCCACTTTACGCGCGATCAATCCGCCGTGAACCCGAACGGCGATCACGACGGCTATGTCAGAGATTTCCCAACGGCCCCAATGGCGTCGCCCACCAAGCCAATGGGTCTCGATCACGAGGGCGGTTCCTGACGCAAGAATTTGTGCGCCCTGCTCATCCAGCCTTGAGACCAGATGGAAGTCCAAGCCTTCTTCATGCATGGCTGGTTGCCGCATCAACAGCTGGGATACGCGATCGTTAGCATCTGCAAACGCAGCGCGGGCTGCGTCGATGACGTCTTCTGGAAGTGTTGGAAACATGCGTCCTTGGCCCCTCGCTACCTCAACCAAGTTGCCGCAGATGCAAACACGACGCAATTAAACGGTTAGCTAGACGGCAGCTTTCTGCTCATCGCAAATTGTAAAGTTGCCCGTCCGCAACCGGGCCAGAATCGGACTTTCAGCGCACCGGAACCGATGTCCGTTATCCACCCAACACCAGCCGTTCAACCGCCATCCTGATAGCGGCCACCTACGCGCTCCGCCCTATCGCCTCGGCCCCACTACTCCAGGCACATCCGGCGCAGCCCCACGCGACAGCAGCCGCTCCCGCTCGAACGGCCCCGGCAGGCGCCACGCACCCGTCCGCGCGGCGTCGAAACCGAACTGCGCGTAATAGTCATGGTCGCCGATCAGCATCAGCACCGCGTCGCCCGCGCCCTCGATGGCCTTCCACATCAGCGCGCGGCCGATGCCGACATTCTGCCGCTCGGGCGAGACCGCGACCGGGCCGACCAGCACCATCGGCGTCACGCTGCCATCGTCGCCCGCCAGTTCGGCCGGCCAGCACTGGATCGACCCGACCAGCGTCCCCGCCTCGACCGCAGCAAAGCTCAGCTCCGGCACCGCCGCCACACCGTCGCGCAGGCGATAGGCGGTGCGGCCATGGCGGTCGGCACCGAACACCCGATCGAGCAGCTGCTCGACCGCGTCGCGATAGACCTCGCTCAAAGGCACCAGCTCGAACAGGGGCAATCTCCAGCGGCCCGGGGGATGGACGCCGGGGGCGCGCGCCTTTAGCCCCGAACGCGCGTAAGGCATAGCGGAATAAGGGGACACATTAGTGAAGCTCTATGACGCACCCTGGGCACCCAGCCCGCGCCGGGTCCGCATCTTCCTCGCCGAAAAGGGCGTCGAGGTGCCGCGCGAGGCGGTCGACCTGCGCTCGGGCGAGCATCTTGCCGACGCCTATCTGCGCATCAACCCGCGCGGCGCGGTGCCTGCGCTCAAATTCGACGATGGCGAAGTGCTGTGCGAATCGGCGGCGATCTGCCGCTATTTCGAGGCGCTGCACCCGGAGCCGCCGCTGTTCGGGCGCACGCCGATCGAGATTGGCCGGATCGAAAGCTGGACCCGCCGGATCGAGGGGGATGGCTATGCCGCCGTCGTCTATGTGCTGCGCAACACCGGCGGCGCGTTCAAGGATCATGCGATCCCCAATGCCGGCCTCAGCGTCGCGCAGATCCCCGAACTCGCCGCGCGCGGTGCGATCATGTGGGACGGGTTTGTCGAGGCGCTCGACGCGCGGTTGGCCGACCGGCCGTGGATTGCGGGTGAGGCGTATAGCTTTGCCGACATCACCGCGCTGGTCACGCTCGATTTCGCCCGCGCCGCGAAGCTGGCGGTGCCCGAGCATCTCATCAACCTGCGCCGCTGGCATGGCGACGCCAGCGCCCGGTCCAGCGCGGCGGCCTGAACGGCCATTGCCGTTTGCAGGGGCGGGGCCTATGGGCGCGCGATCAGTTTCCCCGAGGGGTTTTTCGTTGCACGACCTTCTTCAGCTTCAGGTTCGCGATCTCGAGGTTCAGGTTCTCACCGGCGTCTATTCCGAAGAGACGCATTTGCCTCAGCCGCTGCGCATCTCGATCACCGTCGACATGGCGCCGGGCGACCCGTTCCGGCCGGACACGCCGCTCGATGCATCGAAATCCTATCTCGACCTCAAGCACGCCGCGACCGGCGCGCTGCCGCAGGGCGTGCACTTCACGCTGATCGAGGGCGTGGCGGACCATATCGTCGAAACGCTGATGACCGGCGACGCGCGGATTCGGCGGGTCGAGGTCGAGATCGTCAAGCTCGCCATCGCCGAGGCGGATGAGCGGATCGGCATCACGCTGGTACGATATCGGAAGTAGCCCAATCGTCCTCCCCCGCCAGGGGGAGGTGGCGCCGAAGGCGACGGAGGGG
>CAZWZP010000028.1:10123-12600 GCA_964638925.1 uncultured Stakelama sp. | reverse complement strand
ACCCGTCGTGCTTCCTCTCCCTCCGTCAGCTGCGCTGACACCTCCCCCTGGCGGGGGAGGATTGGGAGGTCACCGCTTGCACGGCCCCAGCTGGTCGAGCACGAAGCGATAATCCTCGCGCGCAGCCGCGATATTTGCCGGATCTTCATCGGCCAGACTGCTCGCTGGCAGCGCGCGTGGCAGGCCGCAAGCGAGGCGATACCATAGCAACGTATCACGCTGCGGCGCGGCGGCGGCATCGTCGACGATCTCGCCCAGCGCGACCGCCCAGCGTTTCTGCTCGCCCGGCCGCCGCAGGATCGACAGTGAAATCGGCGCGCCGCTTGCGGTCTGGACGAACACCTGCGTCTCACCTTCGCCGGGCAGCGATCCGGGAACGTGGAACGCATTGCCCAGGCCGGTGATCGCCGGTGGCGCATCGGGGGCGACCACCTCACGCGCGATGCGGCGCACGAGTGCATCCAGGTCCGCGCTCCAGTCGCGCTGTGCATCGCGCGTGGTCAGCTGGATCATCGTCGCCTGCCGGGCGACGGGCCGCGCGAACAGCAAGACGCGCTGCTTGTTCAATTTGGGTGCGCGGCCGCGCGCATCGAGCGGGACGTCGACGACATAGCCGACCCGCGTCGGCATCGCCGCATCGGCGCGAATCAGCGCCAGCACATCCGCCTCGACATAGAATCGCATCTGCCCCGGCGCGACGTTCGCGGCCTCGGCCCCCTTGATTCGCGTCGCGCTGCGGATGCGCGCATCCACGATCGCCGGAGCGCCGATCACCAGATCCGCGACGACGGGGTAGGGCGGGAGCACCACGCCGGATTCGGCGACGCGCTGCGCCGCGGCGGGCTGCAACAGCGCCGGAGAAGCCGCGCAAAACGCGGCACAAAGCGATACGATACGGAAACGCAACATGCCGTTCATTCTAAGCGATTGTCCCATCAGCATACAGAAATATTTCTGCCACGTGCGGATTATACGTTTATTACGTCCGACAAAGCGTTTGCGTCGCGCAAACCGCCGCGATAGGACTCGCGCCGCCGCCGGTCGGTCTTACGATTGCCCGACCGGGAGAGCCACGCCGATAATGATGCCAGGGTGCCGGGCAACGGCGCGGCGAATGAAGGAGTTTAGTTGCTGAATGGCCTACGCAGATCGTGATGTAGGAGGCAGTCGGGTCGTGGCGATCGTTGTCGTCTCGGTCATCATTGCTATCCTCGGTTACGTGTTCGTGACCGGGCTCGCCTACAAATATATCCGGGAAAAGGCCGAGGAGATGGAAGTCTTCGAGGTCCAGGAGCCACCTCCCCCGCCTGAGGAGGTTCCGCCTCCGCCACCGCCGCCGGACTCGCCGGTTCCGCCGCCGCCCACCACGGTGGTGCAGCAGCGGCCGATCGTCGAGCTGCCCAGCCCGCCACCGCCGGTTCAGGTCACGACCGTGATCCCGCCGCAGCAGCCGACGACGCCACCCGCGCCGCCGGCACCGCCCGCTCCGCCACCTCCGCCGCCGCCGCCTGCGATCAGCAAGGCTGCAGCAGCGCGCGGTAACCCGGCGTCGTGGGTGACGTCGGATGACTATCCGCCCGCTGCACGCCGCGCGGGTGACCAAGGGTCGGTCGGCATCACCTTCTCGATCAACGCCCAGGGGCGGATCGAAAATTGCCGGGTGAGCGCCTCGTCGGGCTCGTCGGCGCTGGATGCAGCGACCTGTAGCCTGGTGACCCGTCGTGGTCGCTATTCGCCCGCGCTCGACGCGGCGGGTAACCCGGTCTCAGGTGGAACCGTGTCGCTGCGTTTCCGCTGGCAGCTCGAAGACTGACGGGCGGGCGCGCCTGGCGCGCCTGACCCCGATACCGACATCACAATCGTTATTTCATAGGGAAAGAACCGCACATGTTCACCACCATCCTCGCCGGAGCCGCTGCCGCCCCGGCCACCGCCGCGAACTTCGACATCCTGCACGCCATGAACGAAGGCGGCGTGATCGCATGGGGCACCGCGACCATCCTGACCGTCATGCTCTTCTTCTCGCTCTACATCCTGTTCACCAAGGTGTTCGAGCAGCAGAAGGTGCTGAACCAGTACAAGCGCATCCGCGCGTCGTTCTGGCAGTCGGGCAGCCTGCGCGAGGGCGCAGCGAAGCTCGAGAAGAACTCGGCCTATCGCCAGATCGTCGACGACGCGCTGCTCGCTCAGGACCAGTATAAGGAACTGACCGATCCGATCGAAGCGCATGACTGGCTGCACGGCTCGCTCAAGCGTTCGGAAGACGCGATCAACTCGCAGCTGGGTGGCGGTCTCGCCTTCCTCGCGACCGTCGGTTCGACCGCACCGTTCATCGGCCTGTTCGGTACCGTCGTCGGCATCTTCCGCGCACTGATCAAGATCGGTGCAGCGGGCGACGCGTCGATCGGCACCGTCGCCGGCCCGGTCGGTGAAGCGCTCATCATGACCGCACTCGGCCTGGTCGTCGCGGTTCCGGC
>CAZWZP010000028.1:9296-10100 GCA_964638925.1 uncultured Stakelama sp. | reverse complement strand
TGGCTGCAGTGCCGCAACAAGGCGATCGCCGAGCAGCTCAGCGGCTTCTCGAACGACGTGCTGGGCTATCTGGCTTCGGACGGCCGCGTCCGCCCGGTCGTGAAGGGTGCCAAGGCTGCGCCGAAGGCACCGCCGGTTGCGACCACCGCCAAGGCCTGAAGGTTCGACTGACGACCGTGCGGTGGCGGCGCGCCGCGCTGCACGGTCACCCATCGGACCAAATGGGTCCGTGGACAGGATGCGAAAGATAGGATTGCGCCAATGGCGATGAGTGTAGGCGGCGATGGCGCCGAAGAAAAACCGATGTCGGACATCAACACGACGCCCCTGGTGGACGTCATGCTGGTTCTGCTCATCATCTTCCTGATCGCGATCCCCGTCGCGATTCAGTCGGTCGAGCTGGAGCTGCCCAAGGTGCAGTTCGAACCGACCGAAACCAAGCCGGAGAACGTGCTGCTCGCCGTACGCGCCGACGCGAACGGGACGTGCCAGGTGTTCTGGCAGATGACCCCGATCACCAGCACCGAACTGCTCAGGCGCGCGAGCGACAATCTGCAGGCTGTGGTCGATCGGATCGGCAAGGATAACATCAAGCCGGATGACATTCCCGAAGTGCATATCCGCGGCGACGTGAACACGCCGTACAAGTGCATCGGTGGCGTGGTCTACACGATGCAGAATGCGGGCTTCGTCAAGGTCGGCTTCATCTCGCAGCCGGGCGTTGTCGCCCAGTAAGCCCAAGGTTCAGGAGTACACGTCATGGCAATGAGCGCCGGCCAGGAAGATGGCGAGCCGATGATGGAG
>CAZWZP010000028.1:5301-9286 GCA_964638925.1 uncultured Stakelama sp. | reverse complement strand
CGACGCCGTTGATCGACGTCATGCTCGTTCTCCTCATCATGCTGATCGTCACCATTCCGCCCCAGTCGCACGCGGTGAAGGTCGACCTTCCCCAGAATACCCCGCAGGCGGCTCCGCCTGTGGAGCCGCAGAAGAACAAGATCACGATCGAGCCCGATGGCCGCACCTATTGGAACGGCAGCGAGATCGACGATGTGACGCTGCGCCAGTATCTGGACCAGAGCGTGCAGATCACCCCGGAGCCGGAACTCCACTTCCAGCCCAACCCGCTGGCCCGCTATGAGCGCGTCGATGAGGTGCTGGCGGTGATCAAGCGGTCTGCGGTCACGAAGCTCGGCTTCGTCGGCAACGAACAGTATCGCAACGACTTCTGATCGCTCCGGCGATCGGCAGAAGCATCAAAGGGCGGCCCTGGGCCGCCCTTTTTTTGTTGCGCGCGCAATGGCTTGGCGAAACCTGTGTCGATTGCAATCAACGCATTTGCCCTGATGAAACATTAGTGACACTTATGTGTCATCTAAATGTCATATTAGGAGAGAGAACAGATGCGTAAGATCCTTGCCTCGATTGTGCTGGCTGCGCCGCTGGCGCTGACCCCGGCGGCGCAGGCCCAGACTGTTGAACAGCCCAACGCCCATCTGGCGATTGCGGCCGGTGACTATGACCTGGCCGAGCGCCAGTTGCTCGCCGAGCAACGCATTTTCCCGGCGCGCCCCGAAGTGATGCTGAACCTCGCCGCGGTTTACGCCCGTACCGGCCGCGTCGCTGAGGCGCGCGCGCTTTACCATCGCGTGCTCGCGCTGAAGCCGGTGGCAATGGACCTCAGCGACGGCGAGATCGACGCCTCGCACGCCGTCGCGCGGCGCGGTATTCGCCTGCTCGATGCAGGCCAGATGGCGGGCCGCTAAGGCATTCTTCGTCACCCCCGCGAAAGCGGGGGGCGATCTGCCAAGCGGCCCATCTCATGCGCCGGTGCGATGTGCCGATACGGCAGGAGATGGGCCACCGCTTTCGCGGGGGTGACGACCTCCGATTGCAGCTGCAACCCGCTAAAGCCGCGGCAGCGTCACGCCGCGCTGGCCCATATATTTGCCCGCGCGGTCGGCATAGCTCGTCTCGCACGGCTCGTTCCCCTTGAGGAACAGGAACTGGCACGCGCCCTCGTTCGCATAAATCTTCGCGGGCAACGGTGTGGTGTTGGAAAACTCCAGCGTAACATGCCCCTCCCATTCGGGCTCCAGCGGCGTCACGTTGACGATGATCCCGCACCGCGCATAGGTCGATTTGCCGAGGCAGATCACCAGCACGTCGCGCGGCACCCGGAAATACTCGACGGTCCGCGCCAGCGCGAAGCTGTTCGGCGGGATGATGCAGACATCGGTCTGGCGATCGACGAAGCTGGTCGAGGAGAAATCCTTCGGGTCCACCACCGCACTGTCGATATTGGTGAAGATCTTGAACTCGTCCGCCACCCGCGCGTCATAGCCATAGGAGGACAGGCCGTAAGAGATGCACCCCTCCCGCCGCTGCGCCTCCACGAACGGCTCGATCATGCCGTGCTGCGTGGCCTGTTCGCGAATCCAGATGTCGGAGAGAATGGTCATCAATGGTCCCTACCCAGTAGCGACCACCTTTCGCGTGCTGCTCTTTAAAGCGCAAGCTTCGCCGCCGCAGCTGTGCCTTAACCCCGTGTTGAATTTTGGCGAACCATGCTGCTGCAATGGAGATGCGGCCCATCTACCCCGGGACCGACGCCAGTGCCGAGCAAGTGCTCGCGCTGGCGGAAGAGTATCGCGCTGCCGCGCACCACCTACTGCAGCGCGGCCAGCGTGGTAATCCTGCGACCTGGGCGCCGGCACGGCTTCTGGCGCTTCAGGCGATCGAACTACAGCTGAACGGCCTGCTGCTTTATCGCGGCGTCGAACCTGCTGCGATTCGTGCCCTTCAACACGACCTCGCGCGCCGGTGCGCGCTCGCATTCGCCTTCGGCATCGTGCTTCGCAAACGGACTGCGGATCATTTGCGCGCGCTCCATGACGGGCGTGAGTATCTCACGACACGCTATGCGCCGGAATGCGCCGCGTCCTGGTCGCGGATCAACCGCCTGATGGCAACGCTTGATGAGGTCTCGTGCAAGGTGGCGAAGGCGACCGGATTGCCCGTCAACAACCCTATTTAGCCAATCCCCAGATCACCCGGCCCAAAGGCATGTGGCAACAGCTCGCTCAGCCAATGAGTCTCATACGCCTCGCCCTCGGCCCCGGCGCAATACACGGCAAGGTCGCGCCCACCCAGCTGCGCCGCCTCGTTCAGAACCTGCCGACACCGCCCGCACGGCCGGATCGGGTCGCTGCCATGCGCCACGCCGTCGGTCATCATGCCGCCGATGATCCCGACCGCGACCACCTCGCGCAGCCGCCCTTCGGCATTCGCGCGCGCCGTCGCCACCGTCTCGGCACACAGCGACAGGCCATAGCTCGCATTCTCGAAATTGCAGCCGGTCACGATGCTGCCATCGGTCATCAGCAGTGCCGCGCCCACCGCGAAGTTCGAATAGGGCGCATGGGCGTTGCGCGCGGCCTCCCGCGCGGCGGCGATCAGGCGGGGGGCTTCGGTCTCGGTCATGGGGCGATCACATTCCAGTTCACGGGGCGCTCGGCCCCTTCGATGCGGCGAATCGTGCTGGCCTGCCACAGCCGCCACGGGCGCGCGGAATAGGCCGGCGGGAAGAACATGCCCGTGCTCCACAGCGGGCGATCAATCGCGCCGCTGACCTGATAGTGCGCCTCGAACTCGGGGCTGATGCGCAGGATCACCGGCTTGCCGCTATGCGTCTCGATCGTCGCGGCGAGCTGGCGCAGTTCGAGCAGCAGCACATCGCGCTCGGGCCGAGCGGGGCAGTCATCACGGAACGACAGGTCGATCGCCACCGGCAGCGCATCGGCATCGCGCGGCACGGTCGCGGTGAAATTGCCCGCCTGATCGCTCGCCAGCTGGCACAAGGAGAATGCGTGCAGCGCCCCGCGCCGGATCCCCGCTTCGTAAATCCCCGCCCAGTTTTCCGCGAACAATGCGTCGCGCACATCGGCGCCCACGGTCGCGCGCGCATAGGCGAAATCGAGATTGCTGCTGCGCGCGGTGAACCAGTCGATCTTCCCCGCCTCGTCCGAGACATCGATACCCTGCTGCGCATAGTCGCTGCGCGCCGGTGCCCAGGCGATCGCCCACATCCACGCGCACACGCCGACCAGCGCCAGCGCAAGGATGATCCCGGCCCAGATGCGCACCGCCCTCATGCCTTGATATGCAACACGCAGATCAGGGTGAACAGCCGCCGCGCGGTCGCGTGATCGACCGCGATCTTGCCGTCCAGCCGCTCCATCAACAGCCGCGCGGCATCGTCATGGATGCCGCGCCGCGCCATGTCGATCGTCTCGATCTGCGCCGGAGTCGCGCTGCGGATTGCCTGGAAGTAACTGTCGCAGATCGCGAAATAGTCGCGGATCGGGCGGCGGAACGCGGCGAGGCTGAGGATCAGCGTCTCCAGCGCACTGTCATCCTCCCGCTTGATGTCGAGCTGCAACCGCCCCTCTGGCACCGACAGCGCGATGCGATACGGCCCGGCATAGCCATCGGGATAGGCGCGTTGCGGCGCAAAGCTGTTCTCCTCGATCAGGTCGAAGATCGCGATGCGCCGTTCCTGCTCGATATCCGCCGAACGCCACAGGATCGTGCGCTCGTCCAGCGTGACGTCGATGATCCGGGGGTCGGCCATGGTCCCGCCACTTACGGGGCGCGACCCGGTTTCGTCCACAGGATAAACAGGCCGTTGCGGGTTGAGCGATCGGGGCGGGAGTGGGAAAGGGGACGGATGGCCACGATCGCAACCCTCACTCCCGCCCCGGCGGATGCCGCCCCGCGCCTGCCCCAGAATGCGGAGGCGGAGGCCGCGTTGCTCGGCGCGATGATGATCGACAACCGCCTG
>CAZWZP010000028.1:4985-5247 GCA_964638925.1 uncultured Stakelama sp. | reverse complement strand
TCCATGGCCGCATCTTCAAGGCGCTCAAGACGCTGCGCAAGCAGGACATGCTGGCCACCCCGGTGACGCTCAAGCCCCTGTTCGAGAAGGACGAGGGGATGGCCCAGCTGGGCGGCCCTGCCTATCTCGCGCAGCTCACTGGCTCTGGCGCGGGTCTGATCGGCGCGCGGCAATTCGCGCGGCAGATCTATGACCTGGCGCTGCTACGCGAGCTGGTGACGGTCGGCCGCAACATGGTGGAGAAAGCGCTCGACACCAGTGA
>CAZWZP010000028.1:0-4918 GCA_964638925.1 uncultured Stakelama sp. | reverse complement strand
GGTCGCAGCCGATGGCGGCACCGCCAACACCGTCAAATCCTTCAACGAAGCGACCAAGATCGCGCTCGAAAATGCCAAGCGCGCGCAGAGTGCGGGCGGCGGCGTCGCCGGCGTCACCACCGGCTTCGATTCGGTCAATGGCCGCATCGGCGGCCTGCACCACAGCGATCTCATCATCCTTGCCGGGCGTCCCGGCATGGGCAAGACCTCGCTCGCCACCAACATCGCGTATAACGCCGCGCGCCGCCTGATGGACGATATCCGCCTCGGCATCAGCCCGAAGGAGTCGATCGGGGCCAAGGTCGCGTTCTTCAGCCTCGAAATGTCGGCGGACCAGCTCGCGCTGCGTATCCTGTCCGAACAATCGAAAATCCCGTCCGAATCGCTGCGCATGGGCAATATCAGCAAGGCGGAGTTCGGCCAGCTGGCACAGGCGGCGGCGGACCTTGAGCAATTGCCGCTCTATATCGACGACACCGCCGGCCTGACGATCAGCGCGCTGCACAGCCGCGTGCGCCGGCTCCAGTCCAAGCATGACGGCGAGCTCGGCCTGGTCATCGTCGACTATCTTCAGCTGCTGCAGGGCAGCGGCAATAACCGCGACGGCAACCGCGTTCAGGAAATCTCGGAAATCAGTCGCGGACTCAAGACGCTGGCCAAGGACATCAACGTCCCGGTGATCGCGCTGTCCCAGCTGAGCCGCGCGGTCGAGAGCCGCGAGGACAAGCGCCCGATGCTGTCGGATCTGCGCGAATCGGGCTCGATCGAGCAGGACGCCGACATGGTGTGGTTCGTGTTCCGCGAAGATTACTACGTTGCCGCGCGCGAACCCAAGCGCCCGCGCGAAGGCGACGACCCCAAGACGTTCGAGGATCACGCCAAATGGGCGCTCGATATGGAGCGCGTCTATGGCCTCGCCGAACTGATCATCGCGAAGCAGCGCCACGGCGCGACCGGCAAGACGCTGCTCAAATTCGAGCCGAGCTACACCAAATTCAGCGATTATGCCGGCGACATGGTGGCCGAGCCTTACGAATAAGGCCCGGCCCGATCCGCCTAGAACCGCTGGTGCCGCGCCCCGTCGATCGTGTCGCAATCGCCGCGGAAGCGATAGCTGGACAGTCCCTGGATATTGATCCGCCCGCTGCGGCGATCGATCGTCACGCGCGGCTTGTTGAGGCCATTGAGGCGATAGGTCGCGCGGATCTGGCCGCGATCGGTATAGACATCGTTCAGGTCCCACCACCCGTCGCGGTTCGTGCCGCCCGAATGGATCGGCGGTATCAGCGATCGGGGCAGACGGATGCGCCCGCCGCCATCCCACAGCTGGATCATCACCGACGCATCGAATTGCTGCCGGGTCAGTTCGGTGCGGTTGCCGAAGTCGTAGCGGCCGCTGTCCCAGTTCCACTGCCACCCCCAGCGATTGGCGAGCGCCGGCTTCTGCCCCTCCCCGAAACAGACCAGGCCGAGCGAGATCGGACGTCCGCCGGGCCAGCCACCGGGGCCGCCGGGGCCACCTGCACCGGGGCGATCCGGGCGGCCAGGCCGGTTGTCGTCCCAGCCGGGACGTCCCGGGCGATCGCCGCCACCCGGCCGATCGGGCCGTCCGCCACCGGCCTGCTGGCGACAATCGGGTGCAGGCGCGGTAACGATCGAATCATAGCGGCCATTGACCGTGGCGATCGACACGCACACGCGGCGATCGGCGTTCCACCAATAGGTCCATTTGCGATCGTCACCAGTCTGGATGCGAACCGAGGCATAGCCGCGGCGCTGCAACTCCCCCTCCGCCTGTCCGGCGCGCGCACCGACCATGTCGCGCAGATCATAGGGAGTATTCTGGGCATGGGCCGCGGCAATCAACCCCGTCGTGATCAGGGCTGCGGCGGCAAGTGGGACGGTACGGCGCATCGATAGTCTCCTGAAACTTGGGGGACGAATGCTCGGCCTTGTCGAGTCGCGCCGTTCGGGCGCATGGTCAGGCTAACGGTGTCATCTTGGGTAGGAAAGCGCGTCGGCGATGAATTTCATGGGCCTGCTCAAGTCGCTGGACGAGCTTCTTTACGAGGTGATGTCATGGCTGATCTTCTATCCCATGACGCTGTGGCGCGTGCTGCGGCGGCCGCTGATGATGATGGATTATTCCGACCGCGAGCTGCACCAGAGCGCTGCCGAGCAATATACCGACACGCTGCGCCCGCCGCTGTTCCTGCTGTTGTCGCTGCTGTTGTCACACGCGCTGGAGCTCGCGTTTATCGGGTCGAACGACCTGTTGCGTAGCACACGCGGACTAGCCGCGTTGGTCAATGACGACGCCAGCCTGATCATGCTCCGTGTGGTCATCTTCAGCGTTTTTCCGCTGATGTTCGCGGTGCGGCTGGTGCGCGCACAGCGCAAGCGGATTACGCGCGAATCGCTGCGCCAGCCCTTCTATGCGCAATGCTATGCCGCAGCCGCCTTTGCGCTGGTGATCGGGATCGCCAGCCTGTTCGTCACGACCCATCACTGGGGGTGGAGCCAGGCTGTCGGATGGACGCTGAACCTGTTTGCTCTGCTTGCTTATGGGATCGTTCAGGCACGCTGGTTCGCAGCGCATCTCAAGCGGTCCCTTGTCGTCGCTTTCGGCCAGGCGACGCTAGCAATGATTGAGAGTCTGGTGCTGCTCGCGCTGTTTATCCCGCTCTTCGCCTGACGGATCAGAACACCGGCAAATCCGGGTCGCCGTCCTCGACCGGCGTGTGAATCCCGCATTCGGTCTTCTCCCACCCGGCCCAGCGGCCCGAGCGCGGGTCTTCGCCGGGCTTTACCTTGCTGGTGCACGGCGCGCAGCCGATCGACAGATACCCTTGCGCCTCCAGCGGGTGGCGGGGCAGGTCGTGCGTCGCGAAATAGGCCTCGATATCCGTCTTGGTCCAGTCGGCGAGCGGATTGACCTTGAGCTTGCCCGTCGCGTCGACCTCGAACCGGGGGAGGGCGTTGCGGGTGCTCGCCTGAAACGCCTTGCGCCCGGTGATGCTTGCGTCGAACCCGGTCATCGCGGCGTCGAGCGGAAGCACCTTGCGGATTTCGCAGCAGCCATCGGGGTCATAGGACCAACGCAGCCCGCTCCCGTCCTTCTTCGCCAGCAATTCCGGATCGGGCGTCAGCACGCGCAGCCCGGTCAGCCCCAGCCGCTCGACCAAAGTATCGCGATAGGCGAGCGTCTCGGGAAAATGCTTGCCGGTGTCGAGGAACAGCACCGGCACCGCCGGATCGATCGATGCGACCAGATGCAGCAATGCCGCGCTCTCGGCGCCAAAGGATGACACCAGCGCGACATCGCCGACCATTGATTCGGTCAGCACGGTGCGCAGCATCTCCTCCGTCGATACGCCGCGGAACAGATTGTTGAGCCGCAGGGCATCGCGCTCGGTAAAGGCCGGGCCGGTGTCGATGCGATCGATCTGGCGCGCCACGCTAGCCATGCCGCCGTTTCCAGACCGGGACCGCCCCGTCCGCCGCGCCCTGATAGACCGCGTCATAGCGCGCGAGGCTGGTGGCGAGCACGGCTTCGTCCACCGGCGCTTCGGGCGCGAAACTGTCAAAGCCGCAGCGGCGCATCAGCGGAATCTGGTCCACCAGCACATCGCCCTGTGCGCGCAGTTCGCCGGTATAGCCCGCCTCACGCAGGATCCGCCCCGCCGAATAGCCGCGCCCGTCGCGAAACTTGGGGAAGCTCACCTCGACCAGCGACAGCCGGTCGAGATGCGGGATCAACGCGCGCGCATCCTCGCTGGATTCGAGCCGGACGGCGGTCGCGTTGGACTGGCCGAGAAACGCATCTAGTGTAACGGCCGGTTCGTCATGCGGTTCATCGTCGCGATACCGGAGGAACTCGGTCATCATGCGGTCTCCGGCAGGCGTGCAATGGCCTTGATCTCGAAGGTGAAGCCGGCAAGCCAGGTAACACCAACCGCCGTGATATTGGGAAAGGGCGCTTCACCCCAGTTGCGCTCGATCACCGGCCAAACGGTTGCAAAAATCGCGTCGGGATCGATCATGAACAGCGTCACATCGACCACATCCGCAAAGCTTGCGCCCGCGGCAGCCAGCACGTCGTTCAGATTGTCAAAGGCCAATTGCACCTGGCGTGCCAGATCGGGTTCGGGCGAACCATCCTCGCGCGCACCGACCTGACCTGACACGAACAGAAAGCCGTTCGAACGGATCGCCGGCGAATAGCGGTGCAGCGCATAGAGCGCATGGGGCTTGGCCGGAAAGACGGCGTCACGCTCACCCATAGATTGCCTCCTTGAACGGGGCCATGCCGATGCGGCGATAGGTATCGAGGAAGCGTTCGCCCTCCGCGCGTTCGCGCAGATAGACATCGGTCGCGCGTTCGACCGCGTCGACGATGCCGTCCTCGCTGAAGCCCGGGCCGGTGATCTGGCCGAGCGAGACGTCCTCCGCCCCCGATCCGCCGAGCGAGAGCTGGTAGTTTTCGACGCCTTTCTTGTCGACGCCCAGGATACCGATATGCCCGGCATGATGGTGGCCGCACGCGTTGATGCAGCCGCTGATCTTGAGCTTGAGTTCCCCCAATTCACGCTGCCGCCCAAGATCGGAAAAGCGCGTCGCGATCTTCTGCGCGACGGGAATCGAGCGCGCATTGGCGAGGCTGCAATAATCCAGGCCGGGGCAGGCGATGATGTCGCTGATCAGGTCGAGATTGGCGTCGGCCAGCTGCGCCTCGACCAGCTTCTGCCACACCGCATAGAGGTCCGCCTTGCGCACATGCGGCAGCACGATGTTCTGGGCGTGGGTGACGCGCAGCTCGTCGAAGCTGTAGCGTTCGGCAAGGTCGGCCATCGCGTCGATCTGCGCCGATGACGCGTCGCCGGGAATCCCGCCGACCGGCTTCAGGCTGATATTGACG
>CAZWZP010000027.1:20480-25240 GCA_964638925.1 uncultured Stakelama sp. | reverse complement strand
GCTCGACCGCGCCGACGATGTCGTCGGGCTTGCCGACGCCCATCAGATAGCGCGGTCGAGCGCGGGATCGACATGTTCGACTGCGTCCTCCCCACCCGCTCGGGCCGCACGGGCCAGGCCTTCACCCGCAACGGCCCGATCAACATCCGCAACGCGAAATTCGCCGAGGATCAAAGCCCGCTCGACCCCAACTCTCCGGTGGCGGGGTGGAGCAAGGCCTATCTCCACCACCTCGTCCGCTCGGGCGAGATTCTGGGTGCAATGCTGATGACCGAGCATAATCTGTGGTTCTATCAGCGGCTGATGGCCGACCTGCGCGCCGCGATCGCGGAAGGGCGGCTGACCGCCTTCGCCAATGACTTCCGCGCGGCCTATTATGGCGGTCGCGACTGATTGCACCGGCCCCGCCGCTGTCCTACTCCTGTGCCACCAAGGAGTATCCAGTGACCGACAAGACCGACGAGACCGAAGAGATCGCCAACGAGATCACCGCCGCAGCCCGCCAGGCGCGCGAGATTGCCGAGCGCGCGGAAGGCACGCCCATGCCCGGCGACGCAAAGAAATGGCCGCTGGCCAAGATCGGCATCGGCATCGGTTCCGCCGCCCTCGCCGCCGCGGTGATCTACGCAGCGCGCAGCCGGAAGAAAGACTGACGCCCTCAACTCCCGACCGGAGACCGAATTGATGCGCCTGACCCGCACCGCACTGTACCTCAGCGCCGCCCTGCTCCCCTTCGCCGCCCAAGCACAGCAGACCGCCCCTGCCCCCGCCGCGCAGCAGCAAATCGCCGTCGCCCCGCTCAACTTCACCGAGCGGACGCTGCCCAACGGCCTCAAGGTCTATGCGATCCGCGACACCAGCACCGCGAACGTCTCGGTCCAGGTCTGGTACGATGTCGGCAGCAAGGACGATCCCGCGGGCAAATCGGGCTTCGCGCACATGTTCGAACATCTGATGTTCAAGGGCACGAAGAACCTGGTGGACGAACAGATGGACCGGCTGACCGAGGATGTCGGCGGCTACAACAACGCCTCGACCGCGTCGGACTACACCAATTATTTCGAGGTCGTCCCCGCCAACCATCTCGAACGCCTGCTGTTCGCCGAAGCCGACCGCATGGCGAGCCTCGTGGTTGACGAGAAGGTCTTCGCCTCCGAACGCGACGTGGTGAAAGAAGAGCTGCGCAGCCGCGTGCTCGCCCAGCCCTATGGCAAGCTGTTCTACGTCTATTTCCCCAACATCTCCTACAGCGTCCACCCCTATGCCCGCCCCGGCATCGGCAGCATCGAAGACCTCGACGCCGCGACGATCGGCGATATCCGCGCGTTCCACGCCACCTATTACCGCCCCGACAACGCCGTGCTGGTCGTTGCGGGCAATTTCGACCCCGCCCAGCTGGACAAATGGGTAGACCAGTATTTCGCGCCGATCGCGAAGCCCGACCGCCCGATCCCGCGCGTCACCGTCGCCGAACCGCCGCGCACGACCGCCGTGCGCAAGACGGTCTATGAGGCCAACACCCCGCTTCCCGCCGTGCTGCTGAGCTATCAGCTCCCGCCCGACAATCACCCCGACCTGCCTGCGCTGACCGTGCTCGACGGCATCCTGTCGGGGGGTGAGAATTCGCGGCTCTACCGCAACCTCGTCTATCGCGACCAACTGGTGGTGCAGGCCGACACCTTCCTCGATTCGCGCCAGTCGACCGGAGCCTATGCGATGTATGCGATCCTCGCCGGCGGGAAGTCCGCCGAGGATGGCGAACAGGGGCTGCGCCGCGAAATCGCCGAACTGCGCGACACGCCGGTCAGCGCCGCCGAACTGGCCGAGGCGAAGAACGAGATCCTGACCAGCGCGCTCAAGAGCCGCGAAACGGCGGAGGGCAAGGCATCGACCCTCGCCGCGTCGATCATCGTCAGCCGCGATCCCAAGGCGGCGGACCAGCAGCTCGCCGCCATCGCCCGCGTCACCGCCGCCGATGTCCAGCGCGTCGCGCGACAATATCTGGGCGACAATCAGTCCGCCGCGCTCACCTACCTCCCCGAAGCGAAGGGGGCGAAGGGCGACAGCGTCGGCATCGCCGACACGGTCAAGGTCGCAGCCCTGGTCGCGCCGACGGACATCGTGATCCACACCCAGGCGAGCCCCGAAACGCGCATCGCGGTCCCCGCCCCCGGCGCGCCGGTCTCCCCGACCATCCCGACGGCGTCGGAGAGCAAGCTCGCCAACGGCATGCGCCTGATCGTCGTCGAAAAGCGCGACCTGCCGATCGTCACCGCCACCGTCGTGGCGCCTGCAGGCGGCACCCGCGACCCGGCGGGCAAGGCCGGCACCGCGTCGCTCGCCGCGTCGCTGCTGACCAAGGGCACCACCACCCGCTCGGCCGAACAGATCGCACAGCAGATCGAATCGCTCGGCGGATCGATCGGTGCCGGGGCCGACTGGGACGCCGCCTTTGCGACCGTGACGGTCAAGGCCGATCAGGTCGAACCCGCGCTGACCGTGCTCGCCGATGTGGCGCGCAACCCGGCATTCGCGCAGGAGGAACTCGACCGCGCGCGCAAGCAGACCGTCGATGGCGTGACGGTCCAGCTCAAGGATCCCGCCGCACTGGCCGGGATTGCCGCAAGCCGCGCGGTGTTCGGCAGCCGCGCCTATGGCAACATGCTCTCGGGCACCCCGACCTCGCTGCCGCGCATCACCCGCGACGACGTCGCCAGCGCCTATGCCCGCGCGTGGAGCCCCGATCAGTCGGCGCTGGTCGTGGTCGGCGACATCGCCGCCAAGGATGCGACCGCGCTCGCGCAGAAGCTGTTCGGCGACTGGAAGCCGGGCAACGTCACCTACATCGCCGCCCCGGTCACTGCGGCCCCCAAGCCGCGCGTGATCGTGGTCGATCTGCCCGAAGCCGGTCAGGCCGGTGTCGTCGTCGCGCGTCCCGGCATCGCGCGCACCGACAAGGAATTCTACGCGGCACAGGTCGCCAACGCCACGCTCGGCGTCGGCTTCACCTCGCGCCTCAATCGCGAAATCCGCATCAAGCGCGGCCTTGCCTATGGCGCGGGCAGCAGCGTCGACGCACGCCGCCAGCCCGGCATCGTCACCGCCTCGACCCAGACCAAGAACCCGTCCGCGCCGGAAGTGGTCAAGCTGATCGCCGAGGAGATGACCAAGCTCGGCGCCGCCCCGGTCCCCGCCGCCGAACTCGATTCGCGCAAGGCAGTGCTGATCGGCAGCTTCGGCCGCCGCATCGAACGCACCGACGGCATCGCCGGCGCGCTCGCCGACTATGTCGCCGACGGCGTCCCGCTCGGCACGCTGCAAAGCTACATCCCGTCGATCCAGGGCGTCGATCCGGCGGCGGTGCAGGCCGCAGCCAAGCGCGTACTCGACCCCGCGAGCGCCAGCATCGTCGTGGTCGGCGACGCCAAGGCGTTCGTCGACGAACTGCGCAAGACGTACCCGCAGCTGGAGGTGATCCCGGCCACCGCACTCAACCTCGACAGCGCGACGTTGAAGTAACGCAAAAGCCCCTCCCCTTCAGGGGAGGGGTTGGGGTGGGGCGTGTAAGTCTCACCGAGACCCAGGTGGGGGGAGCATGGAAACGAGCATTACTGCCGATCATGAGCGCCCATCCCGCTCGCGATGGCGAACCCTGAATTGGTGGAAAATCGGGTGCATCGTCTCGCTAATCGCGTTGGAGATAGCGCGAGAGATTATCGTGCTGATGGCGAACCAGCCTATGCAGGTCGGCGGTGCGCCGTTCGTGCATCAAGTTGGCTCCACCATCCTTGCCCAAGGCCGCTGGAAGCCGCTGGAGGGCAAGGATGATCTGATCCCTGCTGCGGTCACGATCGAGTGTAGCGTCGACAGAAAAGAGTGCATTCAGGCATCAGCCACATCGCTGATGGATCATACATTTTCGACGCCGAGTATATCGCGCTTCCCCGCCTCATTCGCTGACAATGCGGTTTCGTTCACGAATGACGTTCCAGCCTGCGTTACCTACACGACTAGGATCGACCTCAAACTTGAAAAGGTAATCTCCGTTCGAGAACGGAAGCCAAATGCCGAGACTGCGGGCTTCAATTGCGACATGATGCAGCAGCGTCTTGAGCTTACACTCGGAGAGGGTTGGCGACAGCCAGAGACCAACAAACATTTCGTCCCGCTGGTCTCTGGGTTAATCTGGGCGCTTGGACTTTTCGAATAGCGAGCACCGGGAGGAGAAATCGGTGAGCGCCGCGCACCGGATCCCGCCGCCATCGCTCCGACACCCCTAATATTACCTTAACTATCAACCGTTTCACCCCGGGACGCGGCCAAATCCGCAGCAGAATTTAAACCTCCGCCACGCTATGTCGCAGGCTCGGGATTCTCCCGGTGGGACGGACATGCTGCGGCGGATGACACGGGTACAGCTAAGGGGCCTTGCGGCGGCGCTGATCGCGTCGCTGATCGGCGCCGGCTTTTCCGCCCATGCCGGGCTGACCGCGCTGCACGCGTCGCAACAGGGCGCGCAGCGCGCCGGGCCGGAGCCGACGGGCTATGAGGCCGACGATCACTTCCCCGGCGCGGCCTTTTACCAGCTGGCCGATGACGATGCCGCCATTCCCTCTGCCCAAGGCGCGACCGGCACGGTCGACCTGCCCGACGCGCCCGTCCCCGACGGCGCGGTGATCGACCCCACGATCCGCCCCGCCCCGCCGTTCGAGCTGCGCGGATCGGCCCAGGACAAGGCGCGCGCGCTGCAATGCCTGACC
>CAZWZP010000027.1:10510-20455 GCA_964638925.1 uncultured Stakelama sp. | reverse complement strand
TCCGCGCGCGGTGGCACAGGTGATCCTCAACCGCGCCCGCCCCCCAACCTTCCCCGCCACGGTGTGCGGCGTCGTCTATCAGGGGTCGGAACGCGCCGGCTGCCAGTTCAGCTTTGCCTGTGACGGGTCGATGGCGCGCAAGCCGTCGCGCCAATATTGGGACCGCGCCGCGCGCGTCGCATCGGCCGCGCTGGCGGGCGAGGTCTTTGCGCCGGTCGGCATGGCGACCCATTACCACACCCATGCGGTCACCCCGCGCTGGAACACCTCGCTGGTGATGACCGGCGTGTTCGGCGCGCATTTCTTCCATCGCTGGAAGGGCTATTGGGGCACCGGCGCGGCGTTCACGCAACGCTACCGCGGCGGCGAACCAGTACCCGGCCCCAAGGTTCAGGTCGCGACCGCCACGCCTGCACCGGATGCCGCCAAGCCAACCCCGGTGCCGACGCCCGTCGCCGCGGTCGGCGCAGTCCAGCGGCCAGGCAATCCGCTGCTCCGCCCAACGCCCGCAGTCCCGATGCCCCGCACCGAACGCCCCGCCCCGCGCCGCGCCGAAGCCGAAAGCGGCGACGTCCTCCCCCGCTATGCCGAACCGGCGGAGTCGCAGGTGCTCGACCGGTGGAAGGACAGTGGAAAGCCGATCCGGTAAGCAACTGATCCTCCCCCGCCAGGGGGAGGTGTCAGCGCAGCTGACGGAGGGGGAGGAAGCACTGCCGACGAGGTCACTCCCATCCTCCCCCTCCGTCGCCTTCGGCGCCACCTCCCCCTTGCGGGGGAGGATTAATGGGAACGGCCCCCGCACCGGGGTGCGGAGGCCGTCATCGTTACGCGCTAGCGGGTGGGCTTAGCGACGGTTTTCCCAGTCGCGGCGCTCCCAGCGGATCTTGCGCGCCAGCGCGTCGAAGCGCCGGTCGAGATCGGCCCGCTCGGCCATGGTCAGGCCCGGACGGCTCTGGCGATAGCGCGCCTCAAGGGCGACGATCCCGCGGAATTCCGCCCGCAGGCGAACCGCCTCGGCGCGGGTCAGCTGGCCGCTGCGCACACCCTGGTCGATCCGGCGATCAAGGACCGCCTGACGCTGGTTAATGTTCCACCAGCCATTGCCGGCGCCCTGGCCGTCCTGACGCTCGATGCGAATCTTGCGCTGCAGCGCATCGAAGCGGCGGTCAAGGTCGCGACGCTCGGCCATCGTCAGGCCGGGAGCCGAACGGCGATAACGGATTTCAAGGTCCGCAATCCCGCGGAACTCGGCGCGCAGGCGAACCGCCTCGCCACGAGTCAGCTGGCCATTGCGCACGCCCTGGTCGATCTGGCGATCAAGCTGCGCCTGGCGCTGGTTGATATTCTGCCACCCGGCCTGCGCCGTTGCGGCGGGAACGGTGGCGGCAGCGATGCCGATACCGGCAATTATCAGTGCAAACTTCTTCATCGAACGTCTCCTCTTCAAATTCATCGCCGCATCGGCGGCTGTGTTCGTTATCGTGATCAGGTGTCGCAGCGATTTGGCGGGAATGTCGTTATTGTGTCGCGGCGTGTCGCACCTGCGACGGGTCCGTTCATAATCGTTAATGCGTCGCCAGTGTTTTATCTTGCCAAAACACCTTCCAGGAGCCATCTTCACATCATGCTGAACCTGCTTTCGCTCATCATTGGCATCGTCGCCTTCCCGGTGATGCTGATCGGCCTCATCCCGTTGCTGGGTGCGCTCAACTATCTCGTCATACCCATGGCGATCCTGGGCGTTGCGCTAGGCGCGCTCTCGGATTCGAACACCGGGCGTAACCTCAACATCGTCGTTCTGATCGTTGGCGGTGTGCGTCTGTGGATGGGCGGATTTCTGATCTGATACCGCGTACACGGGGTTCGGTTGTCCGAACCCCGTCCTGCATGTCCGCGATCAGTGGGGTACGCATGGAAACTCTCCTGCATCTTCGGAAGGACGCCTAAACGGCCCGACGAGACAGGAAGTTGCGTGAACCGAAAACTACCTCGCGTTCATCGCTCGGCCAGCTTTAGATGCGCGCCCCGCCGGGATAAGCAAATAGCAGGTCGGCGTCCGGCGAGGCGGTCAGCATCGCGCTGCCGCTGACGCTCAGGCAATCCCCGGCCTTCCAGAACACACCGTCGACCGCGCCGCTGCCCCGCACCGGAACCAGCCAGCCCGTCTCGCCCTGCGGCAGGCGAATCACCCGATCGCCACCGATCCACCGCTCCACCACGAATTTCGGTCCCTCGACCAGAATCGTGCGCCCATGTTCGACCACGCCAGGGCTCGCCAGCGGCACCCACGGCTCAAGCACCGCAACATCAATCCCATCCTCCAGATGCAGCTCGCGCGGACGCCCATAATCATAGAGGCGGTAAGTGGTTTCGCTGTTCTGCTGCACCTCGATCAACGTAATCCCTGCGCCGATCGCATGGACCGTGCCTGAGGGCGCGTAAAAGAAATCCCCCGCCCGCACCCGCTTCCAGTCGAGCAGGTCGACAATCGACCCATCCTGCGCCGCCGCCCGCAGCGTCTCTGCATCGACCGACGCACGCGGCCCGATCGCAATCGTCGAATCGGGCTGCGCATCCAGAATCAGCCAGCACTCATCCTTCCCGCGCGGCAATCCCCGCGCGCGCGCCGCCGCGTCATCGGGATGGACCTGAACTGACAATTTCTCGCTGGTGAAGAGATATTTGATGAGCAGGTCGGGCGCGGCATCACCCGGCGACTGGAACCACACCTCCCCCACCGGCGCGATATCGGGAGCGGGATCGTCAAAGCCGGGCCACAGCTGGCGGCGGCCCCAGGGCTTTTCGACTCGGTGCATGGCGAGCAGTTGCGCGGGCATCGGTGCTTCCTGAATCAGACTGTCGGTGTCTCGCATCAACGCCCGGATTCTGGCGGTCGATCCACTTCACCGCAACCACCTCCAAAAAACATTTCGCTAGGCCGTAAGGCTCGGCTAAGAACCGGCGCAATGCGTATGCTTTCCACCCGCTCGCTCGCGCTTGCCGCAGTCGCCCTCGCCCTTCCGCTCGCTGGTTGTGCCAGTGGTGGCGGCAAGCGTGCCGATCTTCCCTATGTCGCGCGCGACGTGGGTACGCTGTACACCACGGCGAAGGATCGGCTCGATCGCGGCCAGTACAAGCTCGCCGCCGCCTTGTTCGATGAGGTGGAGCGTCAGCACCCCTATTCGGTGTGGGCGCGCCGCGCGCAGCTGATGGGCGCCTTTTCCTACTATCTCGACAAGAACTACACCCAGTCGATCCAGTCGGCGCAGCGCTTCCTTGCGGTGCACCCCGGCAACCGCGACGCGCCCTATGCCTATTATCTGATCGCGCTCAGCTATTATGAGCAGATCAGCGACGTGACCCGCGATCAAAAGATCACCCAGCAGGCGCTCGACGCGCTGGGCGAACTCAACCGTCGCTACCCCAACACCCGCTACGCCGCCGATGCGCGGCTCAAGATCGACCTCGTCCGCGACCACCTCGCGGGCAAGGAGATGGAGGTCGGGCGCTATTATCAGGTGCGCGGCCAGTGGCTCGCCGCCGTGATCCGCTTCCGCAACGTGGTCGATCAGTATCAGACCACTACCCACACGCCCGAAGCGCTGATGCGCCTGACCGAAAGCTATCTGGCGCTCGGCGTGAAGGACGAGGCGAAGAAGGCGGCGGCGGTGCTGGGTGCCAACTACCCGGGCACCGAATGGTATCAGCGCGCCTATGATCTGGTGCAGAAGCATGGCGAAGCTGTCCCGGTTCCTGCGCTCGTCACGCCTGCTGGGCCGCCCGTGCGCGACGAAACGCCCAGCCCCGCGCCCGCCACGAATTGAGCGCGCAACGCCCCTGATCAATCCCCTCTCCCACAGCGGAACAAAAAGGGGTAATGCGGGCGCATGTTGACCGCGCTTTCCATTCGCGACGTGGTGCTGATCGAGGCGCTCGACCTCGATTTCGGTGCCGGCCTTGGCGTGCTCACCGGCGAAACGGGCGCGGGCAAGTCGATCCTGCTCGACTCGCTCGGCCTCGCGCTGGGCGCGCGCGCCGATAGCGGGTTGGTGCGGCAGGGCGCGGCGCAGGCCGTCGTGACCGCCAGCTTCGAACCGTCGGACCTCGCCCCGATCGCCGCGCTGCTCGGTGAAAGCGGCCTCGACCATGACCCGTCCGAGCCGCTGACCATCCGCCGCCTGGTCAAGGCCGATGGCGGCAGCCGCGCCTATGTCAACGATCAGCCCGCGTCCGCCGGGTTGCTGCGCGAACTCGGCGCGCTGCTGGTCGAGATCCACGGCCAGCATGACGATCGCGGCCTGCTCAACCCACGCGGCCATCGCGCCCTCCTCGACAGCTTCGCCCGCGCCGACACTGCTGCCGTAGCCGTCGCGCACCGCGCATTGCGCGACGCCGAGGACGCGCTCGCTGCCGCACATGCCGAACAGGAAAGCGCCGCGCGCGATCGCGAATGGCTCGAACACGCCGTCGCCGAACTCACCAAACTGGCCCCCGAACCGGGCGAGGAAGCCGTGCTCGCCGAACGCCGCGCGACGATGCAGCGCGGTGAGAAGATCGCGGGCGAGCTTCAGGCAATCGCCGAACTCATCGACGGATCGGACGGCGCGCTCACCCGGCTGCGTCAGGCCGCGCGCATCCTCGAGCGGATCGCCGAGGATCACCCTGCCCTCACCGAAGCCCTCGCCGCGCTCGATCGCGCGCTGAACGAGGGCAGCGCGACGCAGGAAGGGATCGACACCGCCGCCGAAGCCCTCGCCTTCGACCCCGCCGCGCTGGAGGCGGACGAGGCGCGCCTGTTCGAATTGCGCGGCCTCGCCCGCAAGCACCGCGTCCAGCCTGACGACCTCGCCGAACTGACCGAAACGCTCGCGACCCGGCTGGAGCGGATCGAGGGTGGCGAAGGGCTGATCGCCCGCCTCACCGCCGATCTGACCGCCGCCGAAAAGGCCTATGTCGCAGCAGCGGAAACGCTCTCGGCAACCCGCACCGCCGCCGCCGCACGGCTCGACGCTGCGGTCGCCGCCGAACTCGCTCCGCTCAAACTCGACGCGGCGCGCTTTTTGACCCGCGTTGAACCGCTCCCCCGTGACCAATGGTCGGCATCGGGCCGCGACCGGGTGGAGTTTGAGGTCTCGACCAACCCCGGCGCCCCCTTCGCGCCGCTGATCAAGATCGCGTCAGGCGGCGAGCTGTCCCGCTTCATCCTCGCGCTCAAGGTCGCGCTGGCGGAGGAAGGCGGCGCGCGCACTTTGATCTTCGACGAGATCGACCGCGGCGTCGGCGGCGCGGTGGCGAGCGCGATCGGCGAACGGCTGGCGCGCCTCTCGACCGGCGCGCAGTTGCTGGTCGTCACCCACAGCCCACAGGTCGCAGCCCGCGGCGCCGCGCACCTGCTGATCGCGAAAAGCCACGACGGCCTCGTCACCCGCACCGGCGTGCGCCAACTCAGCGAAGACGAACGCCGCGAAGAGATCGCCCGGATGCTGTCGGGGGCACAGGTTACGGACGAGGCGCGAGCGCAGGCTGGACGGTTGCTGGAGGCGGCGTAAGCCCCGTTTGTGCTAAGCCTGTCGCCCTTCGACAAGCTCAGGGCAAACGGATGGTGTGTTTAGAGTCTCAGGTCAGTGCGATGCAGTACTGAAAGCCGTTTGTGCTGAGCTTGTCGAAGCACCGTGGGAATCGCCCGCCGATAAGCGAAGGCAAACCGAAATCAGTTGCCCTTATTCGCGATCAGGTCGATCTCGGTCCCGCCATCGCCGCGCGCTGACAGGAACACGACATAGGCCGCATCGTCCTTCGCGCGCGTCCCGCCCAGCACATGCTGGCCGTCCTTCAGCTGATGCTCGGCTGAGTAACCGCCGCGGACGGCGCGGGTGTAGTACCAGTCGATCATCGTCTGGAGCGGTTGCGGGGTCGAGAAGCTGACGACGCGCAGGTTGCACTGGCCGCCTTCTGCCCCGGCTGCTTCGGTGACGCGGGCCTGCGGATGCAGGGGCATGTCGGCGGGGAGGCGGGCGGCCCAGCCGGCGGAGTAGTTCAGTTTCGCCGCGCAGTCGGCGGTGCGGCGATCCTTTTGCCCTGCTGCTAGGCCGGCGAGGGTCACCGACTTATCCTGGGCGTCGCAGGCGTCGCATTTTCCCTCGACCGGGGCCGGGGCCTTGAGCAATTCGCCTTCGGCCGGCATTGCCGCCTTGGCTGCGGCGACGGTGTCCGACGGGATCGGCGCCGAATAGGGCTGGCCGGGCGGGCGGATCGCGTCCTTGTTCGATTGCTGGGCGAGCTGCGGGTCGACCATGATCTGGTCCTGCAGCGCGCCCATCAGCGCCGGATCGGTCGCATTTCCGCCGATCGAATCGTCCAGCGCATCGACATTGTCCGACGCGCCACCGCCACAGGCGGCGAGCGCCAGCGGCAGCAGCAGGACGGCAAAACCATTGGCCCGACGGCTCATCATCACGCTCCGCATCCCCGCACCGGCTGCGGGATTTGGGGCAAAGGGATGACAGGCCAGGGTTAAGGAAGCGTTTGCCGGACCTTCACCCCGCCTTGCCGACCCGCGCCTTCTCCGCCGCGATGAACGTATCGATCTGCGCATCCAGCACATCGAGCGGCACCGCGCCCTGCTCCAGCACCGCGTCGTGGAAGCGCTTGATGTCGAACTCGACGCCGAGCGCCTGCTCTGCCCGCGCGCGCAGTTCGCGGATCTTGATCTCGCCCAATTTGTAGCCCAGCGCCTGGCCCGGCCAGCTGATATAGCGGTTCACCTCGGCATCGATATTCGCCGCCGACAGCGCGGTGTTGTCGAGCATGAACTGGACCGCCTGTTCCTTGGTCCAGCCCTTGGCATGGATGCCGGTATCGACCACCAGACGGCACGCGCGCCACATCTCGTAGGACAGCCGCCCCATTTCCTTTTCGGGCGTGTCGTAAATGCCCATCTCGATCCCGATCCGCTCGGAATACAGCCCCCAACCTTCGGTAAAGGCGGTGAAATTGGCGAGGTAGCGGCGGAATTTCGACGTCTCCAGCTCCTGCTGCAACGCGATCTGGTGGTGATGCCCCGGCACCGCCTCATGCGCGGTCAGCGCCGGCAGCTCGTAGAGCGGGCGCTGATCGAGCTTCGAGGTGTTGACGTAATAATGCCCCGCCAACCCCAGCTCGGGATTGCCCGGGCCGTAATAGGCGGTGGTCGTCCCCTCCGCCGTCTCCGCCGGGATGCGCTTGAGGCCATAGGGCAGCCGCGCCATGCGGTTGAAAAAGCCCGGCATCTTGCCGTCGATGTCCTTTGCCTGCACCGCGGCGGCGGCCATCAGCTCCTCGGGCGTTTTGGCGTAGTATTTCGGGTTGGTGCGCAGCTCGGCCACGAACGCCTCGCGCGTCGGGAACCCCGCTTTCTTCGCCACTGCCTCCATCTCGGCGCGGATGCGCGCGACCTCGTCCAGTCCGATCTTGTGGATCTGCTCGGCGGACAGGTCGGTCGTGGTCAGCTGACGGATACGGAAGGCATAATAGCGCGCACCATCTGGCTGCGCCGATACGCCCACCGCCTTGGCGCATTTGGGGGCGTAGCTGGTGCGGTAGAATGCCGCCGCCTTGGCATAGGCCGGGTTGATCACTTCGGTGACGGTCTTTGCTGCCCGCGCCTGCAGCGCGGCCCATTCGGCGTCGGTCGCATCGACCGGCTTGTTGCGGGTGAACGGCGCATAGAAGCGCGACTTGGTCGCATCCTGCTGGATCACGCCGGTGATCGTCTGTTCGAACCCGACCAGGCTGACGCAGGGCTGGATGTAGCCGCCCTTCACCGCCTCCGCTGTAATCGCGATCAGCGTGTCGTTGGTCTTCGGGAACTGGTCGAGCCGGTCGAGATAATGGCCATAATCGGCCTTGCGCCGGAACGCGGTGCGCTCCCCCTGCCCTGCCGCGCCCTGCCACGGGTTTGAGTAACTGGTGAACAGGATCGTGCGCTGGCCGTAGCCGTTCGCTTCGATACTCTCCGATAGCAGACGACGCAGGATCGCCTTGTCGGTGCGCTGCGCCGGGGTGAGGCCGGAATCGGGGATGGCATCGAGCCGCTTCAGGAACACCGCCTCCGCCGCAGCGCGACGATCTTCGGCGGCGAGGCTGACATCGCCGACCGCGATCGGATCGATATCGACCCCGACCGAGCGGGCAAAGCCGGGATTCTCCTTCAGCACCCAGTCGAAATGTTCGGCGAGCAGGGCGCGGAAGTCATCCTGTGGTCCGGCGACGGCTGGCGCAGCGGCCAGCGCGGCGGCGAAGGCAGCCCCGGCAACTGCGCTGCGGACAGCGAAGCTTACAGTTTTGGCCCCGCGTACGGGGGCAGGTGCGGAGCGGCGAGCGCCGAGCTGAAGGGTACCGAAAATTGCCATTTCCCGAGGCAAGCAGAGGAAATCCAACATTGCAAGCAAGCTGTGTGGCACCCGATCGAACATCTTCAAATCAGTTTGTAGCGTAAACTTGTTTTCCGATAGCCGGTGTCTAGATTTGCGGGCCTAGGGAGGTTTGCGATGAAGCCGTTCGACATCGGTCAGATCGACGATGTGATTCACGCCCGAATGCGGCTTGGCATCATGGCGTACCTTGCCGATGCGGAAATCGCCGAGTTCAACACGCTGAAGACGCTGCTCCAGACGACGCAGGGCAATTTGTCGGTGCATCTGCGCAAGCTGGAAGCGGCGGGCTATGTCGCGATCGACAAGGGTTTTTCGGGCCGCAAGCCGATGACCCGCGCGCGGATGACGCCGACCGGGCGTCAGGCGTTCGCGACCTATATTGAAGCATTGGTCAAGCTCATCGCATAAGGAACCTTGCTCCCGGGCGGTCCGTTGCATCCGCAATCGACAGCCCGCTGCTCTCCGGAGACCTGCCCGATGCCGACCGCGTGACCCCAGCCACAGCCCCCCGCCGCACGCTGCGCGCCGTCGACGTCTTCGCGCTGACCGTCGGCATCGTGATCGGCGCCGGCATCTTTCGCACTCCGGCACTGGTCGCGGGGGTGGCGGGAGACGCGACGACGATGATCCTCGCCTGGGTGGCAGGGGGATTGCTCTCGATCATCGGCGCGCTTTGCTATGCCGAGATGGCGGCGGCCTGGCCGCATATGGGCGGCGATTACCACTATATCGGGCGCGCCTTCGGACAGCGGATCGCGTTCCTCTACGCCTGGGCGCGGCTGGCGGTGATCCAGACCGGATCGCTGGCATTGCTGAGCTTCATCGTCGGCGATTATCTTCAAATCCTGCTGCCGCTCGGCCCGGCGGGGCCGGCGATCTGGGCGGGGATCGCGGTGGTCGCGGTGAGCGCGATCAACTGGCTCGGTGTGCGCTGGGGGACGCAGGCGCAGCGCTGGCTGACGCTGACCGAAGTCATCGGGCTGGTCGCGATCATCGTCGCAGGGTTTTCGCTCGCGCCACCCGAGGCCGTGCCCGACCCGGTGAGCGGCGGCGCGCTCGGGCTGGTGATGGTGTTCGTGCTCCTGTCCTATGGCGGGTGGAGCGAGGCGGTCTATGTCTCGGCCGAAATGAAGGACCCGCCGCGCCGCATCGCCGCGATCCTGTGCGCGGCGCTGGCATTGGTCACCGCCCTCTATGTGCTGGTCAACCTCGCCCTGCTCAACGGCCTCGGCATGGCGGGCATGGCCGGCAATGACGCGGTGGCGGCCGAGGTGATGCGCCGCGCCTTCGGCCCGGCGGGCGCGGCGGCGATCAGCGCGGCGGTGGCGGTGGCGGCGCTGACCAGTGCTAATGCGACCGCGATCGTCGGGGGACGCACCGCCTGTGCCTTGGGGCAGCGGGTGCGACCGCTGCGCTGGCTCGGCCAATGGGACCATCGCCGCGACACGCCGGGTAACGGGCTGATCGCGCAAGGCGGGGTCGCGTTGTTGCTCGTCGCGCTCGGCGGATTTGCGCGCGACGGGTTTCGGGT
>CAZWZP010000027.1:7193-10500 GCA_964638925.1 uncultured Stakelama sp. | reverse complement strand
GAATATACCGCGCCGGTCTTCTGGCTGTTCCTGCTGCTCGCGGGCCTATCGCTGTTCGTGCTGCGCCGGACCGAGCCCGCGACGCCGCGCCCGTTCCGCGTGCCGCTCTATCCCGTGCTCCCCGGGATCTTTTGTGCGACCACGGCGTATCTGCTTTGGTCGAGCCTCGCCTATACCGGGTGGGGTGCGCTGGCCGGCGTCGCGGTTCTGGGCGTCGGCGCATTGATGCTGTTGGTCGTCACCCCTCAAGAGGAGCTTACGCCATGAAGCTGTTGATCCTCGCCGCCGCCAGCCTGGTCGCCGGAAGCGCGGTCACGCCGCCTGCGGCACCCGTTGCTGTGGCACCGAGCCAAACCCCCGATGTGATCTATGTCCCGACCCCGCCCGCGGTGGTCGAGGCGATGCTGGACATGGTCGAACTGCGCGACGGCGATGTGCTGTATGACTTGGGCTCGGGCGACGGGCGCATCCCGATCGCGGCAGCAAAGCGCAAACAGGTGCGCGCGGTCGGGATCGATATCGACCCACAGCGGATCGCGGAGGCGAATGCCAACGCCAAGGCGGCGGGCGTGACCGGCGAGGTCAGCTTCAAACAGGCCGATCTGTTCACCAGCGACTTCAGCGACGCGACCGTGGTGACGCTGTATCTGCTCGACACGCTGAACGAGAAATTGCGCCCGAAGCTGCTCGCCGAGCTGAAGCCGGGGACGCGCATCGTCAGCCACGCCTTCCGCATGGGTGATTGGGAGCCGGAGAAGGAAGAAACGATCGACGGGCGGACGATCTATTACTGGACGGTGCCTGGGCGGTAATGACGGGCGTGGCAAGCGCTCGGTTCTACTTCTCGTCACCCCGGGCTTGACCCGGGGCCCAGCTTCTTCTGGCGTTGGTCAAGGCAGCTGGGCCCCGGCTCACGGCCGGGGTGACGATTGAGTGTGCACCCGTACAGCGCGATTTCCCGGGAATCGACCCGGAGCGCATTCCGCGCTAGGGCGGCGATATGCATCATCTGTTTCTCGTCATGCTGGGCGGCGCGATTGGCGCCGGCGCGCGGCATCTGGTTGGGCGCGCGGCGCTTACCTATTGGGGGCCGGGCTTTCCGGTCGGTACACTGTTCATCAACGTTGTTGGCGGACTGGCGATGGGGCTGCTCATCGGCTGGCTTGCGACCCGGGCGAGCGGGGATGAGGCGCTGCGCTATCTGCTCGGCGTCGGCGTGCTTGGCGGCTTCACCACCTTTTCGGCCTTTTCGCTCGAAGCCGTGATGATGATCGAGCGCGGCGATTACATGACAGCGCTCTTCTACATCCTCGCCTCGGTCGTCCTGTCGATTGGCGCGTTGTTCGCGGGGCTGCAGGTCAGCCGGATGGTGGCGGCATGAGCACCGAGAATGTGCGCCAGTTCACCGTCGCGCTCGACGATGACGGCATAAGGCTCGACCGCTGGTTCAAGCGGCATCTGCCCGATACCAGCTTCAACATCGTGTCGCGCTGGGCGCGCACCGGGCAGCTGCGCGTCGATGGCGCGCGCGCGACGCCGGGCGACCGCATCCAGGCGGGACAGGTGATCCGCGTTCCTCCGGCCGACGCGGCACAGGCGGCGGCAGTGGCGGCCAAGCCCAAGAAAGCGCGCCCGCAACTCTCGCCCGAACAGATGGAATTCGCCGAATCGATGGTGATCCATCGCGATGCGCAGGCATTGGTGATCAACAAGCCGCCGGGCCTCGCGACGCAGGGCGGCACCAAGACGCATGATCATGTCGATCAGCTGCTCGACGGTCTCTATTACGAGCTCGATGTGCGGCCCAAGCTGGTTCACCGGCTCGACAAGGATACGTCGGGCGCGCTGGTGCTGGCGCGGACGGCGCGCGCGGCGGCCTATTTCTCCAAGAGCTTTTCGGGGCGGACGGCGCGCAAGACCTATTGGGCGGTGGTCGTCGGCGTGCCGAGCATCGAGGACGGGTTCATCGAGCTCCCGATCGGCAAGCAGCCGGGCACCGGCGGCGAGAAGATGCAGGTCGACGAGAAGGAAGGCCAGGCTGCGCGCACCCGCTATCGCGTGATCGACCGCGCCGGCAACCGCGCCGCCTGGGTCGAATTGCAGCCGCATACCGGGCGCACCCACCAGCTGCGCGTGCATATGGCTGCAATCGGCCACCCGATCGTCGGCGACGGCAAATATGGCATGGCCGAAGCGTTTCTGTCGGGCAGCATCAGCCGCAAGATGCACCTGCACGCGCGCCGCATCCGCATCGACCATCCCGATGGCGGCAAGCTGGATGTGACGGCGGACCTGCCGACGCATTTCGCAGAGACGCTGGTCCAGCTCGGCTTCAACCTCGAGGATGGTGACAAGCTGCCCTCCGACGAAAAGGCGCCGCCGACCAAGGAGCAGGAAAAGGCCTGGGCCAAGGCCCATGCCAAAACGGTGCGCAAGGAGCGTCGCGGCGAGCGGCAGGGGCGCCGCGACACGACGGTGAAAAAGGCCAAGCCGGCGAAGAAGGACGACAAGAAGGTCGACAAGAAACCAGCGCGAAAGCCGACCAAGAAGCCATGATCCGCCTCGCCGTGTTCGACTGCGACGGCACATTGGTCGATTCGCAGGCCAATATCTGTCGCGCGATGGAGGCGTGCTTCGTCCAGCACCGGCTCGACCCGCCGACGCGCGAGGATATCCGCCGGATCGTCGGCCTGAGCCTTGTCCCCGCCATCGCGCAGTTGCTGCCCGATGGCGACGATGCGCTGCATGTGGCGATGGCCGAAGCCTATAAGAGCGCGTTCCATGCGATGCGGATGGACGCGGCGCTGGATCCCGAGCCGCTGTTCGATGGCGTCGCAGAAGCGATCGAGGCGCTGAGCGATGCCGGCTGGCTACTCGGCGTTGCGACCGGCAAGTCGGATCGCGGGCTGGCGCTGATCCTGGAGCATCATGGGCTGACGGGCCGCTTCGTCACGCTGCAGACCGCCGACCGGCATCCGTCCAAGCCGCACCCGGCGATGCTGCACGCCGCGATCGCCGAGGCGGGCGGCGATCCGTTGCGCACCGCGATGATCGGCGACACCAGCTATGACATTGCGATGGCGGTCAATGCCGGCACGCACGCGGTCGGGGTTGCGTGGGGCTATCACGAAGCGCATGAACTGCACGCCGCCGGGGCGCATCACGTGACGACACATGCCCGCGATCTGCCGGCGCTGCTGGAGGCTTTATGACCGAGGATCAGGCCCGCAACCGCTATTTCGCGATGGTGTTCGCGCAGATGATCGCGGTCGCTGGCGCGGTGTTCGGCCTGATCATCATGGGCCGC
>CAZWZP010000027.1:0-7183 GCA_964638925.1 uncultured Stakelama sp. | reverse complement strand
AGGATATGCCGATGCGCCTGCTGGGTGCGGCGATCCTGTTGTCGGGCCTGTATTGCATCGCCATCGTGCCGCGCGCACTCGCCCGCCGCTGGCGCACGCCGCCGACGGAATAGGATCATGCGACGGTTCTGGAAGGAGGTCACGCTGGTCGCGGCCGATGGCGGGCATGACGTGCATCTCGACGGCAAGTCGGTGCGCACGCCGGGCCGCGCGCCGCTGACATTGCCCAACCCGGCGCTGGCCGAGGCGGTGGCGGAGGAGTGGCGCGGCGTTGCTGAGACGATCGACCCGCGCGCGATGCCGCTCACGGGACTCGCCAACGCCGCGATCGACCGGATCGCGCCCGACCCCGCCGCCTTTGCTGCCGGCCTTGCCAAATATGGCGAGAGCGACCTGCTCTGTTATCGCGCCGAGCATCCGCTGGAACTGCAACTGCGGCAGGCGGCGAGCTGGGACCCGCTGCTGGGCTGGGCGCGCGCGCGTTATGGCGCGGCGCTGATCCCGACGACTGGCATCATCCATGTCGCACAGCCGCCCGAGGCGGTGACGGCGTTGGCGCAGGCGGTTGCGGCGCGGTCGCCGTTCGAGCTGGCCGGGCTATCGCCGATCGTCACCGTCACCGGATCGCTGGTCGCCGCGCTGGCGCTGATCGAGCGCGCTACAACGCCTGAAGACATCTGGTCCGCCGCCAATCTGGACGAGGATTGGCAAGCCGAGCATTGGGGCGACGATCCGCTCGCCCGCAAGGCGCGCGACGCGCGGCGGGCGGACTATGCGGCGGCGGTGAAGTTTCTGCATTTGCTCTGAATGAGCAGGATGGTAGCGATATCAATCCGATAAGGCCGGTTGGTTGAAGGGGGTATGACGGGGTGTTGGAAAAGCTGCTCGCCGACACGTTGCGTGCGTTGGGCGACGTCATGGGTGCGCATGGCCCGGCGGTGAATGCCGCGGCGAGCTTTACCCCGAACGACCACAGCATCCATTTCTTCCTGCAACTCGCGCTGATCATCCTCGCCGCGCGCGTCGTCGGGTGGCTGGGGCAGAAATTCCTCGGCCAGCCGCAGGTGGTGGGCGAGATGATCGCGGGAGTCGTGCTCGGCCCGTCGCTGTTCGGACTGTTCTTCCCTGAGCTACAGGCGGCGATCTTTCCCAAGGAAACCAAGAACGTCCTGTATGTCGGCGCGCAGTTCGGCGTGGGCCTCTACATGTTCCTGGTCGGCTGCACGCTGCATCTCGATCATTTCAAGACCAAGGCGAAGAGCGCAGCGAGCGTATCGTTCGCGGGGATTGCCACGCCGTTCGTGATGGCCGCGCTGATCACCCCGCTGTTGCTCGACGTCCCCGGCCTGTTTGCCGAGGGAATCAGCCAGTGGAGCGCGACCTTGTTCATGGGCGCGTGCATCGCCCTCACCGCCTTCCCGATGCTGGCGCGGATCATCAACGAGCGTGGCCTGGCGAAGACCTCGCTTGGCACGCTGTCGCTGACCGCTGGGGCGTTTGACGATGCGGTGTCGTGGTGCGTGCTGGCGATCGTCCTCGCGACGTTCGGCGGCGGGCCGGGCATCGCGGTGATCGCGATCGTCGGGGGCGTCGGCTATGCGCTGTTCATGCTGCTGGTCGGCAAGCGCCTGCTCGCCCCGCTGGGCCGCGCGGTCGAGGCGCGCGGCGAGATGAGCAATCTGGTGCTGGCGATCACGCTGATGCTGTTCTGCCTGTCCGCATTTTTGATGGACGCGATCGGCATCCATGCGGTGTTCGGCGGCTTCCTGCTGGGCGTGTGTATGCCACGCGGGCTGTTCGTCGCGGAACTGAAGCGCAAGGTCGAGCCGCTGGCGGTCGTCATGCTGCTGCCGATGTTCTTCACCTATTCGGGACTGAACACCCGCATGGACATGGTCAACAGCCTGCCGCTGCTTGCAATCGCGCTCGGCATATTGGCGGTGTCGATCCTGGCCAAGTTGGGCGCGTGCTGGGCGGCGGCGCGGCTGGCGGGCGAAGATAACCGCACCGCGCTCGGCATCGGCGCGCTGATGAACTCGCGCGGGCTGATGGAGCTGATCATCATCAATATCGGCCTGCAAAAGGGGATTATCGGGCCGACGCTGTTTTCGATGATGGTGCTGATGGCAATCGTCACGACCATGATGGCCGGGCCGCTGTTCGAAGCGGTCTATGGCAAGCGCGCGCGGGCGAGCGGCGAACTGGACACGCTGCGCGGCGAGGATGGCGACGCGTCGGGCGCCGCCATCGCTCCGCGCCCGGTTTAGACGATTGGGGCGGCAGGCTTGGGCAGCAGCCAGGCGATCACCGCCCCGGCGGCGAGCCAGCCGGCGACTTCGCTGATCCACAGATAGATGAAATAGCCCCAGGGCGCGTGGTTGAACACCGGCTGGCCCAGCTGGCTATAGGCGGTGAAGGCAATTGCGAACATGCCGACGGCGGTCAGCCGCTGGGCAAAGCTCATGCCAGTGGTGAGCCGCGCCAGTGCAACGGCGAGCAGCAGGGCGCAGAGAATCCCGAGGATCAGCCCGCCGACCAGTGCGGCGGTGTCGGGCAGCGCAAAGCCGTTGGTGTTGAACAGGACCAAGGCCGTCGGTCCCTCGCCATAAGCCTGCGTGCCCAGCGGGGTGCCCGGCCAGGGGATCGGATAGGCGCCGCTGCCATTCGGGCCGAGATGCTGGGCCAGGACAGACTGAATAGCGACGCTCGCGCTGTCACCCGCATTGCTGGTTGCCAGCATCGACAGCGGCGTGCCCCAGAAGATGAACCCGACGATCCACATCGCGACTCCGCCCAGCAGGCCGCCCAGCAATACTCTTGGCATTTTGGCTCTCCCCATCGTTCCGACACAAGCTAATGCCATCGAAACGATCAGGCGACGCCTAAAGTTCAGTGCCGCAGGTTCAGCGCGTGGCGAGGCCCATTTCGATCGCCTCTTCGGCGCGTTCGCGGATGAAGCCGATCAGGCCGGGCTTGCGCGAGCGCTTCTCGCGCTCGGCCTTGAGGATCGTGTGGACCTTTTCGAAGCACGCATCGAGATCGTCGTTGACGACGACATAGTCATAGCCGTCCCAATGGCTCAGCTCGCGCTCGGCGCGCTTCATGCGATACTGGATCACATCCTCGCTGTCGGTTGCGCGCGCGCGGAGGCGCTTTTCGAGCTCGGCCAGCGACGGCGGAACGATGAAGATGCGGACGACGTCGCCGCCCTCCAGCTGGAACAGCTGCTGCGCACCCTGCCAGTCGACGTCGAACAAGACGTCCTGCCCGGCGGCGAGCATCCGCTTTACCGGCTCACGAGGGGTGCCGTAGCGATAGTTGAAGACGTGCGCCCATTCGAGAAATTCATGCCGCGCGGCGCGCGCCTTGAACTCCTCGGTACTCAGGAAATGATATTCGCGCCCGTCCTGCTCGCCGGCCCGGATCGGGCGCGTCGTCGCGGAGACCGAGACGCCCATGCCGGGTTCGCGCTCCAGAAGTTTGCGCGCAATGGTCGACTTGCCCGCACCCGAGGGGGAGGACAGGACGAACAGCACGCCCCTGCGGTCGAACTCATATTTGGAATCGCGATGCGCCATGCGCGCCATTGGCGCGGAGGGAGCGGTCACGTCAAGGTGAGGGACACGATTCCCACGCGCCGTTTGCCCTGAGCCTGTCGAAGGGCGGGGTGCAACGGTCATTGATGTCGGGCTGCGGCGCTTCGACAAGCTCAGCGCAAACGGCTTTTAGTATCGCCGTTTCCTGCCCGTCATCACCGACCACAGCAGGATCAGTCCGCCGATTACCCAACCAAACGGGCCCATCCGCGTCAGCGCACGCTGACCGACCGCACCGATGATCGCGCCCTTCATCCCGCCGCGCCCATCACGGCGGTCGATCGCCCGACCGAGCAGCGCGGCAAAGATCGTGCGGATCATGCCGCCGCCCGCAGACGACGGCGCAGATAGCGATATCCGATCGCCGCAGCGCCGATCACGATCGCGGCGGGGATCACTGTCTTGCCGACGCGCCAGGCAGCGATGCCGGCAATCGCGCCGAGCGTGCCGCCCTCGCCATCGCTCTCATCGATCCGCTTACCGATATAGCCTGCCACCAGATCGCCGATCATTGTCCAAACTCCTTGTTACCGGTGGCCAGGTCGAACACCTCGCCCATTCCGCGCAGCCCGGTCCAGAATGCCGCGCCCGCAAATGCGACCGCAATGCCGCCGAGCAGCGCGCCGATGATCGATCCGTCCATTAACCAAGCCTCCGTTCGGAGGAGGAAAAGCGCGAAGCCGCAATGGGTTCCGCGCCGAGGGATCAGACCATCGTTTCGGGGCGGACCAGCCGGTCAAAGGTGTCGGCATCGACCAGCCCCAGCGCCAGTCCTGCCTCGCGCAGCGTCGTCCCCTGCTCATGCGCGGTCTTGGCGATCTTCGCGGCATTGTCATAGCCGATCTCGGGCGCGAGCGCGGTGACGAGCATCAGCGAGCGATCGACCAGTTCGGCGATATGGCCTTCGTTCGCGGTCATCCCCTCGACGCAGCGTTCGGCGAAGCTCTCCATCCCGACACTGAGCAAATGGATCGAGCGCAGCACCGCCGCGCCGATCAGCGGCTTGAACACATTGAGTTCGAGATGGCCCTGCATCCCGCCGACGGTGACCGCCATATGGTTGCCGATCACCTGCCCCGCGACCATCGTCAGCATCTCGCACTGGGTCGGGTTGACCTTGCCCGGCATGATCGAGCTGCCCGGTTCGTTGGCGGGAAGCTCCAGTTCGCCAAGGCCCGAGCGCGGGCCGGAGCCGAGCAGGCGGATGTCGTTGGCGATCTTGGTCAGCGCGACCGCGAGCGTGTTGAGTGTGCCGGACAGGTGGACGAGCGGGTCATTGGAGGCGAGCGCTTCGAAAGGATTGAGCGCCGGCACGAATGCGACACCGGTGATCTCCTTGAGTGCCGCGCAGAAGGCGACGTCAAAACCGGCCGGCGCATTCAACCCCGTTCCAACGGCCGTGCCGCCTTGTGCAAGATGATAGGTCCCTTCCACCTTAGCGGCTTGAATGCGCTCCCAACAAAGGTGCAGTTGCGTGGCCCAAGCTGACGCCTCTTGTCCCAACGTCAGTGGCGTTGCGTCCTGAAGGTGGGTGCGGCCAATCTTTACGATACGATCCCAGGCGGTGCTTTTGGCATCTAGCGCGGCGTGGAGACGGTTGATTGCCGGCCCAAGACATCGCTCTACGCCCAACGAAGCTGCGATATGCAGCGCCGTCGGGAAGCTGTCGTTGGACGACTGGCTCATATTGACGTGATCGTTGGGGTGTACCGGCGCCTTGCCGCCGCGCGTGCCGGTCAGCATCTCGTTGGCGCGGCCCGCGATGACCTCGTTGACGTTCATATTGGTCTGGGTACCGCTGCCGGTCTGCCAGATGACCAGCGGGAACTGATCGTCATGCTGCCCCGCCGCGACCTCCGCCGCTGCCGCCTCGATCGCGTGGGCCAGCGTCGCATCGAGGCCGTGGTTGCGGTTCACCCGCGCCGCCGCCTGCTTCACCAGCGCCAGCGCGTGGATGATGCCGATCGGCATCCGCTCGGTCGGGCCGAAGGGGAAATTCTCGATGCTCCGCTGCGTCTGCGCGCCCCAATAGGCACTGGCGGGCACCTCGATCGCGCCGATCGAGTCGGTTTCGGTGCGCGTGGCGGTCATCTACGTCTCCTCAATCAGCTTGAGACGGGAGATGGCGGTCGCGACGACGCGCAGCAAGCCACAGGCGCGATTGATTTCGTAACGATAACGCAACTAGGCTGCGTCACCGCCGTCACGGGAGCCGTCATGCCGCAGCCGATCACCGCCGACGCCTGCGCCGCGATGCGCGACCAGTTCCGCGATGCGCGGCTGATGATCGCCAACGAGTTTCGCGGGCTCGACACGCATGACCAATATTACAACGCGTTCGCCCGCGCGCTGAAGCGCGATCCGCTGGAGCGGGTGGCGATGCTGGGGACCGACCAGCGCGACCAGTTCGTACCGGTGCTGCGCAGCCTGATCGCCGAGGGCGGGAATAGGCCGCGTCGCATCCTGGATGTCGGGTGCGGCGACGGGCAGACCTTTGCGCTCATCGCCGATACGGTGCCGATGGGGTCGGTCATCGACCTGATCGACCCGAACGAGGATTATGTCCGCGCCTATGCCGACCGCGTCGCGGCGATGCCCAATCTGACGCTGGGCAACGTCCATGCCCTGCCCTTCATCCCCGATCGCGAGGACAGCTTCTACAGCCCCGCGCTTGAACATGGCTACGACCTGATTCTGGCGATCCATGCACTGTATTTCTTCGCCGATCTCGACGCCTGCCTTGCCGATCTCGGCGCGCGGCTGGCACCCGGCGGGACCGCGATCATCGTGTTCGCCGACGAATCGGTGTCCTATACGGGCTTGGGCTATCGCGCCTTTTTGCGCAGCGGCGGGCAGGACGATCTGGCGCAGGCACATGCGGATTTGTGCGACCAGCGGATCGCGCTGCTGCGCGGTTCGGCGGGGGTTGCGCCCGTGATCGCGACGCGATGGCAGGGCGATGCCCGCGTGCATCCGCAGCCGACCCGCCTCTATGGCCATAGCCTGTCCGACCTGATCGCACTCGGCAACATTGCGGGGCTGAGCCTGTTCGAAAGTGCGGGCAAGTTCGAGGTGATCGCGGACCTGCTCGAACACGCGCCCGAACAGGCGGACTTGCGTATCGAAACCGAAGATGGGCCGCGTCAGGGGATGCTGAGCGTCACCCAGCCGCAAATCATCTGCGCGATTACCAAGCCGGGCTGACCGGCAATCTATCCTCCCCCGCCAGGGGGAGGTGGCGCCGAAGGCGACGGAGGGGGAGGACGGCTGCGTCCTCTCGACCGTCGTGCTTCCTCCCCCTCCGTCACGCTCCGCGTGCCACCTCCCCCTTGCGGGGGAGGATTGAGGAGAATTTCACCCGCCCTTATTTCTTCCGCTTGAAATCCACCGCCACGACGTTCGACCCGTCCTCGACCGGGGTCGCGACGGGGGGTTCGTCGTTTTCGGCCTCGTCATGCGGTTCGGGACCGTCGGGGTCTTCGGCGGCCTGAAACCGCAGCTCGAAATTGACGGCGGGATCGTGGAAGCCGGTGATCGCCGCGAACGGGATGACCAGGATCGACGGGATCTGGTTGAAGCTAAGGCCC
>CAZWZP010000026.1:4478-25356 GCA_964638925.1 uncultured Stakelama sp. | reverse complement strand
CTCCCGCTCCGCCAGTCACGCCCGACTAACCATCGCGGCGGAAGATGCGCGAGATGCGCGGTTGCGGCTCGATCCGGATGCCGTGCGGATCGAAGCGCGGCCCCTTGGCGAGCCAGTCGCCCACCTCTGGCACCGGGGCGAGCGGCAGGCCGCGCACCGCATCCTCGACCATATATTGTGCATGTTCGACGATCAGCAGTCCGCCCGGTGCAAGCTGCGACGCCAGGAAACGCAGGCCCGCCGCGAACAGCGCAAAGGGGTAGTGAGCGGAAATGTCGCGCAGGTTGCGTGCGTCCACATCGTGCGGGCGACGGGTGAACACCGCCATCGCGAAGATCGCGTCATAGGGGCCATGCGCGGCGATGATGTCCTGCCGCGATGCGATAAAAACACGCTGCGGATCGGGTGGCAGTTTGCGACAGGCACGCAGCAGTGCCGGGTTGATCTCCGCCCCGACCAGCATCGCATCGGGGAAATAGCCGCGCAGCGACGTCACTTCCTCACCTGCCGCGCAGCCATAGGACAGGATGCGTGGCCCTGGCCGCTGGGCGAGCAAGGCGCGTGCCTCCGCGAACAGGCGCGGATAGCGATCGTAGAAACTCAGGCTCACATCCTGATGGACGCGCGATCCAAAACGCAGCCGGGTCAATGCCTCCGACCGGGCGCGGGGATCGGTGACCAGCGTGCGAAACCGCCCAGCGCGCCGCCGCAGCCAGTCCAGCGCAGTGCGGGCGTCGCTCATCGCCCCTGATTGGCCCAGCGCGGGGCAGGCGTCAAATGCGCGCAGGCTGTTGGTGCAACGATCCTGCTTGCACCCGCGCCGGGCGACGCTACCCTGAACCGATGCTCGATCAGGTCATTCGATCCGCGCCCGTTTCCGGGCAGTTGCCCGATCGGCTGCGGCTGCCATTGGCCCTCGACCCCGACCGGCTGCGCGCCGATCTCAATGCGGTCGATTGCGACTGGATCGACCATCTGGTGAAGCAGAATTACGAGGGCAACTGGTCGGTTCTGCCGCTGCGCCACACGGCGGGCGCGACGCATCCGGTGATGATGATCTATTCCGATCCGACCGCGACCGAGTTTGTCGACGGGCCGCTGCTCGCGCTGACGCCCTATTTCCGCGAAGTGCTGGCGATGTTCCAATGCCCGCTCACGGTGGCGCGGCTGATGCGGCTGACGCCGGGATCGGTAATCAAGCCGCATTACGACCATGACCTTGCCGCCGAGCATGGCGTGGCGCGGCTGCACATCCCGATCACCACCAACCCGGACGTGGAGTTCCTGCTCAACGGCACGCCGGTGACGATGGCCCCGGGCGAGGTTTGGTATCTGCGCCTTGCCGACACGCATTCGGTGGTCAATCGCGGGACGAGCGACCGGGTACATCTGGTGATTGACGCAATCGTCGATGACTGGCTGAGCGGGGTTCTAGCGAGCAGCGCCGGGCAATAGCACTTCAGCGACGCGGCGACGCCCGCCCACACGCTCCAGCTGCACGAATATGTCGATCGTCGAACGCACATAGTGCGTCACATCCTCGCGGCTGAGCCGTGTTCCGCGCTGCAGGATCAGCAGCGCGATCTGCTCAACCGCCGCCTCGGCACTGTTGGCGTGGACCGAACTCAGCGATCCGGGATGGCCGGTGTTGATCGCGCGCAGGAATGCATAGGCTTCCTCGCCGCGCAGCTCGCCCAGGATGATCCGGTCGGGCCGCATCCGCAGCGACGCGCCGAGCAGATCGTCGGCGGTCACCCGCGCCTCGCCCTGATCGCCGCGCGTTGCCAGCAGGCCGATGGCATTGGCATGGCGCAGATGAAGCTCGGGCGTATCCTCGATCACGATCAGCCGCTCGTCGGGCGCAATTTCGCGCAACAGCGCGTTGAGGAAGGTGGTCTTGCCGGTCGATGTGCCACCCGAGACGAGGATATTGCGCCGCGCGCGCACCGCCTGCCGCAGCATTTCCGAGAGATTGCCGGCTTCGAGCAGCGCGGCGAGCTCCGCCAGCCCTTCATCGGCGTGCAGCGCACTGCCGCGTCGCGTACCGTCGAACGCGCCCGCCGCTGCATAATCGTCGAGCCCGAGGTCGGCCGAGACATGCTTGCGGATCGCGATCGCCATGCCGCCGCGCGTTGCGGGCGGGGCGATGGCCTGAACGCGCGCGCCATCGGGCAGGGTAGCCGACAGCAGGGGGTGGGCGCGGCTGATCCCCTGATGGGTCAGCGCCGCAACCTGCCGCGCCAGCCGTTCGAGCGCGGTTTCGGTGAGGTCCGGCGCATCGTGCCGCTCGCTCGCCCCGCCCAGCGTCTCGACCCAGATTTCGCCTGGCTGATTGACATAGATGTCGGTGACGTCCGCGCGATCCAGAAACGGCGCGAGCGGTGCCAGATAGGCGCGCAGATAGACGCCCGCCTGGGGCGGCTCGGCCGTCATTGCGGGTTCCCGACCCCGGTGAAATCGAGGTCGCGGGTGACGAACACCGCGATGGTGGTGCCGGGCCGCACGCTCAATGTCGGCGCGGGGCCATTTTGCCCGTTGATCGCGCTCGACCCCGAATTGGGCAACGCCAACAACACCGATCCATTGGCGGGGCGGGTGGCGAGGTTGACGCCGATGTCGAGCGCCGACTGGAGCAGGGCGGGGAAGATCCGCTGCAGCAAATGCGAATTGACCTGGGCGCGCACGCCATTGCGCCCGACCGCATCGGTGGCGGGCGAGCCAATTGCGATGGTGACGCCATCGGGGCGGACCAGGCGTGTCCAGTTGATGATCGCGCGCTTCTGCCCCGCTTCTGCCCCGCCGGCATAGTCGCCGGTCAGGCGGCTGCCGCGCGGAATCAGGACGCGGGTACCGTCGAAGCTGCGCACGTCCCGCGACACGATCGCGCGGGCGAACCCGGCCTTGGTCGAATCGAACCCGGTTTCGAGGACCGCCGGGATCAGTGTACCCTGTGCAATGGTGGTCGATTTGTTGGCGAGCGATCCGGCGGTGACGCGCACACCGGGGGGCTGGGCGGCGGGCTGCGCGTCGGCGGAGGCGACACCGGCCTCCTGTGGCCCTGACCGGTCGAGCACCAATGCACCCGGCACCGGTGTGCGCGGCTCGGTCATTGGCGGCGGGGGCAAAGGTTGCGGATAGACCGGCGGTGCGGGTGGGGGAATGAATTCGGGGCGTTGCTGGCGCGTGGGCGGTTGCGGCAGCACGAACGGGACGGTCTGCGGCGCGGCGGGGGGCGCTGTGACGGGCTGCGGCGAAGCCTCGGCCACCGGCGGCGGCGGGATATAGAGGGGCGGCGGTTCGCGCAGTGCAGCTGAGGCATCGGCGGTGCGCGTGGCTGCGGGCGTCTGCAACGCCGCGCGGCGCGATTCGAGCGCAACGAACAACAAGATCGCGGCCAGCCCCAGCCCGCCGCCGACAATCAGCATTGACGGGCCGCGTTGAGCGCTGGCCACGCGCGGGCGGATGTCGCCCGCCGCCCGCATGGCCGGGTCGAGCCGCGGATCGGTGGAGTCCGGCGCGGTCATCGCTTGCTTGCCGTATCAGCGGGCATTCGCGTCGCAGTGGCGACCCGCTTGTCCTGTCGAAACACGAATTTGCGCGCGATGCGGTCGACCACCACCTGCCCATCGCGGACCTGTCCGGTCGCCAGCACCTCAACCCCGTCGTCGCCGATCGCATAAATAGCGGGCAATGATGCGCTGGCCGGCCATTCGATCTGCGTGCGCACCCCGTCATCGGCCATCGCGCTGGGGCGGAGCAATTTGTCGCCGGTCAGGCGATAGCGTCCGGCGGTTGTCGCATCGGCGTCTGCGGCGGCGGTGCCGACCGGGGCGGTGTCGGGATAAACGAACCGCACCGCAAAGGGCAGGCTATCCATCGCGCCATAGGCCGGAACCAGCTCGAACGCGTACATCCGCACATCGGTGATGACGACCATGTTGGTGGTCACCCCGGCGCTGATCGGCTTGATGAACAGATAGTCGCCGCGCTTGTTCGCGCTCGCCTGCCAGGCATTGCCATCGCCCAGCGCGATGCTCTCGACCCGCTCGTCGGGGTTGAGCGCGACCGTGATCTGATAGCCGGGTGCGGCCTGCAGCTGGACCACCTGATCGGGCGCGAACATTACCGTCTGGACGCGTGGATCGCCGGGGCCGGGCTGCGGGCGCACCTGTCCGACCGCTGGCGGCGCAGCGAGCAACAGCAGTGCGGCGATCCACTTCATCGCGCCACCTGTGCGGTCGGCACCGGTGATGGGGCAGGGGCCAGTGGCGATGGTACAGTCGCCTGTGCCGGTTGCGCTGCGGCCGGACCGGGCGCGGGCAGCGCCTCTGCATTGCGGGCATAGTGCGACACGGTGAAGCCGAGCGGGTTGATGAAGCGATCCTCCAGCTTCATCGGCTCGCCGGCATAGCGGTAGCGGATCACCGCGACCCAATGTTGCGCCGGCGCGGTCTGGCCGCCTGCGTCGCGGCGCTGCGTCTCGAACCGCACCAGCGCCGACCCGGTGCCGAGCGGGGACACGCTCTTCACCCGCGTTTCAACAAGGGTACTGCGCGGCAGGCTGGCGAGCGGGCTTTCGGGGTTCGATGCCTGCACCGACGCAATATAGCGGCTGCGTGCACGGCCTTCGGACCACAGCACCACGTGGCGATAGTTATGCTGGAGCGCGTCAATGTCGAAGCTTTCGCGCGCGATCACATATTGCACCAGGAACGACTGGGTCAGCGCGGTGTCGGGCGCGATCTTCTCCGGGTTCACCGGGCTGAGCTGCTGGACATAACCGGTCTGGCGATCGACCAGCAACGTGCGCGTCTCGACCGTTTTGAGTGGCAGCATCACGACCAGCGCAATCGCCACCACTAGTGCGACCGCGACCGCGGCGGTGGCGATGATCCACGCGATCCGCTGCGACCGGTCGAGCCGGGCCTCGCGGTCCGCGGCCCAGCTGCCGCCCTCCCGATAATAGGCGTCGAGCGCCGCGCGTGTCTTTTGCTTCATTTCGTCTGATCCCGGCGCCCGGCGCTGGCTGTAACACGATATCGCGATCGGCGCGCGGCCCGCTGGCCCAGCGGCGGCGGCGCGTTGGGAGCCTGCCCCGGCACGAGCCGTTCGCCGGGTTTGGCCCGCGTGGGTGCCGCCATCGCCTGAACTGCGGCAGCAGTGACCGGAGCCGCCCCGCCGGATTCACGCCGCTGGGTCGCGATTACCGCATCGGCGACGGCCGCTGCACGCGACCGCTCCACGACAGGTTCACCGGCTGGCGCAACCCCGGTGACTCGCCCCTGAAACAGCCGCTCGACCTCACGGTTGATCCGCTCGGGCGCGGCACGCCAGCTTTCGGGGAAACGCAACCCGGTCGCGACCTTCAGCGCCAACAGGATCGTGCCGAACGTCGCCAGCGCGAAGATCGCGGTCACCGCCATCAATTCGACCGGCGCGCCCGCGATGGTCTGCTCCCCCGCCCGCCGGGCGACCAAGCTCGCGACCCAGGGCTCGAGCAGGGCTAGTTCGATGCCGAGCAGGATCGCGACGCCAAAGCTCGCGAGCATCGTCCCCATCAACCCGCGCAACCACCCGGCAAACCAGCCGCGCGTCGCGTCGAACAACAGGAAGGCGACGAAGATCGGCCCGAGTGCCAGCAGCATCGCCGCGGCAAAGCGCAGCATCACGATCCCGCCCAGTGTCGAAATCAGGAACAGCACGCGCGATGCGGCGAGCGCAATCGGTTCGATCACGCCTACCGGATCCTGCACATTCTCGACCACCAATTCGTTGCGGCCGTTGATGTTACGCTGGCGCATCACCTGTTGGTCGCCTTCGCGCTTGCCGACACCCAGTTCGCCCAGCCGCGCCAGCCCGCGATCGACATAGCCGATCCGCGCCGCGCGATCGCCCAGCGTGCCGGGCAGCCCAGCCGCGCCGCCGACTTCGGCAACCAGCTCGCCCGGCGCGCCGAACACCAGGTCGTGCGCCAACGGGCGATATGTCGCCCAGCTCGTCGCCAGCGCCAGCACGATGCCGACCTTGGCCAGCGCGATCACGCCGTCGCGCATAGCCGGCGTCTCGCCCAGCACCATGCGATAGCCCCAGATCGCGACGAACAGCGTGAGCATTCCGGTCAGCAGCAGCGATGCGCTCGATCCCGGTGTCGCCAGCGCCTGATAGCCCAGCGTCGCAACCGCGCGCGCATGACAGTCGGCCGCGCCGAGCAGGCTCACAACGAATGCGTCACCCTCGACGATACCGGGACAGGTCATGCGACCTCCATCAGGCGTGGCAGCCAGTCCGCGGGATCGTCGCCATGCTCGGCGCGGATCGTGTCGAGCAGGCGGACGGTGCGCTCACGCCCGGACAGCACCGTCAGAATCTCCTGCTCACCCGACAGATCGAGCCGCGCGACGACGCTCTCCGCACCATGCTTGATCAGGAAGCAATGAGCATTGTCCGGCAGCGCGCGGATCAGTTCATATTCGTGCGGGGTCAGGCCGAACCCATCGACATAATCCGCCGCGCGCGCCTTGGGGTTCGCCATGAAAATCTGGGTCGCGGCCTGTTCGATGATCGCGCTGGCGATGCGGCTTTCCAGCGCGTCCTGCGCGCTTTGCGTAGCGAAGCCGACGATCCCGTTGCGCTTGCGGATCGTCTTTTCCCAATCCTTGATCCGCCGCACGAAGACATCGTCGTCGAGCGCCTTCCACCCCTCATCGACCACGATGATCGCGGCGGACCCGTCCAGCCGCTCCTCGACCCGCTGGAACAGGTACATCATCGCCGGCGTGCGCACGGCGGGATCGTCGAGAATCTGGGTCATGTCGAACCCGACCGCTTCGGCGGTCAGGTCGGTCGTGTCGCTTTCATTGTCGAACAGCCAGGCGCGCTCGCCATCCCCCCACCACGGGCGCAGCCGCGACCACAGGTCGGCGGCATCGGGTCGCGCGCCGCCGCGCAGCAATTCGACCAGATGGCGCAGGCGGCGGTTCTCGCGCGGTTGATCGAAATTGGCGTCAAGCGCGTCCTTCAGCCGCGCCGCCTCGTCGATATCGACCCCGCCCGCCAGCTGCGCGAGCCAGTCGGCGAGGAACTGGCGATGCTCGGCGGTGTCGTCGAGCTGGAGCGGGTTGAGCCCAGCCGGGACGCCGGGGCGCAGCACGTCATATTGCCCGCCGATCGCGCGGATAAAGAGCTCCGCGCCACGATCCTTGTCGAAGAACACGATGCGCGGGCGGAACTTGCGTGCCTGGGCGAGCAGGAAGTTGAGCACCACCGTCTTGCCCGATCCCGACGGGCCGATGACGGTGAAATTGCCCAGATCGCCATGGTGGAAGTTGAAATAATAGGGACCGGCGGCGGTCGTCTCGAGCAACGTCACCGCGTCGCCCCAGTGGTTCCCGGTGGCGCTGCCCACCGGGAAATTATGGCCGCTTGCGAGGCCAGCGAAATTGCCGGTCGAAATCAGCCCGCGCCGCGCGATATATTTGAAATTGCCGGGGAATTGCGCCCAGAAGGCGGGTTCGAGCGCAATCTCCTCCCGCACCGCGATGATGCCGAGATCGGTCAGCGCCGCCTGCACTTCGGCCACGCCCAGATCGACGGCCTCGGGCGATGCGCCGCGCACCGCGACGGTCATATGGTGCTCGCCAAAGCCCGCGCGGCCCGCCGCCACCTCGTCCTTCGCCTCGCCCAGCTCGGCGCGCAGGCTCACCGCCTCATCCTCGGCCGATCGCATCCGGCGCAGCGCAAGGTTCATCTTGGACAGCGCCGCCTGACGATCGACGAAGCCGAAGCTGTGGGTGACCGTCAGCTCCAGCGGCAGCCGCAGCAGATCGTCGAGCATCCCAGGCGCGGTCTGGCCGGGATAATCCTTGATCGAAACCATCCCGACGAAATCGGTCCCGCTCCCGGCGGCGGGCGACAATTCGATCGCATTCTGGCCGAAGCTCACGCGGCGATAGGGGAGATACTCGCCCAGATCCTGCATCGGCAGCAGCACCGGGCGCAGCTCGCCATTGTAGAGCGTCGAGAGGAATTCGAGCGGTTCGGATGCCGGACCCTGCGGCGTTTCATAGACCGACAGCAATTTCGGTCCATAAGCCGACAGCGCGGCGACGAGCGCCTCGCGCGCTTCGTTCAATTCGCGCAGGTCCTGTGCACGCGCTGCTTCCGCCTCGATCCCCCTCAGCCCGCCGCGCAACCGGTCGAGCAGGCCGATCCGCCCCTGCAACGGGCGGCGCACCAGCGTCAGGAACAGGTCGTTGGTATACAGCTGCTTGCGCGCCAGCCGCCCGCGCCACGCCGCGTCCAGCCGATCCGAGAAAGCGTCAGGGAAGTCCCCCGCCAGCCCCGGCTCGACGCGCTGCCGCACGATGTGGTGATAGACCGCGAAGCGCGACGACCCGATCGCCTGCAGCGTCGCGTCGCGCAGCCGCTTGCGATAGTTGATCTCCTCGCTGTCGGCGGTCTCGAACAACAGGCCGCCTATCTGGATGACCTGCATCAACAGGTTGTCGCGCGTGGCGATGGTGACGTCATCGACATGGCGCGCATAGGGCAGATGCCGCCCCGCGCTCGCCTCGCGCTCGATCACCCGCCGGTCGCGGGTCAGGGCCGGTAGGAGTTGCACCGCCAGATCCGATGATTGGGGACGCGCGGGCAGCGGCTCGCCCGGGTGATCCACAGGTCGAAGAAACGGGGTTCGCGCAAGCACGCCAACATGCCCGCGCCATGAATGATCAGCGCCGCGACCAGCACCCAGACCGAGCGGAAGATCAGAAACAGCTCGGTCGCCAGCACGGCATTGGCGATGAACCAGGTATAGGTGACGCCCGCAAACATCTGCGGTCGCGTCAGCGCGACGAACACCGTGTCGCGGTCAAGGCCATTCATTGGCGCTTAGCCCGCGCCAGCCGTCGCCTGGATGCCGGCCACGATGCTGGCGGCACCAAACAGGATGAAGCAGCCCAGAATAACGGTGGCACCATAGCGCCAGTTGATCCGGCCGGTGAGCATCAGCAGGCCGACTGCGGCGACCGCGATCACCGCGACCACCGTTGCGACCGTGCCGAGCAACGTGCCCTGCAACCAGCGCACCGCACCGACGATTGCGCCTGAACCCTGCGGATCGGCCAGTTCCTGCGCCGCAGCGGCACCCGACCAGAAAAACGCGGACATAGCCGCGAAAATGGCTGCGGCCCGATGACTCAAGGTTGCGATCACTAGTCCAACGCCTCACGCATTAGGCCGACCCCCACGTATCGCGCGGGTGTCGGAAAATCAGGCCGCGACGACCGCGACCTTGCCGCTGCTGTGCGACAGGCGCTTCAGTCGGGGCAGGTCACGCGTCAGCGCGGCGACCATCGCCTGCTTGTCGCCCGCCTTGCGATAGGTTGTGGCGAGATCGGGCGCGATTGCGATCCAGCCCGATGCGGCATAGCGGCGCGCTGTCGCTTCTGCGGCGGCGTCGAGCTTACCGCTTTCCGAAACCACCACGACAACGTCGAGACCGGTCTTGCCGCGCGGCGAGGCCATGAAGCCGTCGATCACGCGATGCGAATCGACCGCATACTTACCTTTATAGGTTCGCACGCTGTTGCCGGTGAAGGCTGCTGCGGGGTTGATCGTGCCGGCGGCGACGACGCCCGCTGCCGAAACGGCACCGGCGCGGCCCAGAAAGGATCGGCGGCTCACCGGACCTGCGTTTGCGTTGCTCATTTTCGACATCCCCCCTCACCGCGTCAGACGTGACTAATGCAGCGTAACCACTTGCGCGAGCGGAAACAACGATAGATCGCAGTCTTTTGGAAACGCCGCGTGTCGCCGCGGTGTGACGGGGGACAGGGCGTGACGGACCATCTGAACGACATGGGTGATACGCAGCGGTTCCGCGATGCGCTGCTCGCCAGTGCTGAGCTACAGGCGCGGCTGGGTGTGTTCGAGGATCCGGCCCTGTTCGAGGCGGAGGCGCGCGTGATCGCCTCCGAACTCGGCCTGGATCCCGATCAGGTGTCGTTTGAGATGGGTGGGCATGACCCGCTCGGCATATCGCGCTTCATGGGCGCGCCGGTGACGCTCGACCGCTGGCCGCAGATCGGCTGGCTGCCCGTGCGGACGGTGCCGGGGCAGGGCGAGCCGGTGTTCGACTGGGCGTGGTTCGGCGATCGTCCATTGGGCGAGCCATTGTTCGAGGATTCGGTGCGGCGCATGGCGGGGCGGCCACTCAGCCGACTCTATCGGACGCGCACCGATCTAGCTGCGCTGATCGCCGGCGCGACCGAAGAGGAGACGCTGGAACCCGATGGCATCGTCTTCCATATGTCGCGCTGCGGCTCGACCCTGGTTGCCCAGATGCTTGCGGCGGTACCCCATCACATCATGGTCTCTGAAGCCGCGCCGATCGACGATGTGGTGCAATGGGCGATGGCGTCGGGGGCGCCGATCGACCGTCAGGTAGCGGCGCTGCGCGCAGTCGTGGCGGCACTGGGGCGCAACCGGACGGGGAGCGCGCGCCGCCATTTCCTCAAGCTCGACAGCTGGAACATCCTCGCGATGCCACTGTTCCGCGCGGCATTTCCATCCACGCCCTGGATCTTCCTCTACCGCCAGCCCGAAGAGGTGATGGTGTCCCACATCGGGATGCCGGGAATGCATTTCGCGGCAGGAGTGGTTCCGGCGCTGGGCTCGGTCGATCCGGGTCCGGTCTTCACGATCGAGGATCAGGGTGCCGCCGTCCTTGCCCGCTATCTCGTCTCGGCGGTCGAGCAGTTTCCAACCGGCGGCGGAATGCTGGTCAATTATGTCGATCTGCGCGCGGCGATGGAATCGGAGATCCCGCGCCATTTCGGGTTCGATCCGGATGCGGATGAGCGTGCCGCGATGGCGGCAGCGTCGCGGCGCAACTCAAAGGCTCCCGACCAAGCCTATAGCGACGATACCGAACGCAAGCGTGCTGCGGTGACACCGGCGATTGCGGCGGCGGTGGTTCGGCATTTGCGCGACCCCTATGCCCGGATCGAGGCGCTGCGTTGCGCCAGCGCGAAACGGGCCTGAATGGTTTCGATCTTGTTGACTTGATTGGCTTCGTCGCTAAAGTTTCGCATCGAAAGACGTTCGCGGGTTCTTGGGCGACGACTTCTGGACGTTACGCACGAAATAGATTGAGCGAAGGCCGAATCATCGGGACCGGCCAGCTTCCTTGGGGGGATACACATGGCGACGCCGTTTATTGGCCAGCTCCTGACTGTTGGTTTCAGCTTTCCGCCGCGCAACTACGCGACCTGTTCGGGGCAGATCCTGTCGATCGCTCAGAACACCGCGCTGTTCTCGCTGCTGGGTACCACCTATGGCGGCAACGGCCAGACCACCTTCGCGCTCCCTGACCTTCGCGGTCGCGTGCCGATGGGGCAGGGCCAGGGGCCGGGCCTGTCTGTGCGCACCTTGGGTGAGATGGCCGGCACCGAAACCACGACCCTACTCGCCACCCAGATGCCGCAGCACGTCCACTCGCTTTCCGGCGCGACCGGCACGCTGAGCGCGGTCGATATCAAAGCGACCGAGCAGTCGCCCCAGCCGGGTGGCTATTTGGCGCGGGGTGTCGATACCGCACCGATGCCGGACTCGATCCCCGAAATCTATCTGCCTGCCGCACAGGGCGATCCCGCGACAAAGATTCCGCTGGCCGGTGTCAACGTCGCCGGCAACACCCAGATCGCCGGTGGCAGCCAGCCGTTTTCGACGATGCAGCCCTATCTGGTGGTCAATCACTGCATCGCGCTGCAGGGTATTTTCCCGTCGCGTAACTGATTCGACTCGGCCCACCCGAAGGTGGTGGCCTGCGGTTGTGCAGGCGATTGGACCTCACAGGGTCCGCTGATTTTTGGGGGTTACTATGTCGCCGTTCATTGGTGAAATCATGACCGTCCCCTACAGTTTTCCGCCGTCGGGCTGGAGCACTTGTCAGGGACAAACGCTGTCGATCGCGCAGAACACGGCGTTGTTTGCGCTGATCGGAACCATCTATGGTGGCAACGGGCAGACGACATTTGCGCTTCCCGATCTGCAAGGGCGGCTTCCGATGGGGCAGGGCCAGGGGCCGGGCCTTTCGCAGCGCGATCTGGGCGAGGTGTCCGGAACCGAAACGGTTACGTTGCTCTCGACCCAGATGCCACAGCATGTCCACTCACTTTCGGGCGCGACCGGCACGCTGAGTGCGGTCGATATCAAAGCGACCGAACAGTCGCCTCCGACCGGTGGCTATCTGGCGCGCGGCGTCGACACCGCACCCTCGCCCGACATGATTCCCAAATTCTACGTCCCCGCCGCGCAGGGCGATCCCGTGACGAAGGTGCCGCTGGCCGGCGTTAACGTCGCCGGAAACACCCAGATCGCCGGCGGCGGCCAGCCCCACTCGACGATGCAGCCTTATCTGGTGCTGAGGCCGATTATCGCGCTTCAGGGTGTATTCCCGTCGCGCAACTGACGCGCATTCCGCCGGGCAAAACCCGGCGGATATCGCCTTACGTCAGTTGAAGATCGCCTGATAATAATGGCCGGGAATCGCGTCCGGCGGCGGCATTGTCTGCTCGAGATAGACGAGGTCGGGGCCGAAGCCGCCGCTGCGCATTGCGTAGATGCCGGTGCCCAGCTGGACCATCGGGTCCGAATGAAACATCAGCAAGAATGGCGGTCGCATCGTCGGGCGATGATTGACCAGCGGCGTTGCCGAAACCAGCGTGATATCCACATTGCGCGGTTCGCAGTCGAGCCGGAACAGCTTGCCGACATGCGGCTCGAATTCTTCGATCACCATAGGGCGGGGTATGAGCGTGCTGGTCATGGCGCGCACCGTAGATGGAATTTCGACGCAATCAACCGTGCGTCGTGCCGCGTGGAGTCTGATCGTTGAACCTGCCTGACGCAGCCTTGCATTCGGCCTTCGACGCCGCGTTCGCCGCGCGTTCAAACGCGCTTGGATGTCGGCCGCGCACGCCGGACGATAACGATTTCCTCCTCGCCTGCGCTGTCGCCTGCTCGCCGATGGCGGGTCTGCTTCCTGAAGCGATGCTGGCGCAGCAGGCCGCGCTCCAGCGCGCGGCCCATGACGGCGCGCACCCCGGTGCGATGCACCGGATTGCGCTGCGTGCCGGGGTGCCGATCGGACATATCCTGATCGCCTGGAGCGCCACGGCCACCCATCTCGTCGATATCGCAGTACTCCCCGCGCATCGCGGCATCGGTGCGGGCGGGCATTTGCTGGGCGCCTGGCTCGCGGTCGCCGATGCCCACGGCCTGACCGCGACGCTGGAGGTCAGGAACGGAAATCCTGCGCGTCAGATCTATGAGAGACTGGGGTTCGTCGAGATCGACCCCGACCCCTATGCGGCGTCCATTGACATGCGGCGCTTGGCGGCTCAGCCCTGAAGCGTGGCCGCCACGCCTGCTGGCACGAAGCAGGACAGCACCGCGTGCGTGGCGAAGGAGTGCGCGCCGCCGGTCGGGACCGCGTCACCGCAACTCGTCCAGGCATGGGCGCGCAATTCACGCGTGGTGCGCTCCCGCTCGATCCCCAGCAGCACGGCGCATGGCACCCGCCACAGCGCGCACAGCGCCTTTGCCGCCATTGCCTGGGGCAGGCAATTGGAGCGGAACGGGGCATAGCCAGCGGCAATCGACACCGTCATGCCGATGCGGCGTGCGCGGACGATCTGGTGCGGGGTGCAGGCTGGACGATGCGCAACCGCGCCCAGATTGACCCCCAGCAGCGGCGCGATGCGACGGAACGGAACGAGCGCGATCATCGCCGACGACAGCCCTATCAGCAGCCAAGCCGGGAATAGCCAGAGCAGCACGAAGCCCGGCTGGCGCCGCGCCACCGCCAATTTGCGCGCGAGTATCCCAGTGCGCGACACGTAACCGCCTCCACTTCCACCATTTCGGCTTGTGACGCCGGGGGTTCCACGGCATTCACTATCATCGCCGGTGATGCTGGCCAATAAGCGAGGCGGGACACATGACCGATCATATGACGATCGACCATGAAGTGGGCAAGCGGATCACCGCGGCTGACGAATGCGCGCTGGTGATGGCCGCTTATGCCCGCAACCCCGGATCGACCTTGCTGCGCGACCGGTTGGCAGTGTTGTTCAACCGTAACGACCGGTTCGACGCGGCGATTGCGCTCTATGCCGGGATCGATCCGTATAGCCTTGGCTTTGCCGAGGTGCTGGTCCTCGTCCACGCGCATATGTCGGTCGAGCGGCCTGCGGATACGGCGCGCGCCGTGGACTTGGCCACCGTCGCGTTCGAGGTTGCCGATCAGGATTTTCAGCGGGCCGCCGCCCTTGCCGCGCGCGGCAAGGCGCAGCGGCGGCTGGGCGCGGTCGATGCCGCCGAACAGTCCCTGCGCGCCGCCCTGGCGCATGACCCGCACAATAAGGACGCGTGCAAGCGGCTCGCCAGCCTCCATTTTGATCAGGGCGCGCCCGACCGGGTGCTGGCGGATATGGACGGGCTGAACGCACAGGGCGTCGGCCATTCGCGCCTGTTCGCGGCGCAGACGCTTGCGCTGGCGCAACTCGGCCGGATCGACGCCGCGCGCGAGCAGGACGGCTGGGCGCGGTTCGCATATCGCGACACGCTGGCGACGCCCGCCGGGTTCGACAGCCTCGATTCGTTCAACGCGGCGCTGGCTGCCGAGCTGCTGGCCCATCCGGGACTGCGCTACGAAAGCTATGGCACCGCGTCAGAGCAGACCTGGCGGATCGACGCGCCCGCGACGGGCGAAGCGCCGCGCATCCGCCAGCTGCTGGACGCGCTCGCCGGGACGATCGACGCGCATCTCGCGACGCTGCCGGGCGATGGGCATCCGTGGTTGCGCGCGCGCCCCGACGCGGGCGTACTGCACAGCTGGTGCGTCATCACCGAAAGCACGGGGTTCGAAACGTGGCACGTCCATCAGTTCGGCTGGTTGAGTGGAGTCTATTACGTCCAGATTCCTGACGGGATTGCGCACGGCAGTGACGCGGGCGGCTGCATCGCCTTTGGCATTCCAGAGGACATGGTTGGCGACGACGCGGCGCAGGCATTTGGCGTCACGACGATCCGGCCGAGCGCGGGAACGGTGATGCTGTTCCCGTCGCATTGCTACCACCGCACCTTCCCGCACGGTGCCGCCGAACGGCGCATCTGCGTCGCGTTCGACATCTGGCCCGGCTGATCGCGCGATGCAGCGCCTGACCGGCTATGGGTTGCGGCTGGCGTCGCAGCTCCCGGTTCCGGGCGCGGTGGCGGACGGTGGCGATCTGCCGCCCGACGTCATCGTCACGCTGGAATTGCCCCGGCCGACCGATGCGGCCCCCACCTATGCACTGACATCCGATGGGCTCTGCTTCGTCTGCCCACGGGTCGCCAGCTATCGCATCGCTATGGGGTCGATTGCCGTCACGCCCGATCCGGATGCGCCTTCGGACAGGGTCGCTGCCATGCTGATCGCGACGGCGCTGCCGGCTTTGCTGTGGCTGCGCGGAGGGTTCGTGCTCCATGCTGCGGCGGCGCAGCTTCCCGGCGGCGGTGCGCTGGCGATCGCGGGGGCGACCGGCAGCGGTAAATCCACCATTTTGGCGCAGCTGCTTGAGGCGGGCGCGGCGCTGATCGGCGATGATACGATCACGTTTGACCCGGGTGCCGGACGGGAGGCGCGTGGATTGGGCGGGGGATGGTTTGTCGCGGAGAACGGGGAAGGTGCGCGGCGCTTCGTGGCGGCGCCACCCGATCGTTCGCTTGCCTCTGCGCCGATCACAGCCCTTCTCGTGCTCGACACGCGAACCGAAGCGCAGGGCAATGTTGTACGCCTGGATCCGGTCGCAGCGGTAACTCACCTGCTCGCCAGCCTTCACCGGCCCCGCGTTCCCACGTTGCTCGGTCGCGCCGGTGCGACTTTGCAACACGCGACGCTACTCGCTGCGGCAATACCGCTCTATAGCTGGCGGCGAAAGGCGGGGGAGGCGACGCTGACCCCTGCCGAATGGAGGATGCTGGAACGCATCGGTACGGGGAGAGAGATTGAATGAGCGACGCAAAATGGACGCGGAATGAGGATTGGGTAGGCTCCGCGATCGAGGACAGCTTTGTGATGGTGAACATCGGCAACGGTAGTTACGTCGCGCTGAACCAGACCGCCCGGGCGGTCTGGGACGCACTGGATACGCCGCGCACGCAGACGGAGATCGCCGCGACCCTCACCGCACAGTTCGACGTCGCACCGGATGTCTGCGCCGCCGCTGTGGCCCGGACGCTCGCGGAGATGGAGGTTCAGCAGCTCGCCCATGTCGCCTGAGCCGCGCTATGCGGCCCATGCCTATGGACTGAACTGGTCAAGTGCGTTTCCGCTCGATCAGTTTGAGGCGGCAACCGCCGATGCAGCTCCGGACGTCACGGTACACGCAAGCGCCGGATTAGCGCTACGCAGCCCAATTGCACAGGTGCGTGCGGGGGCTGTCTATGCCGACGGCACCCGTTTTCCTTGGCATCGTCAGGCGACGTTCGACATGCACGACGGGGTGCGCATCGACGTGCTGCCCGGTTCGGCGTGGAGTGGCCGGTTGCCGCACGCATTTTACGGCACGGCCGTGGCGCAGCTGCTGGCGTGGCGCGGACTGATTCCGATGCATGGCTGTGCGGTCGCGGTCGACGGACGCGCGCTGCTGATCCTGGGTGCTGCGGGCGCGGGCAAGTCGAGCCTGACCGCCGGGATGATCGCGGCGGGCGCGCAATTGGTCAGCGACGATCTGTCGGCGATCGCATTCGATCCGGGGGCGCAGCGCGACGCCACACTGTTGCCGGGGCGCACGACGATCCGCCTCGACCCGATGATCGCCGACTGGGCCGGTGGCGAGCGGATTCGGCTTCCGCTGCGCGAGACGCGCGGCAAGGTGGTGGTGCGCCCCGCGCAGCAGAGTGGAGGCGCGCCGGTACCGCTAGCCGGGGTGATCGTCCTTGGCCTCGATCCTGCCATGCCATCGCCGCTGGCCCGTGCGGCACTGCTCGCCAGCCATGTGTTCCGCCCGGTGTGGATGGCGGCGCTGCCCGGTCACGCCACGCGCCAGCGGGCGCTGCTCGAGCTGGCGGCGCGATTGCCCATGTTCGGCTTCCCGGCGGTGGCAGGCGGCGGTGCGGCGGAACATGCCGCGCGCGCTGACGCTGTGATGATGCTGTCGCGCAATCTATAAAACGTCGCGCCACCAGGCGATAAACTCACCGGCAAGTGCGGTCAGTTGCGTTCGCGTCACATCGGCATGGCTGACACCTGTTCCACGCGATGCCCGTATCAGCCCGTGATCGAGCAGATCGAGGTCGATCCACTCATCCGCTCCCGCCTGACGAAACCGCGCGATACACGCGCGCGCGGCCTCTGCCTCGCTGCGTAACCGGTCGCTATAGTCGGGGGCAAAGCCTGGCCCCTTGCCGCGCAACCGGATCGCATCGGGCACCTTTCCCGCAAGCAGGTGCCGCGCCGGGGTGCGCGCTCCCGCTTCGGGGTAGAGCATTGCTGCGGGAAAGCCCGCGAACAGCGAAATCAGGCGCGGATCGCGGAACGGCATCGCCACGCGCACCCGGCCCAGGTCGAGCGACGCGGGCGCGCGTGCCGCCTTGGCGAATCCCGGGCTGATCCCCCAGCGCTCCCCGGCTGCAGCCAGTCGCATCGGTTCCGGGTGGAGGCGGAGCGTATCGTCCAAAGGTTCGGGCGGGGCGTTCAGCCAATGACGGGCGAGATGGACATGAAATGACGCGGCCGGGGCGGGCGCTCGCGCGGTTCGCAAGCTGGCGCGCAGGGCAACGCGCAGGGTGTCGAACCGGGACGGCGGAGACCTGAGCGGCAGCGAATTGGTGAAGGTGAGCTCCCCAAACTGGCCGTCGAACAGCAGGGCGGCACCCAGGGCACAGCTTTGCTGGGCGAAGCGATGATAGAGATAATGGCGGACATCAAGGCTGGGGCCGTTGGTGTCGCGGAACAGCAGCGGGTCGGGGGAATAGGGACCGGGCCACGATGTCGGAAGCACGGCGTCGTGCGGGATGCCGAAATGCGCGGCGGTGATCGCTGCTTGCGCGACTTCGTCGACCTGGCGCGACCCCGGTGTAGCGGCAGAGGTCAGGAAGCGTAGCTGCTCGCCGGGATCGCGCGCGCGCGCCGCCGCCCAGGCCAGCGTTGCGGAATCTAGCCCTCCGCTCAACATGCACGCATAGGTGCCGCCAATCATCCGCTGGCGCACGATGCGCAGCAGCAGCGCTTCGGTCGTCGCCATCGCCGCGTCGAGGTCTCCATCCCAATCGCCCGCAGGCGCGATCGCGGCGGGCGGCGCGGTGCGGATGCCGGTGCGGTCGATCGTCAGGAATGCACCCGGGGTGAGCGCTGACACGCCGGCCAATGGGGTGCGCGGGTCACCGGAGGGGCGCAGGCCCGACCGTCCAAGTGCCATCAGCAGTCCCGCCGCGTCGAAATCATCGCCAATCCATGCGATGCGGCTGAGCTGACGCAGGTCCGGGCCGACCGCGATGCGTCGGCCGTGTACCGCATAAAGCACCGGATCGCGCAGGCACAGCGATGCGGCCAGTACCAGCGCGCGGCCATCCCAATGCGCAAGTGTCCACTCGCCGTGGAGCAGCATCCGAATGTCCGGACCGAAGCGGGCCAACGCGGCACGTGCGAGCTCAACATGCGGCGTGTCCGCCGCCATGCCGAGCCGCTCCGCGACGGCGGAAGGTTCGTCCAGTCGACCCAGGAACAGGGTCAGTGTGCCATCGGCGCACACGCTGTGCGCCGCGCCGGGATCGGCGAGATCGACCGCGACGGCGACGCTGTCCGTGCCGGGTTCCGCATCAGCCAGCCCGAGCACCGCCGCCGCCTGCGGGTCAGGCGGTGCGCCGTCGAGGTTGAACAGCCCGAACAGTCCGGTGCGGTCCATGGCTCAGCGGCCCGATGCGCGCTTGACTGCGCCGGGCCGTGACCTACCACCGCAATCATGGACGCACCAATCGGCCGCGAGCGCGCGATCCGCGCGGCGCTGGCTCGCCAGGCCTATGATAGCGACACGGTGCGGTTGCGCGCGACCGATCTGCGCGGGTCCGAATGCCTTGTGGCGAGCCGGCAGGGTCTGTTCGCGGCGAGCCGTGACGGCGCGCACTTGGTCGCACACGGCTTTTTCTTCGGCCTGCACCGCCACGGCGACACGCTCTTCGCGTTCGAGGCGTGCGATATCCCCAGCACCGACAGTGCGCGTGGTCGCATCCTTGCCCTCACGCTTAAGGGTGGGCATCTTGCGGGCGCGCGTGTGATTGCAACCGGGCTGGACAATCAATGCCATCAGCTCGCGGTGATCGACGATCTTCTGTGTCTCGTCGATACCGCCAACCAGCTGATCCGCCGGTTTACGCTGGAGGGTGCGCCGGTCGATATCCGCACGCCGTTGCCCCCGGTGCGCCGGGGCGAGAGCGGGGGGGATTATCGCCACATCAACTCCATCGCGCGCGTATCCGGCGGCGTGGCGCTGATGCTGCACAATGGCGCGGGGGCTGGTGAGCGAGCAAGCCAGCTTGCCTGGCTCGACAGCGACTGGACGGTGGCGCGCCTGGAAACCCTCGCGGGATATGGCTGCCATGATATTGTCGAGGATGTGTCGGGGACGCTGTGGCATTGCGGATCGCGCGACGGCGAGCTGTTGCGCAGCGATGGTCCGCCGATCCGGGTAAGTGCCAAAATGACCCGCGGACTGGCGCTGGGTCGCGATGGCTTGATCGTCGGCACGTCCGAATTCGGGCCACGCGCGCGACGCACCGAATTGACCGGCAGCGTCATTTTCCTCGATCGGGATCATCGACCGATCCGCGAGCTTCCCCTGGGCGGAGCGCCCACCGACATTATTGCGATCGGCTGATAAAAAAGGAGGCCGCTGGGCGGGCGATCCAGTCGCGCCACCCAGGGCCATCCGATCAGAAGGTTCAGCTTAGGAGAGCGTGCAATCGACGAAGCGGCCGCCATCCGCGCCGCGACCCGGGAAACCGGCGGTTTCCTCAATCGCCAGCACCGAGATTTCGGGCTCGACCCAGCTACGCAGTTCTGCCACCGGCTGTTCAGTTTCGATACGATCCGTCATGACTTCCCCTCTTCAGATCCTGCACAATTCGGTTCTGCTGGGTCGGGCTCTCCCGTACCCCGCACATCGAAAGGCTACGCCAATGCTTACCTAACCGTGCTACCTATCGCTGACAAGTTACGAAATAATAGCGGGCCGATACGGTACAAAATAGAAAATCAGGCTGCGACCCGCAATTCCAGTCGTTCCCAAATCTCGACCAGCGCTGCGGTGAGTTCGCGCATCATTGGTTCGTCATGCGAGGGGCCAGGGGTAAATCGTAACCGTTCAGTGCCGCGCGGGACGGTCGGGTAATTGATCGGCTGAACATAGACGCCATATTCGGCGAGCAGGATATCGCTGATCTTCTTGGCGCGCACCGGATCCCCCACCATCAGCGGGACGATGTGCGTGACGCTGTCCATCACGGGTAGTCCGGCATCGGCAAACATCGTCTTGAGCCGCGCCGCTGCCGCCTGCTGCCCGTCGCGCTCTTCGCTCGACTGTTTGAGGTGCCGCACCGACGCCAGCGCGCCCGCGACCAGCACCGGCGAGAGCGAGGTGGTGAAGATGAACCCCGGCGCATAGCTGCGGATCACATCCACAATCGTGCGATCCGCTGCGATATAGCCGCCCATCACGCCGAATGCCTTGCCCAGCGTGCCTTCGATGATGGTCAGGCGCGAAGCGGCTTCATCGCGCTCCGAAATCCCGCCGCCGCGCGCGCCGTACATGCCGACCGCGTGCACCTCGTCGAT